>JBBRTW010000696.1:0-1513 GCA_038244055.1 Tepidisphaerales bacterium | reverse complement strand
GATGCCCGCGGCGATCACGATAATCGATCGCAAACGCATACCCCGCAAAAGCCCGCGTCAGCCACGGATCCCGCGCCGCCTTCTCCTGCGGCAACGATTCCGACCCGCCATGCCCCCCGAACTTCGTTGATGTCGTCGTCGAGGTCTTCTTGTACGTGTCCAATTCCCGCGGCCAATTCACGCCCCACGGCTCCGGATCCGTCGTGTCCTCGGTCACGTTCACAAACCGGATGTAAGGGTTCTTCGCCTCCTGCTTCCGCTCAAAAATGTTCATCAGGAACAGCGTGATCACAAACGTGACCGCCGCCGTCAGCGCAATGACCATCATGAACCGCCCCCGGCTGAAACGCGGGCCAACCGGCGATCCTGGTGCAGGCGAAGGTGAAGCAGGCGTGGTCATGGGGAATCTCCGATCCAACTCATTTTGCCAGTGGGACGCGTCGGCGCATGCCCGACATTCTTATGACAGTGAACGCATGAAACCGCATCTTCCGCCCGCCCCGTCGTGGTCTCGGCAAGGATCACCGAGTGTACGAAATCCTGGTGACAACGCAGGCAATTCTCCTGCAGAATCGCCGCGTTCTTCGGCCCGATCCGTATCGGCTCCGGAAAATTCTGCAGCGTAAACGCCGACGAATGATTCCACCCGTTCCGCGTCTTTGCAATCAACTTCGGCACCAGCGCGTGCGGCAAATGACAGTCGTTGCACACCGCCACGTGGTGATGCCCGCTCTTCGCCCAGGAATCGTACTGCTCGTTCATGATGTGACAGTTGGTGCAGGTCTGCGGATTGTTCGAAAAATACGACAGCCCCTCGGCATACCAGAACGTGGCGCCGGCAAGCCCCACCGGAATCCCCGCAAGCACACACGCGATCAAAGCTCGCCGAAGCTTAATCATCCGCCACCTCGTCTCCAGTTCCCCCCCTCTGAAGTCTATCGTCGGCCATTCGACCTGTCGTGCAATTGAAGACTAAAATGTCCTTTAATAGGCCGCACCTTTTTCAGGGAGCAAGCCGCCAGTGTCGTCTCCTTTCATCTCCAGACGCCCCAGGCGCCTCAGTCGCCCTTTTCCACCGCTTCCACCACCATCTGCCGGCCACTCCGCGCAATCCCCTTGATGATGTGCGTCTCCGCCACGGTGCCGGTCGTATATCCCTTCGCCTGGTTGAACATCCGCTCCACCTTCGTCCCCGCAGGCACATAAACCCGCATCGGCAACCCCGGACTGTTCCCGCCCTCGGGCCCGCCCACCTGCCACGCCGAATACTTCTCCTTCTTGATGTCATCCAGCGTCCACTGGTTCGTCCCCTCCTTGATCGCAACCTTCATGCTCACGCGCTTGCCATCCAGCTTGCTCCATTCCGCCGAACTCTGCGCCGCATCCCAAGTCGTCTCAACATACTCATGCTGCTCGGCCTGCTTCGCCACCCCCTCAAACTTCACCTCCAGCTTCCGCGGCCGCGCCCCCGCCTTCACCTTGTCGTTCTTCGGAAACAACTCCATCGCCAACT
>JBBRTW010000695.1:0-1525 GCA_038244055.1 Tepidisphaerales bacterium | reverse complement strand
GGCACCGGGCCCATCTCCCACGCGCGATCGCCGAACTGATCCTCCAGCCGCACGGTGCGCTGGCAGCCGTCGGCGATCTCGGCGCGCAGCTTCGCCGTCAGCACGCCGGTTTCGGCGCAAAAGGCGTGGAATAGCTTGATGATGCCTTCGCAGTGCAGCGATTCATCGCGGACCGACCAGGTGACGATCTGGCCCATGCCCTTCATCTTGTTGAAGCGCGGGAAGTTCATCAGCATCGCAAAGCTGGCGAACAGTTGCAGCCCTTCGGTGAAGCCGCCGAACATGGCCAGCGTGCGGGCGATGTCGCCATCGTTCTCCACGCCGAACGTGCCCATGAAATCATGCTTGTCGCGCATTTCCTTGTAATTGAGGAAGGCGCTGTATTCGCTTTCGGGCATGCCGATCGTATCGAGCAGATGGCTGTAGGCGGCGATGTGCACCGTTTCCATGTTGCTGAACGCCGCCAGCATCATCTTGATTTCGGTCGGCTTGAACACCCGGCCGTATTTTTCATGGTAGCAATCCTGCACCTCCACATCCGCCTGGGTGAAGAAGCGGAAGATCTGGGTGAGCAGATTGCGTTCCTGCTCGGTGAGTTTTTGCGCCCAATCGCGGCAATCCTCCCCCAACGGCACTTCTTCCGGCATCCAGTGGATCTGTTGCTGGCGTTTCCAGAAATCATAGGCCCAGGGATATTCGAAGGGCTTGTACGACTTGGAGGCCTTGAGGAGCGACATTGGAGTGAGTCCTTTGAGGGTTAGCGCGGCGTCGCGGGCGTGGTCGGGCCGGCGATGCAGAAGGAAACCGGGCGGCGGGTCAGGCCCGGGGTGACAGTAATATGGGGGTGCCTGCCGGTGGTTGGGAGGGGGCCGTGGCGGTGAGTCGTGGAAGTCCACGCCGCGGCCCCCTCACCATCCCGGCGGCCGAGCATGGCCGCACGGGTCCCCCCGGTTGCCCGGGAGTCATGCCCTGGTGACAGGCAAGGCATTGGGTAAATCTCAACTACGGTCAGGAGGACCCGCGGGTTGCCTGGCCGAGCACATAGTAGATCGCGGCCAGCAACAGCAGGCAGACCAGCAACAAGACCGCGCCGCGCCGCTTCCATAGCGGCGGCCCGGCGAGGATGAAGGCCAGCGCCACGACCATGCCGGCGAGCAGCGTGATCGTGATCACGGCCGGGCGCTATTGGCAGGCGAGACATTCGTCATAATCCTTCATCTCCATCCGCATGATCGGCGCTTCAGCGGTGTTGTCCGCCTCCACCCCACCGGCGAAGCCGGCGCGCTGGATGCTCATGGAACGCAGGTAATACAAAGACTTGATGCCGAGTTCCCAGGCGCGGAAGTGCAGCATGAGCAGATCCCATTTTTCCACATCGGCGGGAATGAACAGGTTCAGCGATTGCGCCTGGTCGATATAGGGCGTGCGATCGCCGGCGAGTTCGAGCAGCCAGCGCTGGTCGATTTCGAACGCCGTGCGGAACACCGCCTTTTCATCGGGGGTGAGGAAATCGAGATGGCCGACG
>JBBRTW010000694.1:0-1628 GCA_038244055.1 Tepidisphaerales bacterium | reverse complement strand
GTCAAACTCGTGCGAATAATTCACGTCCACCGCCTGCAGCAGGGCGTTGATGTGCTCGTGATTCGTGCTCGCGCTGGCCTGCCCGCACTGCAGCGAATAACCTACTTCCAGCTCCGGTATCGGAAGGAAGCCAATCCGACCGCCCACCGCCTTGTTGTTGTTCTGATCCGTGAAGTTGTCGAACGAGATCGTCCCGTTGCCGCCGCTGAGTTCCGGGCCGTTGTCGATGTACACCGAGTAGTTCACCTTCATCCCGTTGTCGAACAGGTACGCCCCGGTGGCAAAAATCCCCAGCGCCGACTCCGGCGCCAGGCCGCCGTCGGAGAACACCAGCGGATCGTCGGGCAGCTTGTTGATCCAGGACGGATCGAAGTTGTGGTGGTAGGCGGCAAACGGCACCACGAACAATCCTCCGCCGATCACCAGGTAATCGCACACCACATAATTGGCGGTCGCAATCTTCAGATCCACAGAGGTGGTGTTCCCGCCCGCGTCATCCCGACCCAGCCCGATGTCCAGGGCGGCATCGAAATAGATTTTGTCGCTGAGCTTCCACAAGAACCGCGGCGCCACGCCGGCCTCAAAGTTCGAGGTGTTGTGGCGGTGGGCATCAAACCCCACAGACGCGTCGCCAGTGATCAGGAGCTGCGTCGTCCCCGACGAATTCGCGCGCGCCTGCTCCTGCACGTTTTTCACCACCTTTTCCAGCTCGTCGGTGTAATCCTGCGCGTCCTTGATCTGCTGCTCCTGAGTCTTGCGCAGCGACGCCACCTCCGCCCGAAGCTCCGTCACATCCTTCGGTTCGGCCGCCGCGCCTCCGGCCGCCGCCTTCTGCTTGCGAAGATCCTCGAATTCCTTTCGCATCTCCAGGAAGTCTTTCTTGAGAGAATCGTTGTCCCGCTTTAGCGAGTCATACTCGGCACGCGAAACAAAACCCGGGTCGCCCGGACCGGGGTCCGCCGCACGAACCGCCCCGCCCGTCGCCAACAGCAACGCCAACGCCACGATAATCCGCTGTGATGAACTCACTTCTTGCCTCCTTTTTCGTCAGGTTGACCAGCCGCCGGCTTGGGCGCCAGCGTCCGAATGTAATTGATGATCTGCCATCGCTCGGTTTCCGTCGTGGTCTTCTCGAAAGTGGGCATCGGCTTACGCCCCTCGGTCAGCTTCCAGAAGATTGCTCCGTCGGTTTGCTCCCACATCGATGACTTCGATAGATCGCCCGGGCTCTTCTGCAGATCCCTGGCAGCCGATCCGTCGCCCTTGCCCGTCGCACCGTGACACGACAGACAGTTCTTGGCGTACGAGACCTTCCCCGCGGCGATCGACGCCTCGTCCGACGGAACCGGGTTCTGCTTCCGCGACGCCCGCGCCGGCGCCGTCCACGGAGTCTCTGCCTCCGCAGCCAGCACCGCCACCGACGCCGCAGCCACCAACATCCACGCCGCCATCATCATTCCCGCCCCCACCCGCTTTCGACGACTCGCCATCACTGGCCTCCTTTTCTGATTGCCATCAACTGCGACACTACAAACGCATACGCGCCCCACGCACCCGCCAGCAAAAACCCGATCACCCCGATCAACCCCAAAGGCGCATGGGGAGCCCACAGCGCCCGCGGAAACGCC
>JBBRTW010000693.1:0-1631 GCA_038244055.1 Tepidisphaerales bacterium | reverse complement strand
ATCACGGAACGCCTCGGCGTGGTCCAGCAGCGCACTCCACGCGGCGATGGCGTCTGGGGTGAGCACTCCGGCTCGGGAAGACTTGGGGGCGCGGGGCATGGCGATCCAGGCTTGAAGGTGGCGGCGCGGCAGCCTATGGCGCATGCCGTTCCAGCCAAGCGACAGGACCAACTCGACCGCGGCCAGCGCCTTGCCCGGAGAGGATGCAATCAGACGATCCCGCATGGCGACGGTGATCAGCCACGATTTCAGCCCCGACGCAGCGGGCTGTCCCCGCGCCGGCAAAGTTCGCTGGTCCGGCGTCATCACGGCGATCCAACCCCGTGCCTGGGTCTGGCGCTACAAGACCGACAACCGCACCCATAACCTCACGGGCTTCAACCTATGGATCGAGGGCGATGCGGGGAAGATGGTGGTCGCCATCTCCGCCCTGCAGCAGCAGAAGCTTGGCTTCCGGTTAGGCGACACGGCCGCCGGCACAGGTTGGCCGGTCCAGGGCGGCAAGCGCGAGATCGCCGACCTCTACCGGGCAGGTGACCTCAAGGTGGTGGCGCAGCCAGACCAGAGCGCCGACCGCGGCGGTCCGCCATTCGTCGACATCATCCCCGACATCGAGATCTATCGCCAACGCGGTTGCCGCATGCTGGACCCCAAGCTCTGGCGCACGGCCTGCATGCCCTGCATGTGGGCGAACAAGTCGCGCGTCGAGATCGAGTACGACTTCGGGAAGACCAAGCGCTACCGCTCGGAGACATTCTGCTACGGCCCGAAGTCCTGCGCGAAGTACTCCATCGGCGAACCGCGTGAGGTGCCCTACAAGGATAGCTGGCCGTCGCAGGACGATGGATGCCTCGATAGCTGCCTGACCGGTCATCGGGGCGAAGATGACTGATCACGCCCTCGCGAGTCGGCATGGCTCCCCCATGAGGCGGGCGGGAAGTCAGGCGGCATCTTCCCATCGGTAGTGGCGCAGGAGTCCGCCCAGGCGCTCCGCGACCACGATGTCGTCCGATCCGAATGCCCCGTCTTTGCGCGGCGGTTCGGCCATCGCCAGCGGCCGCTTTCCCGGTTTTTTTCCCGCGCCATGCACGCCACGCATTCGCATGTCGCTTGGTACTCCAAGCGGGACGACTCCGTTAACCCGGCCCCTTCTCCACCCCGGAGAATTGGAGAACGGCGGGTGTTTGGGACCGGTCCTGCTTGGTGGCCGGTCGATGCGGCCCAAAACGGAGAGCGGGGGATTCAGAAAACGCGGCGAAATCCGCGTGTTTTGACGGGCTTCGGAGGGGTGTCCCTCATAACAAAAAACCCCACCGTTTCCGGTGGGGTTTTTATGGTTGCGGGGGAAGGATTTGAACCTCCGACCTTCGGGTTATGAGCCCGACGAGCTACCAGACTGCTCTACCCCGCGTTGTGGGCGAAAACCGTAAGGCGAGGGCGGGAATGTCAACGCCATGGCTGGCTGGTCGTTACGTCGGACGGCCGGGTGGCCTTTTTCATCGCGAATACCGCGGATGCAGCGGATGCAGCGGCGTAAACGCCTCAGAAATCGAACCACTCGCGGGCTCTCGTCCGTGCGGCCGGAGGGAGTTTCGCCAGGTCCCCGGAGCGGATCGCAGCGGCGGCGGCGT
>JBBRTW010000692.1:0-1643 GCA_038244055.1 Tepidisphaerales bacterium | reverse complement strand
TCCTGGCGGGATGGATGAAACTCGTGGGCGAATCGGATCGCGCCATCCGCGGATTCTCCCTGGCGTTCACGGGCTTCGCGCTGCTGCTGCTCTACGGGCTGGTGCGGCGGATCTTCGGCTCCGGGGCGGCGCTGGCGACGATCGCCATCTGCTCGCTCCTGCCGATGACCGCCTACTACGCGCAGGTGGTCACGCCCGCGCCGGTGGCGATGGCGCTGATGCTGATCGCGGCCCACGGATACCTCGGCTGGGCGCGCTCGCGCTCGGTGATCAATTTGACGATCGTTTTCTTCGCCCTCTTCCTGGGCTGCCTGACCGATTGGCCGGTCTATTTGTTCGCGATACTGCTGGGGATCGCGAATCTCCTGCAGCGCATGCCGGAGCCCGAGCCGTCCGCCTCGCCCGCATCCCCGGCCGCCGGTTCATCCGATGACAGCGATGAAGAGGATGCCCCCGGCCGGCCGATCATTCTGTCGTTGATGCTCATCATCTTTCCGCTGGCGGTTCTGCTGATCGTCATGCTCTATCTGAAGATCAACAATTCCTCGTTCGCGGCGGTGCTGGCCAGCACGACCGAACATGCCGAAGGGGGCAAGCAGATCGGCGCATCCGAGCAGTACCAGCGGTTTTTCGCGCTCTTCAGGAGTTTCGGCGCTGCCAAGTCGTGGCTGCTGGATCTGTTCACCGCGCCGGCCCTGGCGCTGGGATTGCTCGGGCTGCTGCTGTGGCGGGCCTGGTCGCATCGATTGGCCGGGCGCTCGGGCGAAACCGGTCGCCGCGCGGGGGGAAGAATCCTGATCGCGCTCCTGGGGGCGCAGATCGCGTTCACGCTGCTCTTCCCCTTCTCCGCGCGCCACTGGGAATTCTGGCAGTACGGCCTGGCCGCGCCTCTTGCAATCTGCGCCGGCGGCCTGCTCACCTGGCTGACCATCGCCGGCCGCACTCCGCGGGGGTTCGCCCCTGGCATGATGGATCGCGCCGCCTGGGCCGCCGCCGCGATGATCCCGCTGCTGGCGGCCGGCCCGTTCCTCTGGCGCATGCGGCACCCGGGCCTCCACGATATTCCAATTCCCAGCAATGCGGACCTTCGCCTGGCGTGGATCGGCACGCTCCAGAAGGCGACGCGCTCCAGCGATGTCCTAATCACCGACCTGCCCATCGGCACGCAGGATATCGGCGGACAACATGTGGCGGGCGTGAACTATGCCCTGCCGTGGTATGCGGACCGCTACATTATTTCTGATGGTTTTAATGATAACGAAACGACGACGGAAGAGGGGTTGAAGAAACTGCTGGAGCGGTTCGACAAGCGGCGCGTTCTTTATCTATGGTTTGGATACGGGCCAAAGGAGTTTGAGTCCGTGCTATCCCGCCCGTATCCCAAAGTCGAGGTAACCGGCCTGGACGCGCCCGCGGAAACACGCGATCCCAAACCGGTCGTCTATCTTCTTCGCGGCACGAAGGATCAGGAATGGGCGTCGGATGGTGGATTGCCCGCCGCGACCACCCGGCCCGCGCCCGCGACAGCGCCTGTCGCGCCAACCACGATCCCCGCGACCCGCCCGGCTGCCTCCAAGCCGGCGACTGCTCCGGTGAACTAAATGACTGTGCGCAATCCCGCGTCTCTGGACAAGCCGGGACAG
>JBBRTW010000691.1:0-1650 GCA_038244055.1 Tepidisphaerales bacterium | reverse complement strand
GCGCCGATGACGAAGCCGATAGCCGTGGTGGAATCGAGGAAGACCGCGATCAGGATGGCGAGCACCACGCCGACCATGCCGATGGTCTTGTATTGCCGCGCCAGATAGGCCGCGGCCCCGGCCTGGATGGCGCCGGAAATTTCCTGCATGCGGGGGTTGCCGGGGTCCTGGGCGAGAATCCACCCACGGGCCCAGAAGCCGTATGCCACGGCCGCGAAGCCGCAGACGAGCGCCATTACCAGCGCCGAATTGCCTGTCATTTTTGTTTCTCCTACGTTGTTTCGATTGAGTAACGTGCGAGAGGCGCCCCGCGAGCGGTGCCTCCGCTGCGTTGCTTCCTCGTAGCCCCCGGGAGGCGGGGAGGAGACGATTGGCCAACCGGAGAAATATAAGCGCAAACTTGTGACCAATTCCCGTATGGGCACCGAAAGCGGGCCCTGCAAATTAAAATAAGGGTTACTACCAATCCTGTTCCGCTGTTTTTTTGAAACGAAAACCATGTCCCTGGACAATGTCGCCCCCGGCAAACATGCCCCCGATGCCTTCAACGTGATCATCGAGATCCCCATGAACGCCGACCCCGTGAAGTACGAGGTGGACAAGGAAACCGGCGCCATCTTCGTCGACCGCTTCATGAGCACGTCGATGCACTACCCCACCAACTACGGCTACGTGCCCAAGACGCTGAGCGGCGACGGCGACCCGGTGGACGTCCTGGTGATCACGCCGGTGCCGCTGATCCCCGGCGTGGTGGTGACTTGCCGGGCCCTGGGCATCCTGCAGATGGAGGACGAGGCCGGCCAGGACGGCAAGGTGCTGGCGGTCCCGATCGACAAGATCCTGGCGATCTACAGCCAATGGCAGACGCCCGAGGACCTGAACCCGCTGCGGCTGAAGACCATCGCCCATTTCTTCGAGCACTACAAGGACCTGGAGCCCGGCAAGTGGGTCAAGATCCTCGGCTGGGAAGGCCCGGAAGCCGCTCGCAAGGAGATTGCTGACGGCATTGCCAGTTACGCGAAGCAGCACCGCGATCTGTAGGGATCAGGCGCGCCGGAACGGGCTGCGTTCTTCCAGGTGGTCCATGTAGTTCGCTATGCCCTGGCCCTCGCGCTCCAGGAAGCGTTCCACGGCGTCGGCGAAGGCCGGATGGGCCAGCCAATGCGCGCTGTGTGTCTTCACCGGCATCAGCGCCCGCGCCATCTTGTGTTCGCCCTGGGCGCCGCCTTCGAAACGGTCGAACCCATGTTCGATGCACCACTGCAGCGGCTGGTAATAGCAGGCTTCGAAGTGCAGGCAGTCGACCCGCTCCAGCGCGCCCCAATACCGCCCGTAGGCCACCTTGCCGGCCGGCTGGGTGGCGGGCTCATCGGGCCCGAAGATCGGCGGCTGGCTCAGTGCAATCAAGCTGCAGGCGATGGCTCTGGAATTGCGCTCGGCCACAAACAACAGCCAGTTCTCCGGCATGTCACTTGCCATCCGCACGAAAAAATCCTGGGTGAGATAGGGCGCATTACCGTGTTCGAGGTAGGTGCGCTCGTAACATCGGTAGAACAGGTCCCAATCCTTCTTGTCGATTTCCGGGCCGGTTGACCAGCGAAATGTGACACGGGCCTCGGACACCTTGCGCCGCTCCTGGCGGATCTTCTT
>JBBRTW010000690.1:0-1655 GCA_038244055.1 Tepidisphaerales bacterium | reverse complement strand
ATCGCGAAATTCGCACTGTCGGTCTGGGCCGGTCCGGGGCCTGTGTTGCCGTCATCGCTAACACCAACGTGTAGCTGGGCGCGGCCGGAAAAAAGTGTATCGGGACTAAACGTTAACCCATCGAGGGCGGCATTGATGTCGGCCAGCGTGCCGGAGAAGGCCATCTCGGCATCGCCCAAGCCGGTGCCTTCGATCAGCGTCAACCCAGCGGTGGTCGACGGCGTCAGCGTTCCGTTGGTTGCGCTGAGCCTTACCGTGGCGATGCCGCCGTTTGCATCCACGTCGGAAATCAAAATTCCATTTCCCGCCGCGGTGGAGAAGACAAGAGGGGATTCCTCTTCGGTGCTAATGGTGGCCGGCGATGCGATGACCGGGGCATCGTTGACCGGCGTGACATGCACATAAATTGTGGAATTCACAACTTGCCCGCCGCCGATGCCAGTGTTGCCCAGGTCGTCGGCGCTGATCTGGATGGGGGCGGGGCCGTTGTAATTCGAGGCTGGCATAAACATCAGCCCATCGAGCGCCGCGTTGATATCGGCGAGGGTTCCCTGAAAGGTGAGCGATGCCGATGCATTGGCCGAGCCGCCGACAAATGTCAGGCCGGACGTAGTCGGCAGCGTGAGAATTCCGTTGGATGTGGTCAGCGAAAGTTGTTCGATGCTTCCGTCGGCATCGAAGTCGGCGAGAGAAATCGCGTTCCCCCCCGCCGTCGAAAAGACGATCGCCGTGTCTTCAGGAATCGTCGCCGAAGCGGGAGCTGTCAGCGTGGGGGCATCGTTGACGGGCGTTATCCGAAGCTGGCGGAAGGCCGGCGCGCTCCAGGCCTGGCCGTCGTTCACGGCAAATTCGATTACCGGCGGTGTTGTGGAAGGATCATGGCTCGTGTTGGTATAGGTGACCGATCGCAGCGCATCGCGATATTGCGCAATCGTGGCAGATCCAGTCAATTGAAGAATTCCGGCAGATGCATTCCAAGTGCCCGTGATGCCGTTTTGATTGACGAAACCGAGCGATTCCTGGCCGGGGTTGTAAACGAGGATGATGACGTCCGCGACGGCCATCGAGCCGCTGTCGGGGTCGGAAATCAGTAGGCCAGGGTCGACAGCAGCCGGGCCCTGGCCTTCGGTGTAGCCAAGATCGATGCCAGTGCAGTCGATTTGCGGGGTGGCGTTTACGGTAATTGTCGCAGTGACAACTGAGCCGCCCAGGCCCGAGATATTGCTGGCGGTGCTGGCTTGCACGTCGAAACTGCCGGGGGAAAATGAATCGGTGGTTGGCGTAAATTTCAGGCCCGCCTGTCCTTGGGCGGCGGTGATGAAGTCGCCCTCGCTCAGCACCGTCTGGCCGCTGTTCAACAGCAGCGTGCCGCCGGAAATGTGGCTGATCTGGAAGTAGACCGAAAACCCGTTGTCGATGGCGCTGGGGCTGATGACCAATCCGCCTGCAGTCTGCTGATTTTCGTTGGTCGAGGCATTGGTGACCGTCGGCGTATGCGCGACCGGCGTAATCGTGACCGGCAGCGATGAGGTGGTGGAGGTGGAAGAATCCGTCGTCACCAACCGGATGCCCGCGCCGGCGATGGAGTGCAGGGCGGGGGTGAAGGTCATCCCATCGAATGCCGCATTGATGGCGGAAATGGTGCCGGTCACGCT
>JBBRTW010000689.1:0-1704 GCA_038244055.1 Tepidisphaerales bacterium | reverse complement strand
GTCTCCGTCGCCGCCGCGGCGGCGGTCTTCATGAGTTTCTCCACATCCACATCGCGCTCCTGAAGTAGGGTATCGACCGAGTTCTGGGCGGTCGCGCTCCACATCGGCCAGGTGGCATCGATCGGCAGTTCGCGGGCATGCACCAGCAGGTATGGAAACGTATCGGTATTGAAGGGCATTCGGCCGGCGTGCAGATAATCGCCGCGCGTCAGCAGCGCCTTGCGCGTGGGCACGCCGCGCCTGAGGCGGTCGCCGTAGAGGCGCATCTCGGTTTCTTCGCTGGTCAGGAATTTCATCCATTCCCAGGCCTGGCGCGGATGGGCGCAGGCGGCCGACATGGCGAGTTGATTCCCTTTGACCAGGCACCATTGCGAGCCATCCTCATTTCTCGGCGTGGGCACGCAATCCCAGCGGAAATCGCGGATGTTGTCGCGGAACTTGGGCATCATCCCGACAAATGTGAACTCCATCGCGACTTTGCCGCCATCGAAGGTGTATCCGCCGGTGTAGGTATCGTTGGGCGTCGGGCTGTACTTCCAGCGAATCTCGTGGAACTTCTTCATGCCCGCGATAGCCTCGGGGCTGTCCATGACACAGCGCGCGCGATCCTCCGAAAGCAGATCGCCCCCGTAGCGCCACACGAAAATCGCCCACATCCACGGCCAATTCCCCATTGGCATCGCAAAGCCATATTGCACCGGCCGGCCCTGCCGATCGACCTGGGTCAGCACCTTGCAGGCCTTGTCGAACTCGGCCCAGGTCCATTGCCCGCGCTTGAACAGCTCATGCGGATCCTCCAGCCCCGCCCGCGCGAACAGGTCGCGGTTGTAGTAGCAGATCACCCCGCCGAAGAGAACATTCAGCCCATATAACTTCCCGCCGCAGCGTCCTTCTTTCAGGACCACTGCGTGAAAGTCGTCGATCTTGAAATCGGAATCGGCCGCGATCAGGTCATCGAGCGGCTTGAAATAATGCCGCGAGGCCAGGGAGGGAAACTGGTAGTGGTCCACGCGCATCACATCCGGCGCGGTGCCGCTGGCCAGCATGAGCGTCAATTTGTACGAATACCCCGAGGAGGGCGTCAGGCAGAGTTCAACCCGGACGCGCTGGCCCTCGCGCTTCATCTTGTCGTTGAACGCGGCGATCACCTCGCGCTCGATCTCGATCTGCTGCGGAACGCCCCAGGCCATGTAGCGGATGACCACCTCGTCCGATTCGCTCGGAATGCCGGGCGCGAAAGACCACGCCCATTGGCGGATGACGACCGCCAGGACCACCCCCGATGCCAGGATAGACGCCAGCCAAAACCAGCGCCTTCGTTCCGCCTGATGCCACGACATGTCCCCGGTTTATAGCACGATGAGCTTCAAGAAAACCAGCATTAGGTTCCGATAAGCACACTTGGGCGCTGTCGGCCGCCGATTCGCGGCGCAAATTGCGCGCGGAGTGAGTATGGATGTTGTCATTGCGGGCGCAGGCGGTCACGGGCGGGTAGTGCTGGACATTCTCCGCACGGCCGGCGGGCACCGCATCATCGGCTTTCTCGATGCCAACCAGGATCTGCACGGCACCGAAGTGGCCGGCGTTCCGGTTCTGGGGCATCTGAATCTTCTTCCCAAGCTCAAATCCAAGGGCGTTTCGGGGGCAATCGTGGCCATTGGCGATAACCGCGCCCGGCAGTCTTACGCGATGAAACTGGCTGAG
>JBBRTW010000688.1:0-1707 GCA_038244055.1 Tepidisphaerales bacterium | reverse complement strand
TGGCAAACCGGGTCCCCACCACGCGCCCGTTGGCGTCGTACCGGATGAAGGCGCTCTTCGTCAGCCGCGGCTGATCTTCCTGCAGCGAACAGACGCCATTGGAAAGAATCTCCGGCAACATCGGAATCACATAGCCGGGAAAATAAGTGCTGTTGCCCCGCGCCCGCGCCTCCATGTCCATCGGTGTTTCAACGATCACGAAACTCGAAACGTCGGCGATATGCACGCCGAGTTCCCACGCCGCTTCGCCGGTGCCGCCCCGCATCAGGCTTTCCACATCGACATCGCCGTCTTCGGAAGCGGGCTCCCGCGCCGCGGGACCTTTCAGCTGCCGCAGCGAAATCGCATCGTCAAAATCCCGCGCATCGTCCGGGTCGATCGTGACGATCAGCTCTTCCCGCAGATCCTCGCGCTCGCCCCCACCAGCACTCTTGCCTATAAATTTCTTCGGATCGTAACTCGTCGCCGCATTACGCGCCTGCTCCATCACCGCCTCGGGAAACGCCGCCGGCAAATCGAACTGCCGAATAATGCTCTGCAGCTCCACCTCCGGCTCGCCCTTGGCCCCCAGAATCTCCATGATCACGCCCTGCGCCAACTGGTCGCCCTGCGGATACTTGAGTAACTCCAGCACCACCTTGTCGTTCTCGCTCGCATTCTTCGCCGTCACGTCCTGCACTTCCACCGGCGTCTTGAACACGTTGCCGTCGGGAATCACCACCCAGTGATTGTTCTGCTTCACCAGCGTGCCGACGACCTTATTGGTCCGCCGCTTCAAAATCTCGGTGATGCGGCCGAAGATATTTTTCTTGTCGCGGGTGTCGTACTTCTCGCGCACGATCACCTTCGCCGTGACAAAATCTCCGGTCACCGCATCCAGGTTCTCGCCGATGGGGATGAACAAATCGCCGTGCGCGTTGGGTTCATCGGGTATGACAAAACCAAACCCGCGCATCGTCTGGCGATACGTCCCCGTGACCTTGTTGCCCATGGCGGGCAGCTCGATCATGCGGCCGGCGCCCATGACCACGCGGCCCGAGGCGGCGAGCTCGTCGGCGGCCTTCTCAAACTCCGCCCGGTCTGCCGGTTGAATGTTGAGGCGATCCGCAAGGTCGGACACGCGAAGTGCCTGGCCATTTTGTTCGCCCAGAAAATTGATAATCGGTTCGTGATACTGCAAAAACATTACTCCCTGGCGAGGCGCGCCCACGGATCGAAATGATCGGTGTTAAGTGGCGCAGCGCACGCAAGTATACTGAGGTTTCTTGATTAAAAAGTAAAAGAAATCGTCGTGTGGAAAAACCCCTGAGCCCCCGACGTCCCGTCCCACCCCTGTAGGTGTTGAAGAATATGGTAGTACATTTGTCGGCACAAAGCAAGCCCCACATCACAAGATTCCAGAAAACGCCCCTTTTCTCCGCCACTCCCGCCACATCACCCGCCATTGGGTCACTGCAAATTTCCTTCCTCCCCACTTCCGACCGCTGGCCACCGACCATTCATAATTCCCCTTTCCATTCCCTTCCCCGTTTCTCCCACCCCCGCTACACTACTGCCTTCCTATAACACCCCGCTTCGTCCCCTGCGGAATAAGCCGACCTCCGTTGAGAGCAAGCATGCCCCAACCTACTCGCCGACTATCCTGCAGCAGTGCCAAGTCCACCAGCGCCATGCCTCTCGCCACCGCGGTCCGGGCCGCGGTCACCG
>JBBRTW010000687.1:0-1724 GCA_038244055.1 Tepidisphaerales bacterium | reverse complement strand
GGGAGATTTTATTCATCCTTCTGCCTTCATCCTTCATCCTTTACTTCGCCACCATCACGCCGGCCGGGCGCAGGGTTCGGGCGTGGAGGGCGTAGCCGCGGGTGCGGGCCTGGATGATGGTGTTGGGCTTGAACTTGGGGTTGTCGATCTGCATGAGCGCTTCGTGCTGGGTGGGGTCGAAGACTTCACCGGGCTTGGGGTCGATGACCTCAACGGCCTGCTTCCTGAGCTCGGCCATCATCTGGTCGTGAACCAGTTGCAGGCCTTTGAGGACGGTGGCCGCATCGGTCTTGACCGTATCGACGGCCAGGGCGCGCTCGAAATTGTCGATGATCGGGACCAGCGAGCGGATGAGGGTCTGGTTGGCGTACTGGACGGCCTGCTCCTTCTCGGATTGCAGGCGCTTGCGCATGTTCTGCGATTCGGCGGCGAGATAGAGGAGCTTGTCGCGCTCTTCGCGGATTTTGCGGTGTTCCTCGGCCGAGACGCCTTCGGTGACCGCATCATCGGCCGCGCCCAGATCGATGACATCGGGAATATCCGACCCCGCCGCGCCGGCGTCGGGGTTGTTGTTGTCGTTGTCGTTTTCAGGTGTCGTTGTCATGGCTCTTTTGCTTGTTTCGATGTTGCAATTGAAAAACCCAGCCGCGATCGATGCTTTAAGTTTTTCGGTTTTCGTTTTTCGGGCCTACTGCTCAGTCTTGAACATACCCTTGAGCTTTTCGAGAAAGCTCTTGCGCTGCGGCATGGTCGCACCGTCTTCGGTGCCGGAAAATTCGCGGAGCAACTGCTTTTGTTTTTCGGTCAGTTTCTTCGGGATCTCAATGAGAATCTGTACCAGCGCATCGCCGTTTCGGTAAGAGCGCAAATCCGGGAGTCCCTGGCCCTTGAGCTTGAAAACCTCGCCGTGCTGCGTGCCGGCGGGGATATCCATGGTCTGGGCGCCGCGCAGCGTGGGGACTTCAAGTTTCGCGCCCAGGGCCGCCTGCGAGAAGGAGATGGGCACCTGGCAGACGAGGTCGTTGTTGTGGCGGCTGAAGATCGTATGGGGCTTGATGGCGATATAGCAGTGCAGATCGCCGGCCGGACCGCCATGGTCGCCGGGCTCGCCTTCGCCGGTGACGCGGACAGCCTGGCCTTCATGCACGCCCGCTGGAATCTTTACGATCACCACGCGCTTCTTGTTCTGCTTGCCGGAGCCGCGGCAGGTATCGCACGGGTCCTTAATGACCTTGCCCCGGCCACGGCAATTGGGGCAGTTGGTGACCATGCGGAACATCCCGCCGAACCCCTGCTGTGCCACCCGCCCCTGCCCGCCGCACTGCACGCACACCACATCGCCACCCGGCTTGGCCCCAGCGCCTTTGCAGGCTTCGCATTTATCCTGGCGCTCGAACTCGATGGTTTTTTCGACGCCGGTGGCGACTTCGGCCAATGTCAGCTCGACCTGCGTTTCCAGGTCGTAGCCGCGGGCATGGGTTGAGGCGCGGCGTCCGCCGCCGCTGCCGCCGAAGATATCGTTGAACATCGAGAAGATATCCCCGATATCCATATGGGAGAAATCGTGCTGGCCATGAACGCCCTGGTGGCCGTGGCGGTCGTAGCGCTGCCGCTTTTCCGGATCCGAAAGCACCTCGTAAGCCTCGGCGCATTCCTTGAAGCGAAGCTCCGCCTCGGACTTGTCCCCCTCGGCCCGGTCGGGATGATATTTCATCGCCAAGCGC
>JBBRTW010000686.1:0-1742 GCA_038244055.1 Tepidisphaerales bacterium | reverse complement strand
CAAACCCCGAACCCCGAACCCTGAACCCTTCCATCCGTGTTCCCCCTGCAACATGCGAATTTCATCTCCCACCCAGCCAACGGCCGATAATTATGCTTGCCGGCGCGCGGAAGCGGCGTTTTCAATAATGTTGCCCGCCGCATTTTCCGCCCCACGCTGGTATGATTCGGCCCTGTTTTGGCGAGGCTCGGTGCCCCTCCAATCAGTATACAGGGCTTGTAGCACCTTTACGGACTCGCTACCATGCCCCGCTTCCCAACCATCCACCTGGCCCCGCTTGATACAGACGAGCCGTCCATGAAACTGGTCGTGACCATTCCCGCATTGAACGAGGAGAAGACCATCTACCAGGTGGTCTCCGGCGTTCCGCGCGATATCCCCGGTATTACCGAAACCGAGGTCATCGTTCTCAACGATGGCTCGACCGACAACACGGCGGCCGAGGCTAAGCGAGCCGGCGCGATCGTCATCAATCTCCCCGGAAAAGGCGGCCTGGGCCACGTTTTCCGCACCGGCCTCGAGCGCGCCATGCGCCGGGGGGCGGATATCATGGTCAATATCGATGGCGATGGCCAGTTCAATCCCGATGACATCCGCAAGCTGATCCAGCCTCTGCTGAAGGATGAGGCCGATTTCGTCACCTGCTCGCGCTTCTCCGATCCCGCCCTTCGGCCGACCATGCCGATCGTAAAGTATTACGGCAACAAGATCGTCACCAAGATGATCAACTGGATCTGTGGCGGCACGAAATTCACCGATGTTTCCTGCGGCTTCCGGGCTTTCAATCGCGAGGCCGCCTATCGCCTAACCCTATTCGGCAGATATACTTACACGCAGGAATGCTTCATCGATCTGTTCTCCAAGGGCCTGCGCATGACCGAGGTGCCGCTCAAGGTGCGCGGGGTGCGCGAGTTCGGCAAATCGCGCATCGCTTCCTCGATCTTCAAGTACGCCACCAATTCCTTCCCGATCATCCTCCGCGCCATGCGCGATATCCAGCCGCTCAAATTCTTCGGCGGAATCGCCATGATGCTCCTGATGATGGGCGTGCTGACCGGGGGGTTCGTCGGCGTCTGGTTCATCTTCAATACCGAAACCAATCCGATCCTGGATAAATCCGGCAACTTCATCATCCAGAACGGCAGCCGGGTTCTCGAAACGATTCACAAGACCACACCCTTCACGAGCCTGATTCCCATCGCGGGGGTTCTGGTGACGCTCTCCTTCCTGCTGGGGGCGCTGGCGCTGCTGGCCGACATGATGGGACGGCACCGCCGCATCAGCGAAGAGATGCTCTACCTCGCCCGCCGGCGCGTCTACTCCAGCAAGCGGACGGTCCGCGTGACGCTTCCGCCGGTGCCCGAAGATGGGCGCGAGGGCCTGAGCCTGCACGATTCCTGGAGCTTCCCGGTCATCCGCGAAGTGCCGACGGGGGCGGAAGTCGTGGAAGCGCCGGTTTCCGGCCATGGCCAGCCGAAGAATCGGATGGTGGAGGAGTCTGAGCGGAAGCAGAGAATCGCCTGAGTAGCTCGACATTCCGATGTCGAGATCTTCCGCGCGTTCCATTGAGAAACTCGAAATCGGAATGTCGAGCGACCTTGCTGCTCCCAGATTAGAACGTGAAAAAAGGGACGGGAGCTAATGTCATCAACTTAAGCCACTTTCCGCTTGTTTTTCAGTAGTTCTCGTAGGGCCTTCCTCGGTTTGTTCATCAGATCGAATTGCTTGGGCCGCCGTTTCTT
>JBBRTW010000685.1:0-1779 GCA_038244055.1 Tepidisphaerales bacterium | reverse complement strand
TGGCCGTCGGCGTCGATGAGTCGGAACTGCCGCTCAAACTTGCCCCGGGCGTTCCCGCCGCCCGGCGCTTGCCGCCCAAGTACGATCCGGTCACCGGCGACTTGGTCCGGCCGATCGAAATCGCCAACCCGCCCGCGCCCGGAGAAGGCGGGCCGATCCCCGTCGCCCGGCACGCGGTCGGTTATGCCTCGGGAGAGAACGCGCGATATTTCAGCCTCTTCCGCATCATGGGCGAGCTCTTCATGCCCGCGAATATGTTTGTGATGCTCTTCACGTTCGCATTCTGCTTCGCGTGGAATTTTCTGGGGGGATTCCTGGGGATGGTGCTGGCCTATGCGGGAACCGAGCCGAAGCTGGTCAACATCCCGATGGCATTTTTCCTGATGGCCCACTACGTGAATACCATCGATGAAACCGGCCCGACTCATGTGGATGAACTCCCCCGGCCGCTGCGCGCCGTGGCGTGGGGAGAGGATATCTGGGGATCGTTCGTGCAATTTTCGATCGCGCTGATGATCTCTTTCGCGCCGGCGGTGTTATTGGGCATGGTCCTGCCTGTGGAATTTCGGCCGATGGCGTGGCTGATCGGCGCGGTGTGCTTTCTGATCTTCCCGGCCGCCATTCTCACCGCCGCCACCAGCGGGACGCTCAACAATCTGCGCTACGATCGCCTGATCCGCACGGCCCGCGCCAGTGGTTGGTCCTACATTGCGTCGCTGCTCATCTGGGCGGTCGCTCTGCCCCTGTTTGTCTTCAGCATCGCCGGCGAATTGGCAATCCCAAAGCGCCTGCGCGATGAATTTGACTGGATGAGCTGGCTCAGTCGCCCCTACATTTTCCTGCCCATCTGGGGCATTTCGGTTTACTTCATGCACCTGGCCTGCTGGCATCTGGGGCTGATGTACCGGAACCATTACGAAAAGTTCGAGTGGGTGCTACAGCGGCACGTCTCGACTCGGCGCGAGGAAGAACTCCGCCAGGCAAGAGAGGCGCGGATCGCGCGCAACAAAGCGAAATATGTGACTCCGCCGCCGGGGCCGGGGTGAGCCGACGGCGAAGAGGGTGAGGCGAAGACATCGACAAACATATCGGACATCGCCGGCTTCAAGCCGCTTTGCGCTGCCGTCCGCGATTCCGCCGCAGCAGCGCGGCCGCCGCAGCCAGTGCCGCAAAACCCAGGCCGGTCGGCTCGGGGACGCTGGTCACGCCTTGGCCGGCCAGTTCGAAGGCCAGTTGCATATCGGCCGCGAATTGCGGAGAGGAACTCGGGATGGCCGAGCCCGGCATCGCCTGCCCATAGTTGTTGGCAAGCTGCAAGAGGTCATTCAGGCCAACATCGCCCGAGTAATCGAAGTCGCCATCGTACCAACTTGACGTGGGTGAGGTCGCCAGGCCGTAGTGATTGGCCAAGCGGAGCAGGTCGTTCAGGCCGACATCGCCGGAGAGATCGGCATCGCCGGCCAGTGTCGTGCGAACGAGGACCGCGGTGCCATCGACCGCGGAGGTTACGCTCTGGCCGAGGTTCCAGTTTCCACCGGTTGGGCCGAGCAGGTCACTGGCTTCGACGAAGCCGACCGCAAGCCGCTTGCTCGAGCCGATGCTGGCGGCGATCTCAGTCGAGCCGATTCCTTTGCCGAGCCAGTCGCCGCCGTTGTAGGCCGCAATAATGGCCGCGCGGATGCCGGTGGGGCTGGGATCGAGGAGCGGGCTGGTTCCGGTGTAATTGACGACCATGGCGTTGGTGTGGAGGTTGAGGTTGCCGGTGGGGCCGGTGATGCT
>JBBRTW010000684.1:0-1812 GCA_038244055.1 Tepidisphaerales bacterium | reverse complement strand
CCCACCCCCGATTTGTGCCGATAACACTGTTGATGAACCCCCACCTCTCCATCATCATCCCCACGCTCAACGAGGCCGCCAACCTCCCCCTGCTTATCCCGCGCATCGCCGCCGCGCTCTCAAGCAACAGCGGCCCACAATCCTCGGCCGCCCGCGCCGACTCCAGCGCACGCGATTACGAAATCCTCATTATCGACGACCAGAGCACCGATGATACCGTCTCGGTCTGCGCCGAACTCTCCCGCGACTATCCCGTCCGCCTCTTCGTCCGCGCGCCAAAGGACGGCCTCTCCGGCGCGGTCCTCCACGGCCTGCGCGAATCGCATGGCGACTATCTCGTTGTCATGGATGCCGATCTCCAGCACCCCCCGGAGAAAATCCCCGCCCTCCTCGCACCCCTCCAAAACGACTCGGCCGATTTCGTCATCGGCTCCCGCTACATCGCCGGCGGCACCACCCAAAATGAATGGTCCTTCTTCCGCCGGCTCAATTCCAAGGCCGCGACGCTCCTCGCCCGCCCCTTCGCCGGCCGGACCCACGACCCCATGTCCGGCTTCTTCGCCCTCCGCCGCACCACTTACGAGCGCGCCCAGCACCTGACGCCCCTGGGCTACAAGATCGCTCTCGAGCTCATGTGCAAATGCCGCATTGCCCCCGAGCGCATCACCGAAATCCCCATCGACTTTGGCACCCGCCAGGCCGGTGAGTCCAAGCTCAACCTCAAGCAGCAGTTCAAATACCTCGAGCATCTGAGCCGGCTCTACGATTTCTTCTTCCCGCGCATTTCCCCGGCCGCCAAATTCCTCATCGCCACCGCGGCCGGTTGGCTCGTCGGTTTCGCGATCTATGCCGTGGCACTTCTCAAATCCTCGGTGCAGGGGCTGGTCGCGCCGCCCCCGGCCATCGCCATCGCCTACGCCGGCGCGATCATCACCACGGCCGCGTTTCACCTCCGCTACACCCGTACCCAGCGCGAGTTCCTCATCCGTCCCCAGCCCTGGCGCGATTTCACGCTCATCTCCCTCAGCGAATGGGCCATCGCCTGCGCCATGGCGATTTTCTGTTCACGGAGGGTCATGCTGATCACATCGGCCGAGCTATTTTTCTACAGTTTCGCCGCCGCCACGCTCACCCGCTATATCCTCCGCAAGGAACTCCTTCAGGACATTCGCGGGCTGCGGAAGAAAATTCGGTTTGAGCAAACGGCTACCGATCAAGCAAAGTCGAGTGTTGCCAAGCCCAACTCCATCCGCCGCGCTGCATGAAGCGCCCCGTAGTCGATTGGATCGAGCGATTCTTCCCGTCACTTCCCCTTCTCAACCAGATAAACCGGCCGAAGGATTCCGCCCAGGAACAACTCCGTGATCGCCGAGTGATCCACGCGCACGGCGATCGTGTTCTTCCCGGCCTGCAACCCCGATCCATCCACTTCGAAGGCCGTGCGCTTCTTCCCGCTCGTCCCGGCCTCTTTGCCGTTGATATACACGGTTGCGCTGCCATCCACATCGATGAACCACAGCGCCCCCCTGGCCGGGGCGGCCGGCAGATCGATCATCGTGCGATACCACATGATCGTCTTCTTATCCTCCATCCCCTGCCCATCCAGTGTATCGCTGTAAGTCGCCACTGATTTCCAGGCCGCATCATCGAACTCCACTTTGGCGAATCCGGCATCCACGCCCTTGTCAGGCTCATCGTAAGCCAGTTTCCATCGATCCGGCAGCACGGCAAGCAACTTCCCCGGCGGGGCCGTCTCCGCCTCGGTTGCGCCGACCATCTTGCCCACGAAGCGCTTCAAATAATCGGGTGTGT
>JBBRTW010000683.1:0-1830 GCA_038244055.1 Tepidisphaerales bacterium | reverse complement strand
TGAGGCCGACATCGCGGGAGAGGTCGGCGTCGCCGGGGAGGAAGCCAAACGTAATCGTGGCGGGCGCGGCCAGCGCGTTGCCAGCGGCATCACTCACCGCGCCGGCGGCGAGCGTGGCGGTGTAGTTGCCGGAAGCGAGGCCGGCGGGAAGCGTGAATGCGGCGGTGAAAGTCGCGGCATCCCATGCGACGGTTGTGGCGTAGAGGTCCGTCGCGGAACCGCTCAAGCGCAAGCTCAGGTCGGCCGCCACGAGGGAGGCGGAAACATCCTCGGTGAAGCGGATGCGGACGGTGCCGGGGACGGCGGGGATGAATGCGGCCGCGCCGTTGAGCGTCGGCGCGGTGGTGTCGGGATCGGTGCCGGGCGTTCCACCGGTGGCGCTGGCCTGCCAGTTGATGACATCGTTGCCGTAAGCCAGGGCGACCTTGCGGACCAGCGCGGGGCCACTCCCGTCGGGCGCGGTGGGCCAGGGGGCGACGCTGGTATAATTCACATCATCGACGCGGATATAGCCGAGCGATTTGGCGGGATCGAAGTTGTTGGGTTTGCTGATCTCGATGTCTTCGCCGGCGTTGTTGAGCGCGCCGGTGTAGGGGCCGTAAATCGGCACGGCCGCCGGGATCGAATACTTCGTTCGGAACATCGCCGGGTCGATCGGCACGACCAGCGCGTAGCCGTTGGAGGGGATCGATGCGCCCAGCGGGAAGCTGAAGGTCACGCCAGCGGTGAACTGCCATGTATCGGCCGGCGTGGCCGTGTCGTAGAGCGGCACGGCGCTGGTGGTGATGTTGCGCAGCTCGATCCACTCATCGCCCGTGCCCGAGGGTTTGTACATCAACTCGCTGATGATGACCGGGCCAACCATGGGGTAGGCGTTGGCAGCGCCGGGCGTCGGAACGCTCTCGGCGACGAAATCGACCCGGCCGGTGCTGGTGGTGTAGGTGGCGAAGGGAACGCCGCTCTCCGCCGCCGCGAAGCTGACGCCGACGCGATAACCACTGAGGCTCCCGATGGATGATGAGGAGGAGAGGTAGGCCTGATCGCCATCCTCGCTGAAGCCGAACACCGTGCCGAAATTGTCGACCTCGGTGAGGATGAAATACCCGCCGGCGGGAACGATCGAGCCTGCGGGGATTCGGTATTCGAGCAGGTTTGAGGATGTATCGCTGAGATACCAGCCGCTGATATCGATCGCAGCGCCGGTGGAATTCTTGAACTCGATCCAGTCGCTGGCGGTGGAGTGGCTGTGGCTCAGAAGCTCGTTGATGATGATCGAGCCGGCGGCGGGAATCGTGGCCGATTCATCCAGGCCCGGCGTGCCGAGAATCGATTGGCTCGCGTGCCAGCTCGTGGAAGCGCCCCAGGTGGCGGGGTCGGCGCTGGCGCTGTTGATGACCAGGGTGTCGCCGCCGCCATCGGTGCTGGGATACCAGGCATCGCTGTACGAGAAATCCTGCACGATGTTGCCGCTTGCATCGACCAGCCGGACTTCCTCGCCGGCGTTGCTCAGGGCGTCGGTGTATACGCCGGCGATCGTAATGCCCGTGCCGTAGCGCTGGATGAAGGCGGCCTGGTTCTTGACGACCACGACCGATGCGCCGGCGGGCACCGTCGTCGCGGGGAAGGTGAAAAAGATCCCGGCCGTGAAGGCATAGTTGACGAGGTTTAGCGGGCTGGCGCCGATGTTCTTCAACTCGATGAACTCGGCATCATCGCTGGTGTAGGTGCTGGTGGTGTTACATTTAATGTAGCGGCAAATTATACGGAAACCATAGCCGCAACGCTATCGGTTACGGCTACTGGTACTGCGGCCAATCCTATTGTATTCAG
>JBBRTW010000682.1:0-1922 GCA_038244055.1 Tepidisphaerales bacterium | reverse complement strand
GGGGGTCAGGCCCAATCGTCGGCATCATCGGTGGAGTCGGATTCGATATCGGAGGCGACCAGTTTGCGCCATTCATCGAGGACGGCGGTGTCGGCGTGGCTGGCCGCGAGGCGGTCGGCGACTGGGCCGGAGAGGGATTTGAGATTGGGGAACGCGAGAAGGAGCATCATCAGGTCGCGGAGATCGGTGCCGGCCTTGGGATGGCCGAGGCGGTGGGTGTAGGCGATGATTTTCTGCGCGATGAGTTCCTCGGGGGTCGGAACCTGAACATCGGCGATGCGCTGGGTGGGGGGGAGGGCGTCGACCTGGCGAACGTCGGCTAGATGGCGATTTTGGGGCTGGCGGAGTTGGAAGACGCGGAAGCCTTTTCCGCGAGCGACCATTCGCAGGCGGACGGCAATGGTGAAGGCCTTGGCGAGGTGGGCGCGAAGCTCTTCGGCGAGGTCTTCAGCGCGGGTGGAGAGGATGTCGACATCCTGGGTCATTCGCGGCTCATCGACGTAGGCGTTGACGGCCTGCGCGCCGAAGAGAGCCGCATCATCCCTGTGGCGCAGGAATTCCAGGACCGCCTCGTGGATTCTCGCCAGGGGAAGTGGCTCGTTCATCGCGAACTCGCGGAGAGTGAGTGAACCATCGCCGAACATGATGAAAGTATAGCACATTAGACTCATTTCACGATGGTTCCGCATTCAGGGCAACGGTCGGGCGTGGCGCGGAGATCGTAGCCACAGTTGAGGCAGAGACCGTCAGCGACCAAATCGCCATGCGTCCCAGGAGGCGCAGAACGCGAAGAAAGATGGAAATGGCACGCCGCACGTTCGAATTATACCGCAGCATGGACGGCGGGTGTTGGGGCACTTTCGCGCAGAGCGCAGAAGAAAACCCACGGTGCGAGCACCGTGGGCATTTCTTTGTTGTCGTAGCATGGGCATCCTGCCAATGTAAGTGGTGCGGAATCCTAAGAAGCCGCGCGGACTTGCGAATTCGATCCGTTCACAGGGGCAGGATGCCCGCGCTACCGAATCGTTCACACGGGCAAGATGCCCGTGCTACAGAATCGTTCACACGGGCAGGATGCCCGTGCTACGGTTTTAGTACATCCCGCCGCCGCCGCCCATTCCGCCGGCTCCGGCACCGGCGGGTTCTTTCTCTTCCTTGAGATCGGAGATGACGGCTTCGGTGGTGAGGAGGAGGGACGCAATCGATGCCGCGTTTTCGAGGGCGCTGCGTTCGACCTTGGTGGGGACGATGACGCCCATCTTGAGGAGGTCGCCGTATTCGTGGGTCAGGGCGTTGTAGCCGAAGTTGACTTCGGAATTTTCCTTGACCTTCTGGGCGACGACCGCGCCGTTGACGCCGGCGTTTTCGGCGATCTGCTTGATGGGGGCCTCGATGGCCCGGCGGATGATCTCGATGCCGACCTTCTGATCGTCATTGGCGGCCTGCTTGAGAGCCTTGCCCAGGGAGCGGGCGGCGGCGCGGATGACGGCGACGCCTCCGCCGGGGAGGATGCCTTCCTCAACGGCGGCGCGGCAGGCGTGCAGGGCGTCTTCAACGCGGGCCTTCTTTTCCTTCATGGCGACTTCGGTGGCGGCCCCGACCTGGATCTGGGCGACGCCGCCGGCGAGCTTGGCGAGGCGCTCCTGGAGCTTCTCGCGGTCGTAGTCGCTGGTGGTGCGATCGATCTCCTGCTTGAGCTGCTCGATGCGGCCCTTGATGGCCTTATCGTTGCCGGCGCCTTCGATGATCGTGGTGTTGTCCTTGTCGACGGTGATCTTCTTGGCGCGGCCGAGATCGGCGATGTCCACCTTCTCAAGCTCGACGCCGAGCTCTTCCATCAGGGCCTTGCCGCCCGTCAGGGTCGCGATGTCCTCGAGCATCGCCTTGCGACGATCGCCGAAACCCGGGGCCTTCACGGCCGC
>JBBRTW010000681.1:0-1949 GCA_038244055.1 Tepidisphaerales bacterium | reverse complement strand
TCGATGATGTGCTGGCGGGGCGGGTCCATGCGAAAGTGTATGCTTTTCTCAGCGCCTGGCGAATGGAGCCAAAAGAGCGACGAAACCTGTTGGAGGCCACGCGCGGGGCGGTGCGCATCTGGTGTTACGCCCCGGGGTTTCATGAGGATGGGGCAACTTCTCTCGATGCCATGCGCGAGTTGACCGGCTTCCAGATCAAGAAGCTTCCGGGCAATCTCATTGCGCTGGCTACGCCAACGGCCGCCGGTCAGAAAATGGGCTTGAATACATTGATCGGGTTGAAGCGGCCGATCGACCCGCTCTTTGCGGCGGCCGATGCAACGCCCGAGCAGACGCTGGCCACTTTCTCCGACGGTTCGGCCGCCATCGCCCTTCACACGGGCGCCGGAGGCACGGACCTGTTTGTTGCCCCGCCGGGGTTGTCTCCGGATCTGCTTCGGCTGGCGGCGCGGGCGGCCGGGGCGCATCTGTTTACTGCCGCCGACTGCAATATTTACTCCAATGGCCCGTGGCTGATTCTGCATGGTTCGCAGGATGGTCCGGTCGAGATTGACACTGGCCGCAAGTCGCCGATCATCGATGCATTGACTGGCCAGGCGCTCGGCGCCGGCCCGAAGTTGACCTTGCCGATGACCAAAGGCCAGACGCGAATTCTGAATGTCGGTTCCAACTGATCGACATTCCAATAGGCACCCACATGAAACTTCACCTGACCGCGTTGTTCGTCCTTTTGATGGCCTCGTCCGCACGGGCCGATGACGGGCCGGCCCTGCCCCTGCTGCCGGCCGGGCAAAAGCCGTTTCTCATCACGATCACCGATGCACAGACTCATCGCGGGGTTCCGCTGGTTGAGCTGACGACGGTCAACCATATTCATTATGTGAGCGATTCGGCCGGCAATATCGCGTTCGATGAGCCGGGGTTGATGAACCAGAAAGTCTTTTTCTCGATCTTCTCCCACGGCTATGAATCACCGGTGGATGGTTTTGGGATTCGGGGAAAGGCGCTGGATGTCGCGCCGGGAGGCGCGGCCACCCTCGCGCTCAAGCGCCTCAACATCGCCGAGCGGCTTTATCGGGTGACTGGGCAGGGGATTTATCGCGATACGATCGCGACCGGGAAGAAAGCGCCGATCGAGCAGCCTGTCCTCAATGCGCAGGTGCTCGGGCAGGATTCGATTCAATGCGTCCCCTACAAAGGCAAGCTCTACTGGTTCTGGGGGGATACCAACCGAGCTTCCTATCCGCTGGGGCATTTCGGCACCTCGGGGGCGGTTTCGGAATTACCGGCAAGTGGTGGGCTCGATCCTGCGGTCGGCGTCAATCTCACTTATTTCACCGATCCCAAAAGTGGCTTCGCACGGCCGATGGTGCCGGGGCAGAATCTGCGCTGGATTGAAGGCGTGACGACTGTCAAAGATAGCGCAGGTAAGGAACGCCTGGTGGCGCGGTGTGAAGTGCTGAAGGACCTCGGCACACCTCTGCAGCGCAAGCTGATCATCTTCAACGATCAGACCAATACGTTTGAAGACTTGCTGATCCTCGATCGAAATGAATCGCTCGCGCCCGTGGGTCATGCGCTGAAGGTGAAGGATGAAGGAGTACGGGGTAAGGATGAAGGAGGAAGGATGAAGGATGAAATGAGGCTGAAAGATGGTGGCGAGTATATTTATTTTGCAACGCCGTATCCCGTCCTGCGCGTGAAGGCGGATTTGGACAGTTTGAAAACACCGGGAGCTTATGAAGGGTTTACATGCCTGGCGGCCGGGGCGCGGTATGCGAAGGGCGATACCAAACTCGATCGCGATCCGGCCGGGAAGCTGGTGTGGGGATGGAAGAAAAACACGCCGGCGCTTTCGGTGATGCAGCAGGTGGACTTGATCAAGATGCAGGTCATGAAGCAGGACGAGGCCTGGTACGACCTCAAGGATGCCGACAGCGGCGCGGCCG
>JBBRTW010000680.1:0-1963 GCA_038244055.1 Tepidisphaerales bacterium | reverse complement strand
GCGATTACTTCATCGGTATTCGAATAAGTGCCGGGAATATAGATCAAACCAGTGGAGAGTCCCACCGCACCGTCTTTCATCGCCTGCTCCACCAGCGACTGCATGCGCGAGATCTCTTCAGCAGTGGCGAAGCGGTTCTCCGATCCCATGATTTCGCGGCGCACGGTGTTGTGGCCGATGAGCGAGGCCAGATTCAAACCCAGGCCGAGCTTTTCCAGTTGTTCATACCAGCCTGCCAGGGGCAGTTCCGAGCCGCCGCAATTCCCGGTGACAACGGTGGTGACGCCGTCCATCACATAGTTGTCGCCAGTTGGGATATTCTCGACGGATCCCTCAACGTGCGTGTGCACATCGATGAAGCCGGGCGCGACGATGCGGTCCTGGGCGTCGATTATCCGATGGGCCGAACGTTCACCCAGGTGGCCGATAGCGGCGATCCGGCCGCCCTTCACGCCCACATCGGATCGAAACCACGGATTGCCTGCGCCATCTATCACCCGCGCATTGCGGATTAAAAGATCGAAATCGGCCGCATGAATCAGCGGCGTGAGCGCCAGCACAAAAAGGAAACGCATATTTATTGAATAACCGGCCCGCAGAAGAAATCGAACGAACGCGCCATATAGTCGCGCAACTCGCTTCGTTTGACCACGGCGTCGAGAAACCCATGCGACACACGGAACTCGCTGCGCTGAAATCCTGGCGGCAACTTCTGGCGTATGGTCTGTTCAATTACGCGCGGTCCGGCAAATCCAATCAGCGCTCCCGGCTCACCGATGTTGAGGTCGCCCAGCATGGCAAAACTGGCCGTGACGCCGCCCGTTGTCGGGTCGGTCATCAAGCTGATGAAGGGAATCGCCGCTTCATCGAGCAGCATGAGCGCCGACGAGATCTTCGCCAACTGCATCAGGCTCACCGCGCCTTCCTGCATGCGCGCGCCACCCGAGGCCGAGACGATTACCAGCGGTTCGGCTGCCGCGAGCGATCGTTCAATGGCCCGCGTGATTTTTTCGCCAACTACCGCGCCCATGCTACCGCCGATGAATTTTAAATCGAGCGCGCAAATCTGGACGAACCGGCCCTTGAGCTTCCCCCGCGCGCAGATTGCCGCGTCGGGACGGCCGAGGTGTTTTTGCGTCGTCTGCAGGCGATCCTTGTACCGCTTGGAATCAACGAAATCGAGCGGGTCGGTCGACATCAGATTGCTGTCGAATTCCTCCCACACCTCATCGTCAAACAGCATGCGCAATCGCGTTTCGGCGTCGATCTTGAAATGATATTCGCATTTCGTACAAACGTTGAGATTCTTTTCGAGATCCTTTTTCCAGATCACCTGGCTGCACTGATCGCACTTCAACCACAAGCCTTCGGTGCGAACCTTATGTTCGCCTTGCTCGGGATTGGTCTTCTCAAGATTCGGGCGCGGGCGTGACCACCAGGACATTAGGTTATGATTGCTCCAAATTAGAGGTTAACGCGGGTAGGGATGTCCCCGCAATGTTGTGAATGCCCGATAGATCTGCTCGGCGAGCATCGCGCGCGCCAATTCATGCGGCCACGTCATCGCCGAAAGCGATAACAACAGGTCCGCCCGCGGTTTCCATTCGGGCGGCAGTCCGTCGTGACCGCCGATTAAAAAGACGATATCGCGCCCTTCCCGCTCGCTTTTTGAAAACATCGCGGTGAATTGCTCGGAGTCCATCGCTCGACCGGCAGGATCGAGAAATACCTTCCACGCGGACGGGTGTTTGGCGAACAGATCGAAGCGGTCCGGCCGGATCTCGCGCATTTCGCTAGCGGCATAGCGCGAACTGCGTTTGATGAATTCCGCGGCAATCGCGTTGGCATGCTCGTCGCGTGGTTTGCCAATGAAGTAGAGGTAGACGCGCATCGTGGTAGGGTAGGGGTTCAGCCTATCTTAGGCAATCCGCAGCAATATCATCAGGCCCAATCCGTAAATCAG
>JBBRTW010000679.1:0-1964 GCA_038244055.1 Tepidisphaerales bacterium | reverse complement strand
TGGCGTCGGCCAGTTCCGGATCGGTCATGATGGTGGCCGGATTGGAATTGACCAGGACGATGCGGTAGCCCTCGTCCTTGAGGGTCTTGACCGCCTGGGTGCCGGAATAGTCGAATTCACAGGCCTGGCCGATCACGATGGGACCGGCGCCGATGATCAGGATGGTGGAGATGTCGGTTCTTTTGGGCATCAAGTCTCACGAACTGGGATTTGGGCACAAAAAAAGGGCGCGCCTGCCGCGCGTCCCCAGAGCCCGAGCGCGTATTCCTCGCGCGCGGGTGGTCTTTAGACCAGATTCCGCACCCGCGAAAGGGCCTTAAGGGCCCAATCAACCGGCATTTTACCGCCTTCGTTCTTCGAGCTAGGGCGGGGCCTCAGTCCGTCTACGCTTTCACTGGGCTCAAGCTACGCCGGACACGCTTCGCCCTGACGGGTTGGCGTGGCTGCGCCACGCGTAGCCCGTCAGGGCGAAGCGTGGAGGCCCGGCCTGGATTCGAACCAGGATAAAGAGCATTGCACTGCTCCCGCGTCGACGCTTTCCGCCACCGGGCCGATCGGACCATCGCCGATCACTCGCCAGTGAGCCATGCCTACCGTTTGTTAACCCTAATTGGTCGGGGCGAACGCGTGCCGGGCGACAAACGTCATCCGCCACGGGTTATGTCCGATATTGAAATGCGCGCGCGAGGCGGTGAATCCGGCGGCCGCCAGTTTCGCCACCATTTCGGCTTCGCCGTAGCGCTGCAGGCCGACCTTGGCACGCAAGTGCCGGTAATCCGACAGGGCGGTGGAGACCAGCCCGATCAGGGCGTCCTTCAGGAAGCCGTGGGTGAAAGCGAGGCGCAGCAGCGCCATCACATCCTTGGCCATGCCGACTTCGGGACGCAGGATATCGCCGACCACCAGCTTTCCGCCGGGCTTCAACAGCCGCTTGATGACCGCGAAGGCCTGGTCGAGTTCGCCCGGCGTCATGTATTGGGCGACCGAGTTCATGACCGCGAGATCGATGGATTTCTCGTCCATCTTCCTGAGGTCGTCGAGCGAGCGCACCCTGATCTTGGTGTTCGGGGCGAAGCGCGCGATCAGCCGGCCGCGCACGCCGGGCGCGGGCTCCGCGAGATAGAGCTTGCCGCAGGCGTCGGCGACCTTGGCCGCGGACAGGGCCTCGCCACAGGCGTAATCCAGTACCACCGCATCGGGGGAGGAGATGTAGCCGATGATGTCCCGGGCGATGATCTGGAAATGCAGGTCGCGATGCAGCTTGCTCGCATAAATCGTATGCGTGGAATCGTAATAGTCGATCCAGTCTTCCATGGGTGAGGGCGTCCGGCAAAACGGGGTTCCGGCGGGGGAACCGGCATGTACATGACGCGTTAGATGGTCCAGCGACCCGTGTAAATGCCGTCAATATCCGTTTCCCTACAGGAAGGTGCATCGTGAGCAAAGCCAAGACCGAGAACAAGACCGAGAACAAGTCCAGCAAAGTGTCCCCCGACCTCGATACGCCCAGCGATCTGCCGCAGGCCGCGGTCGACAAGATTTCAGCATCGCTCAACGTGCTGCTGGCCGACGCCTTCGCGCTCTACCTGAAAACCAAGAATTTCCACTGGCACGTCTCGGGCCGGCATTTCCGCGATTATCACCTGATGCTCGACGAGCAGGCCGATGCGATTTTCGCCACCACTGACCAATTGGCCGAGCGGGCCCGCAAGCTCGGCGGCGTGACGCTGCGCTCGATCGGGCAGATCGCCGAGCTGCAGACCATCCAGGACAATAACGAGAGCTACGTGCCGCCGCGCGAGATGCTGCGCGAATTGATGGAAGACAACAAGAAAATGGCCTCCGCGATGCGCAAGGCCCACAAGCTCGCCGACGACAAGGACGAACCGGCCACCGCCGGCCTGCTCGAAACCTTCATCGACGAGACCGAGCGCCGCACCTGGTTCCTGTTCGAAGCCAGCCGC
>JBBRTW010000678.1:0-1967 GCA_038244055.1 Tepidisphaerales bacterium | reverse complement strand
CGCCGCCGTGAGCCAGGTGGATAGTTCGAGCGCGTGGGGTGCCCCGTTAAATGGAGCGATGGGCACGCCGGAAATCCCCTTCATCATCAGACACTGATCGAGCACTGGAAGCAACGATTCGAGCGCCGGCGGCGGCGATGAGCGAAAATTCGCCGCATCCACTGGCCAGAACTGATCCATGATTACCCCATGAGGCATGTACATGAATCCGAGACGCACCGGCGGCTTGTACTTCTTGCCCTTCGTGGTGTCGGCCCAACCCATAACCTCCATGAGTGGTAGGGCGAGCGAGACGCCCAACCCTTTCAGGCAAGCTCGTCGTTCAATTTTTGCGCTTCTGCTCATTTGATCTCCTCTTTTCCGCCGATTCGCCGATTCGTAAAGGGATAACTCGTAATGACCCCTTTGATGAGCGTCCGCATGCGGTACCCATCATCGGCGACCTCATGCATCAAGTTATCCACCACAATTTCGTCATAGCCTTCCAGCCGCCGGCCCAACCCGTAGGCGAGTAGTTTCTCCACCAGGTTGCGGGAAAGGGCGTCGGTTCTTCCGGCGATGATAGTTTTCAGATCTTTGGGCCGCGAAAAACGTTCGCCGCCCGGAAGCTCGCCCGCCGCATCAATCGGCTTGCCATTGCTATCCCGGTCACGCCACCGCCCGATGGCGTCGAAGTTCTCCAAACCGAACCCTATCGGGTCAAGGATCCGATGGCAATTGGCACAGACGGGATTCGTGCGGTGCAGCTCGGTACGCTGACGGACAGTCAGGTTCGCGACGGTCGCTTGGTCCTGTTGGTCCAACGCCGGAACGTTGGGCGGGGCGGCCGGCACATGGTCCCCGAGCACTTGTTCCAACACCCACACGCCACGCTTGACCGGGCTGGTGCGGTTGGGGAAAGAGGTTGCGGCAAGGACGCCCGCCATTCCCAGAACTCCCCCGCGATTGCCATCGCTCAGCTTGACACTCCGCATCTCGGGCCCAGTGACGGTCTTTTCCATGCCGTAAATCGTCGCCAGGGTTCCATTGAGATAGGAGTAATCGGCATCGACGAAACGGATGACGCTTTTGTTTTCATGCACGATGCTCTCGAAAAACAGGCGGACTTCATCGTACATCGCCTGGCGCATCTCAGCGGTCATTTGCGGAAACATCGCAGAATCGAAGACTTGGCGCTTCAAACCGCCGACGCCCAGCCACTGTGCGCCGAAACCGTCAAAAAGCGCGCGCGATCGGCGATCCTGCAGCAAACGCCCTACCTGCGCATCCAGAACCGCCGGCTGATGGAGCGTTCCCTTGTCTGCCAGCGCCATCAGTTCCTCGTCAGGCATGGTGGCCCATAACAGATAGGACAAACGCGAAGCGAGTTGATAGTCATCCAGCGGAACGATCGCGTTGCTCGACCTGCCTTCTCCAACAGCAGGAGTAATGAACAGAAACTGAGAAGAAACGAGGATGGCCTTGAGCATTAAGTGAAGCGACTGCTGGTAGGCCAGGTTGTTACGCCTTCCCAGGTCGAACGTCGCAACCAGGACGTCCAGTTCCGTCTCAGTCGGTGGCCGGCGGTAGGCCTTCCTTGCAAGAGACCGGGCGACCTTCCGCGCGGCGTCCCGCGGGTTCGTCCCCGCGGCGGCAGGTGCGCCGAATAGTCGTTTCTGGACTGCGGTCGGCGGAGCGCCTTGCGGTGCCACAATCCGGCCCAACACCTTATCGGCGATCTTCAGATACTGCTCGAGTTGGAGCGGCGACAACGAATTCAGAAACCCCTCGCCGCTGACTTCATCCGGCAATCCAGCGGCAATCGACGGCTCGACGCCGAACAGATCATGCAGCGTGTTGCTGTATTCGGTCTTGGTCAACCGGCGGATGACGAAAGGTCCCGGATCCTTCGGGCTGAGGTACTTCAGCTTCCGAAGCCAACCGGCGAACATTTGGCGGTCGGCATCGTCCGGCTGGCGCGCGCCTTT
>JBBRTW010000677.1:0-1990 GCA_038244055.1 Tepidisphaerales bacterium | reverse complement strand
GATCGAAGGCGCCAACAAGACGATCGTGAGCAACCGCCTCAAACTCAACAGCGCCCGCTGGACACCCGAGCATGCGGAGAACATTACGGCACTGCGGTGCCTCGACTACAGCGGACTTTGGGCCGAATTCTGGAGCCAACGCGCGGCATAAGTGCCGAAGACGGGAGTTACACGCCAGAACCTCATTCCGCTCCCTTACGGGGATGGAGGGATTATCGGGAGGAGTCGAAAAATCGCTCATTGACTTGCACCGAATTTCGCGGGCATCGCAGTATCAATTATCGTACCATGCCGGTTTGGAGATGGCTCTGCTTTTTTCTTGCCCCGGACATTGTCCCCATTTATGCGATGCTGTTTGTCGACTGAGCACGGGTTGAATATCGTTCCATTTTCTTTGAGATCAAATTCTTCGCGTTTCCCTTCGTCGCTTCGCGCCTTCGCGTCTAATCTGTCGGGAGAATCGCCATGCCCCGTGTGCCCCTCATCGCTCTCGCTCTTTTCGCTTCCATCGCCCGCGCCGCGGAAGCGCCCCCTCCCGCCGCCGACACCACCGGCTGGCCCGGCCCGAAATCCCCGGCCGAATCTCTCGCCTGCATCAAAGTCCCCGCCGGCTACAAGGTCGAACTCGTCGCGGCCGAGCCTTTGGTCCAAGATCCGATCGCCTTCGCCTGGGCGCCCGATGGGCGTATGTATGTCGTCGAGATGGGGGACTACCCGCTGGGCGTCGATGGCAAAGGCGGCGGGCGCGGCCAGCCGGGGGGTCGGGTCAAGCTCCTGACCGATACCGATGGCGATGGGGTCTACGACAAGGCCACCACCTTCCTCGATAACCTCGGCTTCCCCACCAGCGTGATCCCGTGGCGCGATGGAGTGCTGGTGGCGGCCGCTCCGGATATCCTCTTCGCCCGCGACACCAAAGGCACGGGCGTGGCCGATGACATCAAGGTCGTCTTCACCGGCTTCAACGAAGGCAACCAGCAGCATCGCCTCAACTCCTTCACCTATGGGCTGGATGGATGGATTTACACGGCCAATGGCGACTCGGGCGGCATGATCAAATGCGTCAACGCGCTCCATCCCCTCCTTCCCGGCGACAAGCCCGCGCAGGCCGAGCCCGTTTCCATCTCCGGCCGGGATTTCCGCTTCAAGCCCGATACCGGCGAATTCGAAACCGTCAGCGGCGTATCCCAGTTCGGCCGCTGTCGCGATGATTATGGCAACTGGTTCGGATGCAACAATTCCAACCCCCTGTTTCATTTCCCCCTCGATGAGAAGATGCTCCGGCGCAACCCCTACGCCGCGGTCTCGCCCGGTGTGCTGCGCGTCGATGTCTCCGATAAACCCGGCGCTGCGCCGGTCTACCCGATCAGCAAAACCCTGGCCCGTTTCAACGACTATCACACGGCCGACCATTTCACCAGCGCCTGCTCGGCGCATGTTTATCGGGATGAGTATCTTTTTCCGAGGGGGCAGGCGACATACAAGGATGACGAGTTGATTGGGGAGTGGAGTGTTCATGTAGGTGGCCCGAAAGTGCCCATCAAAACCATTCTGCCCAGCAAGCGCCTCATCGCTACAGGGGATACAATAATCTTGATGTTCAAGGAGGATCATGGACCGGAAGACGGCTCCACATCGCGCGAAATAGTTAAAGCCGATGGAACTTTCTCGATTCCAAGGCTCAGAAGTTTCCCCGCAGCGGGTATCGATGGCGCGGCGCTCCTTCAAGCCATTTTCGCAGCGTACGACAAATCCGCCATCGATCTCGTTCCATTGACGATCCAAATCCGCCTCATCGCCCAGGGCGCAGCCGACCTCGATTCCCGCCAGGTCTTCATCTCCGAACCCGTCCACAATCTCGTCCACCGCCAGGTCATGGCCCCCGCCGGCGCGACTTTCACCTCCCGCCGCGCATACGCCGGACAGGCCAGCGAATTCCTCGCCTCCTCCGACAACTGGTTCCGCCCCACCACGGTTGCCACCGGCCCCG
>JBBRTW010000676.1:0-2095 GCA_038244055.1 Tepidisphaerales bacterium | reverse complement strand
CGCCAGCTCGCGGCCGTCATGCGCGGGCTGGAAGATGCCCTGGCTCAGGATGCCTGGACGCCCACACCCACCCAGCGCGATGCCACCGCCGTCATCCACAAGGCCAGCTACTCCATCGCGGAGATCAAGAACGTCCGCGACCTCGATGACTTCTGCAAGAACCTCGCGGTGGGAATCGTCAATGTCGTCAACGCCAAACCGGTGGATGCGCGGGTGCTCGCTGCCATGCGCCCCAAACCGCTGGCCGGCGCGCCGGTGGAGGTGACGCACGATGGCCCGCCCACACTGGCCGAGCTCTCGGCGCAGGTCCCGCAACTCGCTTCCATCTCCGTCCCACTCCGCCAGCAGCTTCAATCACTCGCCCAGGAGGCCGCCCAGGAAAAAGAGGGCGGGCCACTCTACCAGCTTCTCTCCCAGTCCATCTCGCTGGCCCGGGGGTTGCAGAGCAATACGGCCGTCGGCGCGCAGTCGCGCACGCAGATTGAATCGCAACTGGCCGAGGGGATCGCCCTCTACTCCGACCCGCGCACGCGCGATGCCGGAAAATCCCGCATCGATTCCCTCGCCCAGTACCGCCAGATGCTCGGGCGGATCGGCAAGATGTCGCTGACCAAAACCCAGATGGACCAGTTCGGCCCCGCGCTCACCTGGGCCCAGGCCAACGGGGACCAGGGCCTCAAGCTCCTGGCCACCATCGAAAAGTACATCGACACCTGCGCCAAGTGGGATGCCGCCCCGCGCGATACGACCGTCCTCCCTTCCGTCAAGCGGGCCCTGGACGATCTGATGGGCCAGTTCGCCAAACAGCGGGCCGGCTTCATGGCCGATGCCGCGCGGGTCGGCCCGACGACTCCCGCCGACCTCGAAGGGCGTCTGGATGAGCTCAAGCGCCTGGCCGCGGTGGTGGATGATGTCGCGGCCGCCGGGGTCAGCATCGATATCATCAACTCCTTCAAGATCCGCCCCATGGGCACGATCGAGAAAAAGGTCACCACCTTCGCGCTGGCCGCCGCGGTCCCCACGCGCACGCCGGCGCGGAATGATGCGGATAAATACCTCGATTCGGTTCACAACCTCGGCGATCTCGCCAAGCAGCTCAACTCGCGCTCGCTCACGGATGTTCCGCCGGCCGTGCTGCAAGCCTGGGCCGGCGGCAAGCTCGATGCGGTGGATGCCAAATGGAAGTCGATCATCGTCGACCTCGCCGGCGGCCTGATCGCCGGCTCGATCGATCTCGACAAAGCCAAGGTCGCCCGCCTGGGGACCGTGATGGCGCTGACCGAATCCCTCAAGACGGCCGCCCATCTCGAAGCCGCGCTTCCCAAGACCGCGCCGCTGGTGCGCTGGGTCGACTGGGGCCTCGAGCCCGCCATCCTCGGCCAGCTCCTGGCCACCTACCGCGACTCCACCGCCAACGCCTTCGCCTCCTACGCGCTGGATAATCAGGATGGCGTGGAGCGCTGGAGCCGGAACATGAGCCGCTACCTCCCGCTGATCGCCATCATCATCCGCGACGCCGAATACGCCGAGCCCTGCTCAGCCCTCCCCATCGGCTTCCCCGGCGACCTCGCCAGACTGGCCACCCCCCTGGAAGGCGTCCCCTTCGGCACCGAAAGATTCATGAACTACGGCATCTCCTTCTGGACGATCTTCGAGAAACAGGGCGATTACGAGAACGCGGATCGAATCTCCCAAACCGTCGGCAAACGCCTGGCCAGGGATTTGAGAATCAACACGGGTGAAGATAATGGCGGGGGACGACGGCGGCGGTGAGGGTGAAGAAATACGAGGGTAGAGGGTAGAGGATGGAGAAGAAATCTCCGCGCGGCACACGAGCATGCTTATCCTCGCCGAAGATCGTCTTGTCGAAAAGGGCAACCCATTGGCGGCGGGTCTAAGCATGGCACCCAACTCACTATCGTACCCGGCACTCTTTCTTCTCGCTTCTCGCTTCGTAACACTTCAGCCTTATGCAACGATCCCATTCGCTGCTTGCAAGAATTCTCGATGTGCGGCGCATGTTCGGGTTGCGCTTTTGGCGTGGGCGTGATAGATAATGCGGAATACCGCCAGCAAAACAACAACCTCTGGACGT
>JBBRTW010000675.1:0-2098 GCA_038244055.1 Tepidisphaerales bacterium | reverse complement strand
CCGCCGCCGCAAACGCAGCCCCGTCCGCAACATCACCGAGTTGAACCTCGAAGGCGTGGATATCAGCGGCGACCCGTACCAGGTCGCCAGCCGGGCCACCGATGACTTGGAAAAACAGGAAGAAATCGCCCGCGTGCTCAAGGCGCTGGACGATCTGCCCACCGATCAGAAGGAAGTCATCGTCCTTGGCGTCTTCCAGGATATGAGCTACGCCCAGATGGAAGAGATCACGGGCACCAAGGCCGTCACCTTGCGATCGAGAATGTTCCATGGATTGAAGAAGCTGGCGGCCCTGATCGGCCGGGGTGGGATTGCTCCGGAGGATGAAGCCAAGCAGTAACGAAAAGCACGAAATCCGAAGTTCGAAATCCGAAACAAATCCAAAATACGAATTGAGAATGTCCAAACCGAAATGCCCCCGTCGAAAGCCGCCTTTTGAATTTTGATCTTTCCGCCATTTGAATTTGTTTCGTATTTCGAGATTCGAGTTTCGGATTTCGCAGTTGCCCCAGGATCGAAACGATACACACGACCTCAAAACCATGGCCGAAGTAGATTTAGAAAGCGACCAGTTCATGACCCTCCTCACCGACGCCCTGCGCGCCGGCCCGGGTAGTCCGGAATGGCATCAGGCCGTCGGCAAACTGCGCAACTCCGGAGCCAAAGGGGCGGATGAAATGCAACTGCTCATCAAGGCCCGCGAGGATCTCGAAAGCGGCAGCGAGTACCGCGCCGTCACCGCCGGCCCCGGCTTCACGCGTAAAGTCCTCACCGCCATCGAGCAAGATGCCGGCACGAGCCAGCGCCGCGGCATTCCCTCCGCCAACATCATCGCCCTCGTCGCGGCCGGGGTCATCCTCGCGGTCGTCATCGTCGTGGCGGTCGTTCTATTCAAAAGTCCGCCGCCGACCGACAAAGTCCAGACCCTTTCGAATCTCTACTTCGGCAACCCCATCGCCTCGGTCGATTTCGAGAGCCCCACGATCACCGATATCCCCGCCGATTGGAAACTCGTCGGCGAAGTCCCCCTCAAGATCATCGGCGATGGCCCGGCCGCCAAACCCGCCAACAAAGGCCTGCGCCCCCTCACCACTCAGCCCAGCCCCGAAGACAAGCGCGAATACCGCGCCGGCGCGATCGAGAAAAATGAGCCGATCAACTCCGACCAGGCCGTCATGGTCGAAGTCACCTTCAAATCCAACAAGCCCACCGATGCCATCGTCCCCCAGGTCTTTGTCTCCGATGAGCCGCTCGATGAAGCCAAAGGTACCAGCCCGCGCGAGCTCGTCTGGCTCATGAAATCAGGCCAGCCCCAGCTCGTCCTGCCCAACATGTCTGTCCCCGCGACTGGCGACAAACTCAACCTCAAGAATCCCCACACCATCACCGTCAAAGTCAGCTTCAACCGCGACACGGTCATCGTCGAATCCGCCGGCAAGCGCCTCTGGGACGGCCCTCACGATTTGTCCGCCAGCAAACCCCGCTACGTCGGCGTCCGCTTCCTCCGCAAACAAGGCGATGCCAGCGATGGGGCGTGGGTGGCGTCGATTAAGGTGCTCAAGCCTTAGTCAATCGTCCATGGTCAATTGTCCATTGTCCATTGCAAAATAGGGACCTGCACCAATTCGCGTTGCCCAGCCTATGTCGCATGTCCGGCGCCTCTTCACATTTGCCATTTGACATTTGCCATTTGACATTCCTCCCAATGGACAATTGACAATGGACAATTGACAATTGACTCCCACATGACCGTCAACGACATCCCCGAATCCCCCACCTCCGACGTCGACTCCGCCCGCTTCCTCGCCGAGGCCTGCCGGCGTCTCGAAGCCGAGCTCGGCAAGATCATCGTCGGCCAGCAACGCGTCATCGAGGAAATCCTCATCGCCATATTCGCCCGCGGCCACTGCCTCATGCAGGGCGTGCCGGGACTCGCCAAAACCCTCCTGGTCTCCACTCTCGCCCAGGCGATGGACCTCTCCTTCCAGCGCATCCAGTTCACGCCCGACCTGATGCCCTCCGACATCACCGCAACCGACATTCTCCAGGAAGACCCCGAGACCGGCCGGCGTCGTTTTGAATTCCAGAAGGGCCCGAT
>JBBRTW010000674.1:0-2120 GCA_038244055.1 Tepidisphaerales bacterium | reverse complement strand
GGCGGGGGCGGCGGGTAGAATGGGGGCAGGAGCAACGTATGACTGTCAGTCTTGTGCTGGATTTTGAACTGCCGGCGGACCTGGATCGATTTCGATTGCCCCATGCGGTGCATGCGCGGCTGCAGTCGTTGCTGGATCGGCAGGACTCGGGGCAGGCGCTGACTGAAGAGGAGCGGGCCGAGGCGCAGGGGCTGGTGGATCTGGCGGAGTTGCTGACGCTGTTGCGGCTGCGGGCCGAGCGGGCTGTGGCGTGAGCGATGTTCCGCGAGCGCTGGCGGTGCAGGTGATCGACCGCGCTGGCGGCCGATGTGAATATTGCCAGCTGGCCCAGGTAGGGCAGGAGGCGACGTTCCATATCGACCATGTGACCCCGAGGGCGGCGGGTGGAGAGATGACGATTAGCAATCTGGCGCTGGCTTGCGTGTCGTGCTCGCTTCGGAAATGGGCCAAGCAGACTGCGATCGATCCAGCCACTGGCGCGGAGGCACCCTTGTTTGACCCGCGATCCGAGCCGTGGGCGGCGCATTTCCGTTGGGATGGGGCTGTTCTGATGGCGCTGACGCCGATCGGCCGGGCGACGGCGGCATCGCTTGCGTTAAACCGTCCGATGGCTGTGGGGATTCGGTTGGAAGAGATGGCGCGCGGGCGGCATCCGCCGAGATAATCTCAAGCGAACACCGCGCGTTTGGCCAATCCCGCCACCGTGTCCCAGGCCGCGCCGGGGAATCTCTGGGCATCGGCTAATACATCTTCCATGGCATTGAGGAACCAGTCGATGTCTTCTTTGCTGACGACCATGGGCGGGAGGAACTTGATGACTTCGGTGTGATACCCGGCCACCTGCGTCAGGATGTGATGGCGCTGCAACAGCGGAATGATGATCATCTGGCCGAAGACGCCGAAGTTGAGCTTGTGGAGCATGTCCCAGGCCATCTTGAGTTTGAAGGAGGATTTGGGGCGGGCGAAGTCGATGCCGAACATTAAACCTTTGCCGCGGATGGCGGAGACGAAGGGGCAGGTCTTGGCGATTTCGGTGAGGCGGGTCATGGCGTACTCGCCCAGGGTTGCGGCGTTTTCGACGAGTTTGTCCTGCTCGATGACGTAGAGTGAGGCGAGGGCGGCGGCCATGGCGAAGTCGTTTTGGCCGAAGGTATTGGAGTGGACGACGCAGCGCTCCATGGAGGAGAAGACGCAATCCATGATTTTGGGGCGGGTGAGGATCGCGCCGACGGGGACGTAGCCGCCGGAGAGGGCTTTGGCGGTGCAGACGATATCGGGCTCGACTTCGGGCCAGTGCTGGTAGCAGAACCATTTGCCGGTGCGGCCCAGGCCGGTCTGGACTTCATCGATGATCAGCAGCGCGCCGAACTTGTGGCAAAGGCGCTGCGCCTCGGCCAGATACCCATCGGCGACGACTTCGCACGATTTGCCCTGGACGGGCTCGACGATAAACGCGGCGGCCTTTTTATTCGACAGCGCCTGCTCCAACGCGGTCAGGTCGTTGAAGGGTACTTTTTTGCCGCCGGGCATCAATTCGCCGAAGCGTTCGCGGAAAAAGTCAGCGCCGTTGAGGGAGAGCGCGCCGGTGGTCAGGCCGTGGAAGGCGTGGTCGCAGTAGATGATGTCCTGGCGGGCGGTGGTGCAGCGGGCGAATTTGATGGCCCCTTCGATGGCTTCGGTGCCGGAGTTGCAGAAGAAGACGCGCGAGAGATCGCCGCCGGCGTGGCGCGTGAGGGTCTCGGCGACCAGGCCGGAGAGGAGCGAGCAATCCATGCGGACGAGGTTGGGGAGGTTCTGATCGAGGAGCTGCTGGAGGATGGCTTTGATCTTGGGGTGGTTTCGGCCCAGCGCGAAAACGCCCCAGCCGGTGAGGAGATCGAGGTATTTATTGCCCTCGGCATCCCAGAGGTAGGGGCCTTCGCCCCGGACATAACCCTTATCGAAGCCGATGGTCTTGAGCATTTTGACGAAGACGGGGTTGATGTGGGCGCGATGGAGGTCGTAGGCCCGGCCTTTGTGGGAATCGAGGTATTTGAGGAAGTCTTCGTGCATGGAGGGGATCATAGCGGGGGAAGGGGGAAGGGTGAAGGCGAGGGAAGAAGGCAGAAGGATGAAGGATG
>JBBRTW010000673.1:0-2152 GCA_038244055.1 Tepidisphaerales bacterium | reverse complement strand
CTGTCGCCGGCCATTTCCATCGAGCAGAAGACGACCTCGAAAAATCCGCGCTCCACCGTCGGCACCGTGACCGAGATCTACGACTACATGCGGCTGTTGTGGGCGCGCGTCGGCGTCCCCTATTCCCCCGCCACCGGCCTGCCCATCACCGCCCAAACCGTCAGCCAGATGGTCGACCGGTTGATGACCCTGCCCGACGCCACCCGCCTCTACCTGCTCGCCCCCATCGTGCGCGGCCGCAAGGGCGAATACCGCAAGGAACTGGCCCAGCTGCAAAAGGACGGTTTCACCCGCGTCAAGATCGACGGCGCCTTCCACGACATCGACGAAGCCCCGGCGCTCGACAAGAAATACAAGCACGACATCGATGTCGTCGTCGATCGCATCGTCATCAAGGAAGGCATCGAATCCCGCCTCGCCGAAAGCTTTGAAACCGCGCTCAAACTCGCCGAAGGCCTCGCCATCGCCGAAATGGCCGACACGCCCGAAAACGGCGAAGCCCCCGAACGCATCACCTTCTCCGAAAAATTCGCCTGCCCGGTCTCCGGCTTCACCATCGCCGAAATCGAACCGCGCCTGTTCTCCTTCAATGCCCCGCAAGGCGCCTGCCCGGCCTGCGACGGGCTCGGCGAAAAACTGCTGTTCGACGTCGATCTCATCGTCCCCAACCACGCCCTCACCATCGACAAGGGCGCCGTCATGCCCTGGGCCAAATCGCAACCCCCCTCGCCCTATTACCAGCAGGTCCTGGCCAGCATCGGCCGCGCCTATGGCTTCACCCTCAAATCCAAATGGCAGGATCTCAGCGAAGACGCCCAGAACGCCGTCCTCCAAGGCACCAAGGGCAAAGCCATCGCGCTCCGCTTCGAAGACGGCCGCAAATCCTATGAAGTCCTCAAACCCTTCGAAGGCGTCATCGCCAACCTCGAAAAGCGCCTCCGCGCCACCGAATCCGCCTGGATGCGCGAAGAACTCTCCCGCTACCAATCCGCCGCCCCGTGCGAAACCTGCCACGGCGACCGGCTCAAGCCCGAAGCGCTCGCGGTAAAGATCGCCGGCGAAACCATCGCCCAGGCCGTCCGCCGCCCCGTGTCACAGGCCTTTGCCTGGGCCAAGGGCCTCGCCGATCAACTCACGCCCAAACAACGCACCATCGGCGAACGCATCCTCAAGGAAATCATCGAGCGCCTTGGCTTCCTCGACAATGTCGGGCTGGACTATCTCAACCTCGATCGCAAATCCGGCACCCTGTCAGGCGGCGAAAGCCAGCGCATCCGCCTCGCCAGCCAGATCGGCTCCGGCCTGTCGGGCGTCCTCTACGTCCTCGATGAACCCAGCATCGGGCTGCACCAGCGTGACAATGATCGCCTGCTCGTCACCCTCCGCCGCCTGCGGGATCTCGGCAACACCGTCCTCGTCGTCGAACATGATGAAGACGCCATCCGCACCGCCGATTACATCGTCGACATGGGCCCCGGCGCCGGCAGCCACGGCGGCCATGTCGTCGCCCAGGGCAGCCTCGCGGACGTCCTCGCCACCCCCGGCAGCATCACCGGCGATTATCTCTCCGGCCGCCGCGCCGTCCCCGTCCCCGCCAAACGCCGCAAGGGCAATGGCAAGAAACTCACCGTCACCAACGCCCGCGGCAATAATCTGCAGGGCATCACCGCCTCCCTGCCGCTCGGCACCTTCACCTGCATCACCGGAGTCTCCGGCAGCGGCAAATCCACCTTCACCATCGACACGCTCTACGCCGCCGCCGCGCGGGAATTGAACGGCGCCCGCCTGCTCACCGCCCCGCACGATGGCGTCACCGGGCTCCAGCATCTCGATAAAGTCATCGATATCGATCAATCCCCCATCGGCCGCACCCCGCGCAGCAACCCCGCCACCTACACCGGCGCCTTCACCAACATCCGGGACTGGTTCGCCGGCCTGCCTGAATCGCAGGCCCGCGGCTACAAACCCGGCCGCTTCAGCTTCAACGTAAAGGGCGGCCGCTGCGAAGCCTGCACCGGCGATGGCCTCATCAAGATCGAAATGCACTTCCTGCCGGATGTCTATGTCACCTGCGATGTCTGCCACGGCGCCCGCTACAACCGCGAAACGCTGGAGGTGAAGTTCAAGGGCCGATCGATAGCCGATGTGCTCG
>JBBRTW010000672.1:0-2156 GCA_038244055.1 Tepidisphaerales bacterium | reverse complement strand
TTTTTGACGGGCGACGTTGATACCGATGGCGCGGGCGGCGATTTCGTCTTCGCGAACCGCGAGAAGGGCCTTGCCGCGGACAGAATGAACGAGCCGCCAGACGGTGACGACGCAGATCAGGACGCAGCCGTACGTCCAGAAGAAAAAGTGAGACGCTTGCGGCAGGGGGATTCCGTGCAGGCCGCTGGCGCCGCCTACTTCGAAAATGTTCCAAGCATGCTCCACGCCCACCGGTGGCGGGGCGGTGAAGGGAATGCGAATCTGATCGGTGTTGGTCAGCACAAGGGCGATGATCTCGCCGAAGCCCAGGGTGGCGATGGCCAGGTAATCGCCCGACAAACGCAAGGTGGGAATGCCGATAAAGAGTCCCGCGGCCGCGGCCACCACGCCGCCGAGCAGCAATACGCCCAGGAATGCGCCGGCTTCGGTCCAACCGTTCCAGTCGATGTTGTAGTAGTGCTTAAAGAGAACGGCCGCAGTGTATCCGCCCAGCGACATGAAACCGGCATGTCCGAGGGAAAACTGGCCGGTGATGCCGTTGATGAGGTTGAGACTCGTCGCCATCATGATGTTGACGCCGACGATGATGAGGATCTGGAAATAGTAAGGGTTGAGATTGTCGTTCAGCGCCCCCGCGAGCGGCCAGAGCGCGGCGAGCAGGCCGAGAAGCGCGAGGTTGGCCACCCATGCGGGGATGCGCGAATCGGCGAAGGTTCCCGATGCGAGGGCGGGACGTGGGTGAGGAAGAACGTCAGCCATCGCGGTTCCGGTTTAAACCTTCTCCTGCGCGGGCCGTCCGAGCAGGCCGCTTGGTTTGACGAGTAAGACCAGAATCAGAATGACAAACGCCGCGGCGTCGGCATAACTGGTAAAACGGCCGCCGGCAATGTGCGGCAAGATTACGCCCTTGAGCATTGCCTCGATGACGCCAATCAATAACCCGCCGACCAGCGCCCCAGGGATATTGCCGATGCCTCCAAGCACGGCAGCGATAAACGCCTTAAGCCCCGGCATGATCCCCATCAGCGGGTCAACGTTGTATCGCATCGCATCGAGTACACCAGCGACTGCCGCCAGCCCCGAGCCGAACATAAACGTAATCGAGATGATACGGTTCGTGTTGATCCCCATCAGGCGGGCGGTCTCGAAACGGTAGGATAGCGCCCGCAGCGCCAAGCCCGTTTTGGTTTTCATCACAAGCCAGGTCAGGCCGATCATCAGCACGAGCGAGAGGCTCAAGCTGATGGGCGCGAAATACTTTCCAAACGCCTGGCGAAGTTCCGGCGGATACGTGTGAGGTGTGGGGCCAAACAAAATCGGAAGTTGAAGCACGTTTTCCAGCAGCAGCGAAACCCCGATGGCGGTAATGAGCAGCACCAGCCGCGGTCGATTTCGCAGCGGCCGGTAGGCGAGTAGCTCAATGAAATATCCAAGCACCGAGCACACGACCACCGCCCCGAAGAACACGGCCAACAACACGACCCACGACGGCACATGCCCCGTCAGCGCATTGGCAATGAAATACCCGCAAACCGCGCCCACCATGTAGACATCGCCGTGTGCGAAGTTGATGAGGCGGAGCACGCCATAAACCATCGTGTAGCCAAGGGCGATCAGCGCGTAAGTGGCGCCGATCGACAGGCCGATGAGGAGTTGATCGAGGAAGGCGTGCATGGAGTGCGACTGGCTATCAAGTTCGCGGAGCGCGGCTGGCTCCCTTTCCCTCGTACTCGGGGGAGAGGGCTTGGGTGAGGGGCCGAGCGTCAAGGCGGGTGAAACTGCGTAGCATCGCAATTCTCTTCGCGAATTCTGACAAACACACGCTTCAAAATTCCGCCCCTCGCCCCAGCCCTCTCCCCTGACTACAGGGGAGATGGAGCCGGATTCAACTTAAGTCTTCATTTCTCTCCCAAATCCTCCGGCGTGTATCGCTTGGCTAACGTCGCCTTCTGGTCCTTGATCTCCAGAATAACGATCGGCTTGCGGGCGTTGTGTTTCGCGTCGATCGTGATGGTGCCGCTGGCGCCCGGAAAATCCTTCGTGGTGGCCAGGGCGTCTCTGATCGCTTCCCGATCAGCCTTTCCCGCCCGACGAATAGCGTCGATCATCACTTTGCCAGAGTCGTACCCCAGCACTGCCATCGCGTCGGGGGTGGT
>JBBRTW010000671.1:0-2177 GCA_038244055.1 Tepidisphaerales bacterium | reverse complement strand
TGGCCTTGACCGCCCAGAACGTCAATTCCGCGACCGATATCAGTCTCGGTGCCATGCGCAGCAGCGTCGAAATCCGCAGCCGGGCCGTCGCCGGTTCGGACCAGGCGGATGGTCGCCTCGATGCGATCCTGCCGTTTCGGATTCTCGACGACCGCGTCCACCGGCCGAAGTTGTTCATCGAATACCGACCCGAGTTCGTCCTGGGCCCGGAGCTTCGACCCCTGGGCGAAAACGAGCGCCTGGTGGCCTGGACCACTCCCGATGAGGCGTTTACGCGCCAGCTCCTGGCCGGCCGCAATCCCGGCGCGACACCCACCGATATCACGCTGATCCCCATTGCCCTCGATCCCGCCCAGCCGATCAAAGGTCACCCCGCCGCGTGGGAGATGCTCGATGCGATCGTTCTCGATGCCGATGCCGCAGCGCGTATCGATTCAACTCAACTGGCCGCGCTACTCGCCAACGGCACGATCGTGGCCGTGCGCGGCCCCAATCCGCCGCTGCCGATCTGGCCCTGGAAGCGCATGGGAGAGTATTTCGTCTTACGCCATGAACCGGCCGGTCCCGAATCCGCCGAACCGCATCCCGGCGCATTCAAGCCCGTTGAGAACTGGGCCCCCGGCTGGCCCTGGGCCTTTCGGCGGCGAATCTTGCTTATCGCGGCCGCGCTGTGCATTCCGCTTCTCGGGCTGGCGCTGTGGCGTCCGCCGCTCACCTGGCTCTGGGTGGCCATCGTGGTGGCCGGATCGATCGTGTTCCTCTCCTACTGGTGGGAGGCGCGCCTGCTGATCCAGCAGGCCGGCGGCGAAATCATCGTCCGCACCAATTCGCTCACCCAGACCGATGCCTGGACCTATCAAACCTCCACCGAGTACCGCGTTTCCACGCTGCGCTGGCTCGATTCGATGCGCCCCATCTACCCTTCGCGCGCGGCGATGGATCAAACCTGGCTCAGCCTGAATTGCGATTCCGTCGGCCGGCCGATGCATTTCGACATCCGCATTCCGGCCGGGGCCAAGGTCTGCTTTCTAGCGAGAAGCGTCGGCCCGCGCGCCCCGCAGACAGAGCCGGTGCAGCCTGTTCGATCCCCACTGGCCGCCATGGCCGACCAGTTGTACACGCAGGATCGCGGCAGGATCGCCGGCGAATTCCCCGGTTCCATCACCTCCGGACCGGCCTGGGGTTATACCGATGCCCAGCAATGGAACGCCGTGGTCGTGGATCGCCGAAACCCCGCCACGCGGCCGAGGTAATAGCGCCAGCCATTCATCCAACGAAGCGTAAGCTTGGTGAGGGTCATTCTGAGGGAGCTTCAGGCGACCGAAGAATCCTGCCCCATCGTATTGGCCCTCAACCATGACGAGCAGCCCCCCAAAGACAGGCCAGATCTTTCGGTCGCCTGAAGCTCCCTCAAGATGACGGGTCACGCTTTTGCGAAAAGGCTACACCGTCGCCGCCAGCCCGGGCCGCAATAACTCCATCGCCGAATCGTAAACCATCGCGGGCGAAATCCGCGTCATGCAGCGATGATCCAGCGGGCAGGTCTTTTTCTGGCAGGGCCCGCAGAAAACCTTCACCGCGACCTTGCGCTCTTTCGGGAAATAAATTTCCGTCCACTCGGGATGGGTCGGGCCGAAGATCGTCACCACCGGCACATCGAACGCGGCGGCGATGTGCCGCGGGCCGGTGTCGTTGGTGATCATCAGATCGCAGCGGCGGGTGATTTCCTTGAGCGCGCCCAGGCTCAGGCCCTTGGTGGAGAGATCGATCGGGGTCTGTTTCATGCCGGCGAGAATCGCCTCGATGATCGGCCGCTCTTTGGGTGCGCCGGAGAGGAGCACGGTCGCCCCCAGCTCCGTCATGAGCCGATCCGCCAAGTGCGCGAAATGCTCCGGGAGCCAGCACTTGGCGGCCCCGTAATTCGCGCCGGGGTTGACCAGGATCAGCGGCGCTTTGCCCTGCGCGGCCGGGCGCTCCAGCAGGGGATCCAAACCCGATTTAGCGAAGACCTCGCCGGCCGACCGCTTCTCGCTCTCGGTGACGAACAACTTCATCGACAGATCGCGATCGTGCGACCCCAGGTACTGCGCCACGCCCAGGTAATAGCGCACCATCGGATAGGGCACGAATTTCCCGCGATCCTTCTGCGGCAGGAGCTTGTCGGAGAGAAGAAACCC
>JBBRTW010000670.1:0-2189 GCA_038244055.1 Tepidisphaerales bacterium | reverse complement strand
TGACGCAAAACCGCCCGACGCGGGCGGCGGGAAGGCGGACGAAATTGAAATCGTGTACCCTAACATCGAAGCCATCCGACTCGACCAGTGCATGGGAAATCAACCCTAACGGCGGAAATCAACCGGACAGTAGTGATTCATCATTCATCATTCATCATTCTGCCCTCTGCCTTCATCCTACTGCCTACTCCACCTATAATCCCCCGCCATGGCCCTGACTCCCGATCGCTGCATCTGCCTGCGCAAGGTCGAATACAGCGAAACCTCGCAAATCCTCACGCTCTTTGGCCGGACGCATGGATTAATGCGCCTGATCGCCAAGGGCGCACATCGCCGCACGAAAGCCGGGGCTTCCAAATTCGATGGCGGGCTGGATCTGCTCGATCTGGGGGATGCGGTGTTTTCGCTTCGGCTGGAGAAGGATCTGGCAACCCTCTGCGAATGGGCCCTGCGCGATGGGCATCTGGAAATGCGCTCGAATTTGCGGGCGCTTTATCTGGCCCAATACGCGGCCGAGCTGGTCGGCCTGTTGATCGAAGAGCATGACCCGCATCCGCATCTGTTCGATCGCCTGGAGCGGACCCTCTCGGATTTGCATACGCCGCGCCTGGAGGAATCGTTTCTGGCCTTCGAGCTGGACCTCTTCCGCGAATCAGGCTATCTCCCCGATCTGTCGGCCTGCACCAATTGCCGCGCGCCGTTTTCGGATCGCGGAATCTGGTCCTTCGCCCCCTCGCGCGGGGGGATTGTGTGCAAGAATTGCGAAGGGGTGACTCCCGATCGAATCCCCATCGATGCGCGGCTCTTGTCGCTGACAAATAACATCCTGAGACTGCCGCGGCAGAATGGGAATTTGCTTCGTCTACCGATGCTTTCGCGGGCGCAGACGGACCCGCTCAATCGGATTTTTGGGGAGCATATGCAGCACACATTGGGGAGAAGGCTGAGGGTGGGGAGGTTTGTGGTGGGGAGGTAATCGCCCACGATCCGCACCAAACTCATCGCGCCCGTGGGCAAGACATGAGAGTCTTACCCTGCCCGCCAAGGCGATAAATCTGCCAAAACTTGTCGTGAACGATGCAGCTTTGTATTGTTGAGGTAGAGGTAGCATCTACGGGGCTGAGCAATTCATGGCTGACAAGCACATCCGAACACATTTGGAAGTTCTGGATTCCGTCGAACGCTGGCTTAATTCAGTCAGCCATGAGCTTGAGTCGCCTGCCAAAACAAGGGATTTTGCCCTGTCGATCCGACATTACATTTCCCATTGTCGTCGGCGCGTTGCACGCGGCTCGACAGACCCTGCCGACCTTTCTCGTCGTCAAGGCAAGCTTGAACGCAACAGCTTGGCTCTCTGGCAGTTAATTCGGCACAAAAGTTAATTCCAATGCTATACTGTCCACGAGGTCCATTAGTATGAATTTCGCACTTGAAGCCAAATCCGCGACAGGCAACGGCGCCTCTGATCGACCGAGTCGACCGCGCCCAGTTCATCGAACACCGGAATTAGTTTATTCCGAAGCCGTTTTTCGAGGGTTGACCCGGATGGGGTATTCCAAGGCGTCGATCGCGGAGATGGCCGGCATTTCCGTTAGGAGAATTGCCGAATTTTCTTCATCGCGCAAAGCGATGACCGCCAGAATGCTCGGCCTAATTGAACAGGCCACGGGCACGACTTGCGGCCTTATCGCGGCCGGTTATCTCGAGCCCGGCGGAGGATCGCTGACCCAATTGATGACCGTGTTTGCAAAGGGGCGGATCAAAGTAGGCGCGACTCGGGACCGCACCAGCGCCGCGAAAAGTCGCGGAGCGAAACGCAAAGTGGCCGCTCGACCGTCGCGTGCGCGTTCCTGATGATCGTCGCGGGGTCGCGCATTTTACCATCCGGGACGGCGCTTTCCTCGCTGTCGCTCGGGCGCTACGTCCCGGCTTGTACGGCGTTTTTTCATCCTCCCGCCTTCATCCTTGTGCCTTCCCTTCCCGACCCCCACCACTTCCATCCAATCCCCCTTCCATTACAATCCCCCCGATATGAGCAGGATGCTTCAAACCCTGGCCGCCGCTTTCTCGCTGTCCGTTGGCCTATCCGCCTTCGCCGCCGAGCCGCAGACCATCGAATTACGCAATGGACGCTACTGGGAGCCGGTCAAGAATCCCACCACCGCCCCGGTCACCGATGAGGCCCTCGA
>JBBRTW010000669.1:0-2218 GCA_038244055.1 Tepidisphaerales bacterium | reverse complement strand
TCTTTTTCGATGCGGTAGAGCGGGACTTCCGAGGTGCGGCGGAACACCGAGAACACCGCACGGTCTTTGAGAAAATCGATGGCGTAGTCGCGCCATTCGCCGGCGGCGACCTTGCGGCCGTAGAGATCGAAAATGCGATTGAGCTCCCGGCGGCTGAAGGTGACCTGGTTTACGAGGGCGGTGCTATTGCGCGCCGGAGATCCGCCCCCGGGGGACTGGCTTGGATCAACATCGCCGGAACCGATCGTCATGCGGCGCCTCCTATGCTTTGAGGCATGATCGCGCCGGGGGCTTGCCACGGCAAGAGTTTCCTCTGGGCAACGGGAACTCCCCGCGAGCAGGAAATGGCGTAGAAACGGGCAAAATCGGCCTTCGGCCGATCACGAACTCGTTAAAACTCCCCACAATGCCGCCCTATTTCGGCCAATCGCCGGTCACGCTGGCTTGGGATAAATGCAGCGTTGCCTCAAGGCCCGGTCGGTTCGAGTCCCGGATTCCTCAGCCCCCCAGCCCCCCGGGGCTCAACCGGCCGGGTCAGTTGAGTTTAGTGAGTTAAGTTGCGTGTGAGATTCAATCCCCTAAGCCTTCGGGCCGGCCAGTCGCCGGCCCGTTTTTTTTGCGGGCGGGGAAATTACCGCAGCGCCGTCTCGGCGGCACCCAGCATCAAGCCGGGCTTGGCGGCGTTGCCGCTTTGCACGATCACCGCAAGCTGATCGATGTCTTTGAGCGAATATTCCGCATCGGGAATATCGGCCACCGCCACGCTGAAGGTCGCGGCCTTGCCAACCCAATCGCCGAGTTTCAGCCAGCGCCGCACCACGTTGGTGTAAGTCAACGTATGGCCGTTGTTCTCGCCGCGCTCGATCGCAACCGGCGCTTTGCTGGTGATCGGGCACAGCCAGACTTCACCGCTGCGCTGTTCGTCCTGGCCGGCCGACACCGTTACAGTCACTTTGCCATCGGCAACGGCGATCGTGACCGGCAGTGTCAGCGGCGTTGCGGTGGCCCGGGTCTGGGCGATGGCTTTTTCGATTGCTGCTTTGTCGCTGCCAAGCACATGGGCAATGCCGTTGACAACGACTTGCGGCGTATAGACCTCGCGGTCGCCGCGCGCGTTGGCGTAAGCGCGCTCCCGATCGGAATGACCGTGCAGCGCCAGGGTATCCTTCCAGCCTAGATAGTCCCAGTAATCGACCGGCAGGCTCATCGTTAACAGCGTGGGATCGCGCGCCAATTCGCCAAGCAGCTTGTCGGCGGGTGGGCACGATGAACAGCCCTGACTCGTGAACAGCTCGATGACGGCGCGCGGCCCATCGGCCAATGCTGGAACGATCGCAGATGGCGCGGCCATGGACGTAAAAATAAGAGCGGCCGCAAAGGTGATGTGGCGAGAGTTCATAAAGGTCCCAAGATCCCACAATCCCCCTGCTTCGCGAGGCTTGTTATAGGCAGCCTCGTCGATCACCTGCCACTCACTTCGCAGTGAGCGGCCATGTCGAATCGTGGGGCGCGGCTGGTAGAACCGCCTCAGCTCGCCAGCTGGCGAAGCACGTACTGCAGGATTCCGCCGCTCTTGAAATAGTCGAGTTCGTCGACCGTATCGATGCGGCAGATCAACGGCACGCGCTTGAGCGTTCCGTTGCCCGAGACGATTTCGGCGATCAGCCGCTGGTGCGGCTTGAGGTCGCCGTGCAGGCCCCTGATCGTGACCTGCTCGTCACCCTTCAAACCGAGCGACTTCCAGGAGGTGCCTTCCTCGAATACCAGCGGCACCACGCCCATGCCGATCAGGTTGGAGCGGTGTATGCGCTCAAACGATTCGGTAATGACCGCACGGACGCCGAGCAGCACGGTTCCCTTGGCGGCCCAGTCGCGCGACGAGCCGGTGCCGTATTCTTTGCCGCCGAAGATCACCAGCGGCACTTTGTCGGCCTTATACTTCATGGCCGCGTCGTACATCGCCATCTTCTGCTTCGACGGATAGTGGATGGTGACGCCGCCTTCGACGCCCGGCACCATCTGATTCTTGATGCGGATATTGGCGAAGGTGCCGCGCATCATGACCTGATGATTGCCGCGGCGCGTGCCGTATTGGTTGAAGTCCTTCGGACGAACCTGGTGATCGCGCAGGTATTCGCCGGCCGGGCTTTCTTCCTTGATCGATCCCGCCGGCGAAATGTGGTCGGTGGTGATCGAGTCGCCCAAAATGGCCAACACG
>JBBRTW010000668.1:0-2220 GCA_038244055.1 Tepidisphaerales bacterium | reverse complement strand
GAGCTTGGAGCAGCGTATGGCGTTGGACCTGCTGCGAGAGATGCACGCCGCCGGCCGACATCGGGCGAAAACCACCTTGCACCGAGCCCGCACGCCGACTCGGTTCAGCACGGCGGAGCCTGTAACGGTGCTATAGTGTCAGAAAACCCCGATAATTCAGGTGTTTTCAGAGATTCAGCAGAAAAACGCCGAGGACGACAATCGTAACCAGTTGATGCTGTTCGACTTCTGACCGGACAGTAGTGATTCGCCATTCGGAATTCGGAATTCCCCATCCCACTTTTGACATTTCCCATTTGCCATCTGACATTCCCCCCATGCCCCCGCCCTCTCCCATCTCCTCCACCAAGCCCCCCTGCCGGCCGGAGGATGCGCTGGCCGTGCTTAAGCGTCTCCGCGCGGCCGGGCATGTGGCGTATTTCGCGGGGGGGTGCGTGCGCGATCTGCTGATGGGCAAGGAGCCCAAGGACTGGGATGTCGCCACCGATGCTCCGCCAAATCGCGTCCGCGCCCTCTTCGCCAATACGCAAGCCGTCGGCGCGGCCTTCGGGGTCATCCTCATTCGCATCGGCCCCTCCACCATCGAAGTCGCCACCTTCCGCGCTGAAGGGGTTTACAGCGATGGCCGACGCCCAGATTCGGTCCGCTTCACCACGGCGGCCGAGGATGCCCGGCGAAGGGATTTCACGATCAATGGGTTGTTTCTCGATCCGGTCGCGGAGGGTGGGGAGGGTTCAGGGTTCGGGGGTCAGGGTTCAGGGCGGAAAAGTCCATCGTCAATTGTCCATGGTCAATTGTCGGATCCCCAGTTCAATGAATCCACCGCGCCCACTGATAATCTCCGATGGACCATGGACAATGGACAATGGACCGTTCCACCGCTCGATGAATCCACCGGCGCCATCACCGACAATCAACAATTGACCATTGGCAATGCACAGTGGACGGTTCGCATTCACGATTTCGTCGGCGGGCTGGCCGATCTCCGCGACAAAATCCTCCGCGCCATCGGCGACCCGGCCGACCGCTTTGCCGAGGACCACCTGCGCCTGCTCCGGGCCATTCGCTTCGCGGCGCGGTTTGGGCTGACCATCGAGCCCGCCACGGCCGCCGCCATCCGCGTTAATGCTCCGCGTTTGATTGGGATCTCGCCCGAGCGCATCGCCGATGAGCTGCGCCTCATGCTCAACCCCTCCGCCCCATCCCGCGCCGCCGCGTGGACGCTGCTCTGGGAGTATGCGCTGGTCGATGTCATCATGCGCTTTATCCCCATGGCGGGCGGGCACGATCCACAGGCCGGCCCCGCCAATCCACCGGTCAAATCCACCTTCAACCCCGGACGTTCGCTCTTCCTGGCGCTCGATGCAAACTTCCCCATCTCCTTCGGGCTGGCCCTCGCCGCCGGCGCGCTGGACTTCCGCATCCAACCTCTCGCGGCATCATCCGCCGCCACCGCAATCTCCCCACAATCGTTGCAATCACAACTAATCCATTTCACCACCCGCCCCGAGATCGCCCATCTCTCCCATGCAATGCGCCAGGCGCTGCGCATCTCCAACGAAGAGGTCGATGAGCTGATCGAAATCCTCTCCCCCCTGCCCTCGCTCCTGGCCGATGCGCCGCCGAGACTCTCTGCCCAGAAACGCTTCCTCGCCAAGCCAACCGCGCCGGCTACGCGGCAGTTGCTGGCCGCCCTTTCCGCTCTGCATCTCTTCACCCAACCCATCGCCGCGCTCGAATCCCTCTTCGAAAAACTCGAATCCACCGGCCAGGACATGGCCCCGCCCCCGCTGGTCACCGGCGATGATCTGATCGCCCTCGGACTGAAGCCCGGCCCGAAATTCAGGCACCTGCTCGATCGAGTTTACGATGCGCAGTTGGAGAATGAGTTTGTGGATAAGCAGGCAGCATTGGAATGTGCGCGGAATTGGTCGCAGGGTCAGGAGCCGGCCGCCGGAAACGCCCCGAGCGCCGACAATCGTGGCCCCGGCTCCTGACCCTTTTGGGTAGTCAGTCGAGTATCTCAATATACAAAGTTCGACGTGCCTGGCGACCCAACATTCCTCCGCCCCTCCGGGGCGGGTGTAGCGCGCACTTTTGGCACTTTTGTTAAACTGGCCGGGGATGTGGGTGCTTTCATGGAGGATCGCATGCAATACGCGAACGATGACGAGCGTCTGGTGGCCGAGCAGGCGGTGTTGAATTTCCGGGAACTGAGGG
>JBBRTW010000667.1:0-2229 GCA_038244055.1 Tepidisphaerales bacterium | reverse complement strand
TCGCCCGAGGGGTTCGGGCACGCGGTGTACCAGGCCAAGGAGTTCGTGGGCGACGAGCCGTTTTTGCTGATGCTGGGGGACCATGTTTACATCAGCGATGTCAAGGACCGCTGCGCGCGGCAGCTCATCAAAGTGTTCGAGCAGTACATGTGCGATGCGGTGACGGGAGTGCAGCCCACGGTCGAGCGGATGCTGCATTTGTTCGGGGTCATCCGGGGCCAGCCGATCGAGCCGGGGAAGGGGATTTACAAGTCCGAGCTGATCATCGAGAAGCCGAGCATCGAGGTGGCCCGCGAGCAACTGGCGACGCCGGGGCTGCCGGCGGGCAATTACCTGGCCCACTTCGGAATCCACGTGTTCAGCCCGCGGATCTTCGATTCTCTGGAATACCTCATCAAAAACGACCTCCGCGAGAAAAACGAGATCCAGTTGACGGCGGCCCAGGAACATCTGCGGCAGAACACCGAAAAATACTGGTGCGTGGTGACCCAGGGGCAGCGATATGACACGGGGATTCCATACGGTCTGATGGAGACGCAGCTTGCGCTGGCGCTCAACGGAATCCACCGCACGGAAATCTGCGAGGCGATCGCGCGGATTTTGGCGATGCAGGTGAAGGATTAGGGAGCGGTAGGCAGTTGGCAGTTGGCAGTTGGCAGTAGGCAGTAGGCGGAGAAGAGAAGATGGGGACGACCATTGGAATCGTGCGCGATTTCCAACCCCCAACCCCCAACCGCCAACCCGCCACTCACAACTCACAACTCACAACGGTTTTTTCCAATCCACAACTTACAACCATTCCGGTCCCCCATGAAACAATCCGATCCAATCAAGGTTTACGATGCCCGCTGGGAAGTGGGCGAGTTCGATGACGCGGCGATTCGGCGGCTGGTCGAGGCGACGCTGCTGTATGGGCGCGAGTTGGGGGTGGACACCGTCACCGTCGCCCGCGATGCCCGGCTGGGGTGCGCGGCGGTCATGGCGATCGCGCTGGAGGTGGCCGAGGCGGCCGGGTTCCGCGTGATCGCGCGGCTGGAGCCGGTAAGCACCCCGCAGGGATATTTCACCACGCTGTGGGCCTCTGAGAAACACCCCAAGACGATGGGGCTGGGCATCACCGCATCGCACAATCCGGCCTCCTATGTCGGGATCAAGTTCACCATCCCCACCGTGCACGCGATCGGGATGGAATGCGGACCGAAGGGGGGATTGACGCGGGTTCGGGAGATTTACCATTCGCAGGAGAAGCTGGCGCCGCGCGATGGCGGATCGCTCCACATCGTCGATCTCACGCGGGAGTACGTTGATTTCTCGCTGGAGGCGGCGGGGATCAAGCCCGGCGAGCTCGCGGGGTTGGCGGTGGTGCTGGATACGTTCAATGGATCGGCCGGGCCTGAATTGTGGATGGCGTTGGACAAGGCCGGAGTGCGGATCGAGCCGATGCGGCTGATTCCCGACGGGCAGTTCCCCACCGGATCGCCGAATCCCACCAGCCAAGGGAAGATGGATGCGGCGTTGAAACGGGCCGGGGAGAGGAACTGCGACGCGGTGATCGGCATCGATGGCGATGGCGATCGGATCGTCTTTGGCGACCGCCGGGGAATCCTCACCGCCGGTTTCGCGTTCGTGCCGATCCTGCGGACCTGCCTGAAGACCCAGTGGACCGGCAAGGCTCCCGCGCCGGCGCTGTACGATCCCAAGGTCAGCCCGATGGCCTTGGCCGAGTGGGGCAGGCTGGGCGCCCGTCCGGTGCTGTTTCGCAACGGGCATTCGCAGATCAAGGATTACATGACGCAAATCGGCGCGTTGGCGGCGGCCGAGGAGTCGGGACACTATTATCACCGGATCAGCCGGGGAAAGCTGACGATCAGCGGGGAGAACTCGGTGATGACGGTGCTTCTGTTCCTGGGGGCGCTGAAGAAGTCGCCGGGGTTGATGGACGAGTTGTGGGCGATGCAGGATCAAGTGTTCACGACCGGCGAGTTCAATTACCAGTTCGCCGACGACGCCATGCGCGACAAGGCGTTGGCGGCGGTGATCGGGCATTTCGTGAAGGACGGCGCCAAGACCGTCAGCGCGACGCCGGACGGGAAAGACTAGCAGGCGACGTGCCTTGACTAGGGGGTTGACCAGGAGCCGGGCAAAGTGCGACTGGCCGACGGGAGGTACAGCGTCTATTTGCCGTTGGCGACCAATGAGAAGGGCGTGGTGCGATCGTATTTCAGCGCC
>JBBRTW010000666.1:0-2229 GCA_038244055.1 Tepidisphaerales bacterium | reverse complement strand
GCCTCAAACTCAACAGCGCCCGCTGGACACCCGAGCATGCGGAGAACATTACGGCACTGCGGTGCCTCGACTACAGCGGACTTTGGGCCGAATTCTGGAGCCAACGGGCGGCATAAGTGCCGAAAACGGGAGTTACACGCGATTGGGGCAGGCCCAGACGAGCCGAATAGCCTGCTCCGCGAATGAAATCTTTCGGCGGCTCGTCAGGGCACCGCACCCAGGAATTTGCCATCCGAACTTCTTCGGCACTGGCAATGGGTTACTTTCTCTTCGCCTCCCTCAACGTCGCCTTCGCCCGCTGATACATCTCCGCCTTGGTCTGCTTCAGCAACTGGCTCAGATCGTGTTCGCTCAACCCCAGGCTTCCGCCCGCCTGGCGGAGTAGGGCGGCTTCTTCCTTGGTAATTTTCCCATCGGCCAGGGCCATCTCGGCGATCGCCTTGAGATGCTGCTTGGCCTCGGCCGGGCCGGCGGGGGTGGGCACTTCGAGCGTGCCGGCCTTGGCGGATTCGATCATCTCCTCCAGGCGACTGGCCGGAATGCGCTGGCGGGCGGCGACATCGGAAAGCAACTCTCGCTCTTTGGCATCCATCTCGCCATCGGCGAAGGAAACTTTGATCATCCAGGCGAGGATGCCAACCGGCGTGGCCGGCGGGCCGCCGTCGGCGGTCATGCGATTGCCGTTGCCGCCGATGCCCGGGAGCGGCGGCGGAGCCGGGCGTGGAATCGGCGGCGGGCCACCGCCTGCAGCGCTCGATCCGACCCAATCCGCGCCGGCCGCTGTCGATACCGCCGAGCTGTCGTCGATCTCGTCCAGCCGCGCCGTCAGTTCCCGGCCGCGGTCCGAGCTCATTTTGAGCGCTTCTTCCAGCGTCCACCCGCGCGACCCATCGTTGAGCACCACGCCGCAGAATTCGCAGGCGCTGGCCGCCTCATCGCTGGTGGGCGCGCCGCAGTTGGGGCAATGCGCGGAGGAAACCGCCTGCTCGGCGCGGCTGGCCGCCCCGGCCTTGCGCGCCAGCACCAGCAGCAGGCGTGACATCGACATCGGTTCCTTCCGCTTGACGCCTCCATCCGCCTTGACATTGAAGCGCGTGCCGGACCATTTCACCTCCACCAGCGCCCGATCGAACGAATCCGCCGGCTGGGCGGACCCTTCGGCGGCAGGCCAATTATCGCCGGCCGGCTCGATTCCCAGAACTTCAACCGATCCGACCCCGCACTCTCCAACGTACCACCGCTCCTTGCCCGACAGCGCCCTGGCCTGCTGATCCATCGCATCGCAATACGCCGGCGTGGCCACCTTCCGCAGCGGGCGCGCTGAGCTCACGCGCTCGGCCTCCATGCGCCGCCAGAAGACCACCGACGCCTTGTCCTCGAGTTCCTGCACGTTGAATTCCGGATCGCGCGCCGTCAGCGCTGTCACACCCGGCAGATCCGCGCGATCCTCGGATGCCCACTCGCAATCCTGGGTGATCTCCACCAGCACCCAGTCATATTCGCCCGAGCGCAGCGCCGCCCCGCAGTATTTGCACTTGGCCGATTGATTCATCTCGATGGTCACGCCGCAATTCGGGCAGCTTCCTTCGATCAGCCCCGCCTGCCCGCGCTTGGTATGCGCCCCGCGCTTGCGCAGAAACGTCCAGACCTCGGCGAACTCATCGCCCGTGGAACTGCCTCCGACCATCGTCCCTTCCTTGAGCGAGACGTTTTTATCGATCGCCCACGCGACAAAGCGCACCGACAGCTCATCGAACATTCGATCCGCCCGCCCGCCCGCCAGGCTGGTGGAATTGATGCGCACGCCCGACATTTCATTGCGGTAGCCGAGCGCTTTCTGCTCGATGAATTGCAGGCTGAAGCGCTCGTAGACCGCGTCGGAGATGAACGGGCGCACCCTGGTCAGTTCCTGCCCGCTCCAGGCCTCCTGAATCTTGAGAAACGCGGCCGAGGCGCGCTGCTGGAATGCATCTGGATCGAAGGCCGGGTCAATCTCGCGGACCCGCGCGATGACGTTATCGGTCTCCTGCCGCTCCGATGCCGCCCCGCCCTTGCGGATGACCGAGGATTGATAGGCGCTCTTGCTGCTCTGCCCGCCCCACCAGAACAGGCCGATGATGATCGCGACCAGCGGCAGGCCGATGTAGGGATAGAACCAGCAAAGCTCGATCAGCTTCCAGATGAGCCAGAGGATCCATCCGATTCCCCCGCCCCCTCCGCCGCCCCCTC
>JBBRTW010000665.1:0-2252 GCA_038244055.1 Tepidisphaerales bacterium | reverse complement strand
TCGCCGGCTGGGAGATGCCCCTGCTCTACCGCGGCGTCCTCGATGAGCATCATCAGACCCGCAACAGCGGCTCGATCTTCGATGTCTCCCACATGGGCCGCCTCCATTTCACCGGCAAAGACGCTCAGGCCTTTCTCAATAAAGTCTGCACTCGCAACTTCACCGACCAGAAAATCGGTCAATCCCGCTACAGCCTGGTCTGCAACCCCGCCGGCGGCATCCTCGACGATGTCATTGTCTCCCGCGATGCCAAGCACTGGCTCATGGTCTGCAACGCCTCCAATCGCGAAAAGCTCATCCACTGGTTCCACGAAATCCGCCACACCGCCGGCCTGGATTTCGACATGGCCGACCAGACCGAATCCACCTCCATGGTCGCCGTCCAGGGCCCCAAGGTCATCGAGCGACTGGCCGAGCATCTGCCGGTCGATCTCAAGACCATGAAACGCTACCACTTCGAAACCGGCAGCGTCATGGGCCTGATCAAGTTCACGGTCTTCCGCTCCGGCTATACGGGTGAAGATGGCGTCGAGATCATCCTCTCCTCCAAATTGGCCGGCATGGCTATGAAAATGCTCGGCAGCGGCATGGATAAGCCCAACGCCACGCTGAAGCCCGCAGGCCTGGCCGCGCGCGATACTCTCCGCCTCGAAGCCGGCATGCCTCTATACGGCCACGAACTCAACGACCAGATCGACCCCCTCAGCGCCGGTCTCGCCTGGGCCGTCGATCTCAACAAAGACTTCATCGGCGTCGAATCGCTGCGAAAGATTCAGGCCGAAGGCCCGAAACGCAAACTCGTCGGCCTGGAACTCGAAGGCAAGCGAATCGCTCGCCAGTCCGCCCCCGTTCTCAAAGACGGCCAGATCATCGGCGAGGTCACCAGCGGCACCCAAAGCCCCACGCTCGATAAATCCATCGCCATGGCCTACGTCGACGCCGCCCACTCCGCCGAAGGCACCGACCTGGCGGTGGACCTCCGCGGCACCATGAACCCCGCCAAAGTCATCAAGCTCCCGTTCTACAAGCGTGCGAAGTAGATTGGACATTCAACGTTGGAATGCAACATCGGTCATGTTGAGCGCAGCGAAACATCTTGCCCAGCACGCGAGGCGGAATGACCTCAACGCATCGGCCAGACCCTTCGCAAGCTCAGGGTGACAATTCGATCAGTGCGTGATTGATTTCTCGCAACTCGCAACTCACAACTCACAACTCGCAACTCGCAACTCATAACTAACAACTCATAACTAACAACTACCAACTCCCATGACCACTCCCACCGATCGCAAATACCTCGAATCCCACGAATGGCACAAGCTCGACGGTGAAACCATCACCATCGGTATCACCCAGATCGCGGCCGATGAGCTCACCGATATCACCTTCGTCGATCTCCCCAAAGTCGGCGCGAAGGTTGTCGCCAACAAACCCTTCGGCGTCATCGAATCCGTCAAGGCCACCAGCGATCTCTACTCCGGCATCACCGGAGAAGTCGTGGCCATCAACGAGGCCCTGAAGAACGACCCCGGCCTGGTCAACCGCGATCCCCACGCAGCCGCCTGGATGATCAAAGTCAAACCCGCCAACGTGGCCGAGCTCGATAAGCTCCTCCCGGCCGATGAATATCTGAAACGAACCGGGCACTGAGTTTCGAACTCGGCGATCTCCAATCTCCAATAAATATCGGCCGCCGCGGGCGGGCTTGCGCGCACGCGAGATCCATCTTCAAGCGGCCGCCATCACATCGGTCCGACGATTACGCTTTCGATTCTCAGCACCTCGCCCAGCTTCTGAATCGTGCGCGCATGCCGGCCCACGCCCAGGGCGAAATGATGCGTGGGACCTTCCGCCACCCATCGCTTCAGGAAGGTGCGCACATCGGGTTTGAAGAATCCGCGGGTGTTGGTGTTGCCGGTGGGCGGGATCGGGCCGCGCACGGATTCACCCTCGGCAATCACGAACTTGAATTTTCCCTGGGCGGTCAGTCCGATGCTCAGCATGGTAATCGGGCCTTCCTTGATCTTGAATTCCACACCAGCGCCGGAGCCGGGCTTGCCGTGGTACTTCAGCAGGCTGCGCAGCACGGGCTTGCCATCGGCGATGTTGATGTGATGCGGCCCATCGTGCCCCACCAGCACGAAGCCCTCCTGGAAATCGATCGGATGAAATTCGGCGAAGCTGCCTCCGATATCCAGGCGGTCCAGGATCAGCATGGCGATGCAGGTTTTCAGGTCCGATTCGCCGCACAT
>JBBRTW010000664.1:0-2267 GCA_038244055.1 Tepidisphaerales bacterium | reverse complement strand
GATTGCGGCTCCACGCGTACGTCAATCCCAACTGCGTGCTCATCGTCCCGAAATGCCCGATGCAGGCGGCCAGCCATCCCCACGCGCCATACGCCGTGCTCGGATGCCCCAAGCGCCAGGCCGTCCAGACACAGGCCAGATAGAGCGACAAGCCGCAGATCAGCACAAACGCAATCCCCGCGATCATCGGCCAGGGCCTGCGATCGCGCGTATCCGCGAAGATTCGCGAAAGCCCGCGAAACACCGCCCCCAGCGAATCGTACATCCGAACCTGGATATGCTTGGCCCCCCACGCCACGCGAATCCGCTGGCCGCGCTCGGTCTTGACGATCCGCGCCATCGCCACATCCTCGCAGTAGCGCGCCTTCACCGCGCGATGCCCGCCGATCGCATCGTAAACATCCCGCCGGATCATCATGAACTGCCCATTGGCGTAGGCGATGTTTTTGAACGAATCCACATTGGTCAGGGCCACGGCGTTGTAGGCCGATGAGATCATCCCCCCCAGCGGCAGGATCAGCCCCTCAAAAAAGGTCTGCGATTCCAATGCTGGCAGCGCCGTAAAGATGGCGACCTCATGCCGAACCGCCGCCGCCACGCAAAGCCGCAATGTGTCCGGCCGAATGATCCGCAGATCGGAGTCGTGAAACAGGAGATACTCTATTCCCTCTCCTGTACCTCCGGTCCCCGCGCCTGTACCTCCGGTCCCCTCTCCTGTACTCGGGAGAGGGTGAGGGTGAGGGTCTTCGGCCGATTGGGAGCCCGACACTGCGCTTACGGCAGAAGACCCCTCACCCCCGCCCTCTCCCACGCGGCGATTGAGCGGCGCAGAAGGTGGGCCGATGTTCCGCCGCTTGGGAGAGGGAGTAAGACCCTCACCCCCACCCTCTCCCGAGTACAGGAGAGGGGGCAGAGGCCCTGATGTTTCATTCATCCCCGGCATGGCGGTGGGATGCCGCGAATCGACGCCTGAGTCGCCGGCTATCACAAAATGCGGATGCCGCACTCCCATGCCGCCAGATGACTCGCCCGATTTCCCCGACTTCTCCGCGCCGTGCGTCTCACCGGCATCATTCGCTCTCACCCCGCGCTCATACCCCCACCGCAGCGCGTGATTCTTACCCAGCCACCCCGCCTCCAGATCCGCCTCCACCAGATGCACCACCCGCAGCCGTGCCTCGGTCCCGGCCAGACGATCCAATATCTCCCCCGTCCCGTCCGTGCTTCGATCATCCACCGCCACCACCCGCAGGTTCGGATAATCCTGCTCGAGAATCCCCCTGATGCACGCCTCGATCCGCCCCGCCTCATCCCTGGCCGGCACCAACACCGTCAGCCGCGGCGCGGGCTCGGGCAGCACATTTTCCGGCAATAATAACGTCATCCGCCGCCGCCCCTCGAACATCGCCAGAATCATGAACCCCCACCCCAGCGGCCCGGCCACCACATAAAGCGCAAACAGAGTATATTCCATCCAAAGCGGCATCGGCGGGGCATGGTAATCGCCCACTTCATTCCCGGCCAATCACCGATGGACAATTCCCCACCCCCGCCATACCTTCCGTCCCGACATGCGCGGCTTTCTCCACCATCTCTGGATCACGCTCAAGCTCAACTTCCGCAACCCCCAGGCGGTCGTCTTCGGATATGTCGTCCCCATCTTTTTCCTGATGGCCTTCGGCGCGTACTTCGCCGGCTCCTATCCCAAGGAGCCGATGATCCGCAACCTCGGCCAGCTCCTCACCATCACCATCATGGGCGGTGCCTGCTTCGGCATGCCCATCGCCGTCGTCTCCGAGCGCGAGCGCGGCGTCTGGCGGCGCTACCGCCTGACCCCCATGCCCACGGCCGGGTTCGTCCTCTCCATCCTCATCGCCCGCTACCTGCTCATCCTGACGGCCGGTGTCCTCCAACTCGCCCTGGCCGTCTGGATCTACCACATGCCGCTGCCCATCGCCCCCTTCAAACTCCTCGGCTCCTTCACGCTGGCCACCTTCGCGTTTCTCGCCATCGGCCTGACCATCTCCATGATCGCCAGCTCCACGCACGCCGTTCAAGCTCTCGGCCAGAGCCTCTTCCTCCCCATGATCATGATCGGCGGCGTCGGCGTCGAACTCGCCCGCCTCCCCCAGTGGGCCAGAAAAGTCGCCGCCTTCCTCCCCGGCCGATACTCCGTGCAGGCGATGGATGTCACCGCCTACAACGTCAAAGTCAGCACCCACCTCTACGGCTGGTACAATTATTTCGCCCTCACGCTCATCGCCCTG
>JBBRTW010000663.1:0-2282 GCA_038244055.1 Tepidisphaerales bacterium | reverse complement strand
GTCGCCACCAGCCGCCACACCAGATGCGGCGAAATCTTCCGTGGCAAACCCTTGTTAAACTCCTCCACCAATTTGTCAAACCGCTCGCTGTACGGCAACCGGTCCCGCCGGCCGATATCTTCGCCCAACAGTTCCAGCAAATGCGCCCGCTGCTCGTCGGTTATCTCCGGTGCAGCGCTGCGGGCCGGCCCGAGTTTGGGAAGTTTCCCGCCCTTCCGCAGGTTGAGCAAATGCCGCCAGACTTCGTTGCGGGTTGGGCCCTGCTCGCCATGCTCGGCCGAGTAATCGCGGTAGACGGCCTCGAAATGCGGCGTATAGGGCAGATCGTCCGCCGTCCGGCCCGTCGCCTCGTACGCCTTGATCAGCGCGGCCGGTTTCACCGCGACTTTCTGCTCCACTCCCGCGAAAAGCCCGGCCGGCGCTTTGGCATCCTCCACCAGCGCCTCATCCTCCCCGCCCGACCGGTCCAGCAGCAACAGCACATTCCCCCATGGATCGCGCGCCGTCGCCCGATACCCGCGCGAAACCGGCTGCGGCGGCGCGGCGAACTCCAGCCGCAATTCCTTCCGCTTCTTGTAGGCCTCGCGCACGCTCTCGACCAGAAAATACGTCGCCTGATCCGGCAGATCGGGATCGGAGTGCAGCACCAGTTCGGTCGATTCATCCCCCATCTTGAAACTCGCCAGCCGAGCCTCCTGCTTGATCAGCTTCATCCCCAGAATGTCCCGGTAGTACCGCACTGCCCCCTCGATCGAGGGCACCCGCATCAAGATCCGATCGACTTTCTTCAGCACGATGGAACAGTCTAATGGGCGGGAAAAGTTTGTCCACGCTCGCCATGTTCGGCGGGCTGTTCGGTTCGATGGGATTGGTGATTCGAGTGAATTCGGTCTATGCAGGATTCGGCTCGCGCGAACGTGTCCTCTCCGCGTTATTCTTTGCGCCTTTGTTCCTTTGCCCCTTTGCGGTATCCGGATTTTCGAGCTTACATCCCCGCAAAATTCTCCAGTATCTTCAATCCCACTTTCTGACTCTTCTCCGGGTGAAACTGCGTCGCCACGACGTTGTCGCGCCACACGCTGGAGACAAACGCCCGCCCGTAATCCGTCGTCGTCGCGATCACCCCCGCATCATCGGGCACGACGTGATACCCATGCACAAAATAAACATTCGATCCCGCCGCCAGCCCTTTGAATAGAGGCGATGGCCGAACCACCTCCAACTGATTCCACCCCATGTGCGGCACCTTCAGCCCAATCTCCGAATCCACATCGAAGCGGATGCACTTGCCCTTGAGCACGCCCAGCCCCTGATGCACACCATCCTCATACCCCACCTCAAAAAGCATCTGCAACCCCAGGCAAATCCCCAAAAATGGCTTGCCCGATTCAATATGCCGCAAGATCGGCCCGGCCAGTTCCTTCTCGCGCAGAGTCCGCACCGCATCGGCGAACGCCCCCACGCCCGGCAACACCACCCGATCCATCCGCGCGATCTCCTCGGCCGTCGAAATCACCCTGGCCGCCACGCCCACGCTCTCGAACGCCTTCTGCACCGAGCGCAGATTGGCCATTCCGTAATCGACGATTCCGATGGACATTGCAATCAACCTCGATGCCACAATAAAAACAGAAGGTATTTTCGCCCTCTCCTGTACTCGAGAGAGAGGGGACATATCGGGATCGCGGGCGAATCGCACGAGCGCCGGATTTACGCCTTACGCCCTTTATGGAAATGGGCTTTATGGTCATGTGCCCGCGCGCCCGGCACATCCGGTTCTTGTTCATCGGCCGGCGTCTTTGTCAAAAATGCTCGGCACACATCAGAAAGCCCTTCGACCGGCTAGTCAAAGGGCTGTTATCTCGTTAAGTCGGGGTGACAACCTTGCGACCTCCCGCTCCCCAAACGCTCCGGGTCATCGGTTCGAAGTACCGCGTTTCAAAGAGTTTAGATAGGGCGCAGCGCTAATGCAAGTGTCGATGAAGAATCGCACCATGTATGTGGAGCGGGCGCAGCTTCAAATCCATGGATCAATTGCATCCGCAGCCGCCGCCGCCAACGGTGTTGCCGCCGGAGGCGGCTTCTCGTGAGAAATAAATGTGGTCGAGTTGCGCGGTGGCGATGGGATTGCGGCCGGGTTGCATGATGGGATCAGCCAGGGTTTCGCGCTGCCACGGTTTGACGGCGGCGCAACCGCCGGCCAGCGGGAGGAACAGGATCAGGGCGGCCAGCATCGATCGGGCGTGGATCATGCGTGGGTGGCCCGCTGTGTGAATCGGTCG
>JBBRTW010000662.1:0-2301 GCA_038244055.1 Tepidisphaerales bacterium | reverse complement strand
CCCGTGGCCCTTCACTTCGCCCAAAATCCTGGTCGAAACTTCCGCCCGCCGCGTCGCAAAAGCCCCGGCCCCCGACGATGCCAGCTTCCAACAACTCTACGCTCGCGCGCCCCTCGAGCTCCTGCGATTCACCCTCTCATCCGAAGCCATCTGACATTGCTCCGCGGAAATCCAAACGTCAGGGTCAGGAGCCGGCCACCAGGAATGCCCCATACGCTGATCATCGTCCCCCGGCTCCTGACCCTTTCGGCCAACGAGCGGACGATTTCAGTGGAGCAATTTGACATTCGAGCTCTTCAACGCATACCAGGCTCGCCCGATTCATTGCGATTGAATTAAATACTGGCAATTGAGCACTTTCTCCTGAAGGTCCTGCGAAAGATAGTAATAGTGGTTGGAAGCTTCGAAGCCGATGCGGGAGTCGCGGCGCTGCAGCAGGTTCAACTCGGCGGCGAGTGTGGATTCGGATTGGAGTATTCGCCGCAACTCGGCTTGCAGGCCTTGGCGCTTGGCGGGGGTCAGTGCGGGCGCGCCTGCGGTGGCCGGCCGGCCGGCGAGGAGATCGCGGGTTTGAATGTATTGGGCCTGGTTGGCAGTGGACTGGAAATGGATGCGGGCAGCGCGGGCGAGGCCGAGTTGGCGGCGGGCCTCCGGGGCGAGATTGGGCGGGGCGAGGGAGGCGGCCGTTTGCAGCTCAACTTCGGCGGCCGCGAACCCCTCGGCGACTTTCTGGAACTGGGCAGTGAAAATATCGGCCGGGTAAGGGCCGCGCCAATGGGCCAGGTCATCGTAGGGGAAACCGACCATGGTGGAGAGATAGCCCGATGGTTTGGCGAAGAGCAGGTTGGAGGGACCGAACTGCTGGGGAGCGCGATAAAGCACCGCGCCGTTGTAGGGGAATTGCGTGAACGCGGCGCTGTAGAGGGACCAGGCTTTGCGGGCGTGGGGAGCGCCGGCTTCGCCAAAGAAGCGGGTTGCGAGGTCGTTGAGAACGATCTCTTTCGCTGCCGATGGCGGCGCATCGGCGGCGGCTGGAGACGCATTGAGCAGGCGCGTGAAAAGTTCGAGATTGGGAGAGGGGTAGCCGCCGAGAGACCATGAGAGCATGACGCCGTCTATCTTGCGCTGGGAGAGATTGATCGCGTGGTCGGCGACCAGATCGAGCGTGGGAAGGTAGGGGATGGCGGAGAGTTCCCAGGTGTTGTTGGCCTGGATTTTCGCGATGGTGGAAAGGCCGCGGGCGCGGGCGAGTTCCCAGTGGCGGCTGGCGCGCGGGCCGGGGCCGACGGAGGAGATCGAGTATTCGCCCACCGTGGATTTGATGCCGCCGCGCTCGATGGGGAGGGACCATTCGGAGACGGACATGAGCGAGACGGATGGCGGAAGCGCGGCGATGGCGGCCGGGGCATCGGCATCGAGCCAGCCCCAGTCCCAGGCGATCACGGCGGCCGATTTCGACCCGCGATGCACGCCGCGCTCGATGGCCGAATTCACCTGCGCCAGAATCTCGGCCGGTTTGCGATCCTTGCAACGCGGGCAGCGCGATTGCTGATGATGCGAGGCGCAGTGGGTGAGATTTTCGGAAGCGGTAATGGTGAAGACGCCGCCGAGATCGGGAACGGTCGTGAAAACATGGGCCAGCGAATCTTCCAGCCAGCGCTCGACCGGCGGCTGGGAGGTGCAGAAGGCGGTCAAATCGGTTTCGGAGACGCCGGCCAGATCGGCGTGAGCTTTGAAAAACTCGCGCGGCATGGCGCGGGGCTCGTTGAGGTAGAGATAAAACTGGATGCCGTATTTCTTGCCGCGCTGCACCAGGGCGGCAAGGTTCTTGAGGCGCGTTTCGTGGCCCTTTCCGAACTCAGGAAACTCGGCCGAGGGAGCCATATCGCGCAGCACGACATGCAGCCACAGCCCATTGATGCCGAGCGAGGCGTAGCGGGCGAGGAGGGCCTCGGGGTAGGAATCGAGCGAGGAATCCATGAGTGGATCGCCATAGAGGGCAACGTAGGAATAGATAAAGGAGAGCTTGGATTTGGGCGGAAGGCCTTTCGGAGGAAGTGCCGGCCGGGCGAATTCATCCAGAAAGGCCCGAGGAGGTTCGAGTTTGTCGACGCGATGATCAGCGGGGTTGTGGGCGGCACCGGGGGGCGGGTCGGGAGGGAACTGTTTAGCCATCAGCGCCTTGATGGCGGCGGCGCGGGCTTGCTCTTCGGGAGTGGGATCGTGCCAGAGGAGCCTTTCGCATTGGGGCTTGAGCGAGCCGAGTTTGATGTAGAGGAAATCATCCTCGCGAAGAGCCTG
>JBBRTW010000661.1:0-2313 GCA_038244055.1 Tepidisphaerales bacterium | reverse complement strand
TCTAATTCGGCGATCCGGCGATCACGCCGGGCACAACCAGGACAAATGGGCGACGGGAAATGGGTGGGATCGGCCTCCATGCCAGGAGTATCTACGCCGCCCGATGGAAAAGGTGCGGGAGAGGCGGTAAACAATTACAAATTGGGGTGCATTAGAAGTCGATAAACTCAATATGCTATTGACAACAGCAATACGCCCGCGATGGCATCGCCTTCTTCCTCGTCTATGCCGACCCCGACCTGTCCCCCCGAAGACGCCCCCAAAAGCACCACGCCGACTTCGCCTATTCCTGCCCCGCCCTCCTCGATCCGCATCATGACCTGGTCCGCATCGCAGGCACTACCGTCACCCCCGAGGCCGCAGTCTTTCGCACGGCTCTTGCCGGTGCCGATACCCTCGAACCGGGCGATCTGGCCGTCGATCAGGTGGATCGCGTCATGTCCAAACCGATTGGCGGGCATGAGGGATGGAGACCGTTCCATGTGGGCAATGGGTGAAGGCGACCTGCGCAGTGCGATTCACGATGGTGCATGAGGGTTACTTCGCGGCCGGCGTGGGGAATGATGCCGCTTCGGACGACCTGTGTCCGGGCGGCTCGAATCCCCTGGCGACAGTGACGAGCAGCCAGGACGGGGGTGGGGCGTCGAACTCGATGATGGCCGGGTGGCTGAGGGTGGGGCGGCCGGCGGGGTCGCGGACGCGCTCGTTGCTCACATCGGTCCAGGTGCCGATCGGGGCGTCGAGTGAACCGGCGGCGCGGGCGTAGTTCATAGCCGCGGAATCGGCGGGGCTGGGATCGGCCGGGCACCCCGGGGCCCAGTTGACGAAGGTGACCCTCTCGTCGTTGTTCCAGCGGAACTTGCCGTTCTCGCCTTTGAGCCAATGGCCGGGCAGTTCCGACAGGCCGATCCAGTACCAGTCCGTCCACGCCTTGTCGCCCGGGAGGAAGGTTCGGGTGATGAACGCCTGTTCATCTGCATCGCCAATCGTCACCAGATATGCACCTCGACCATTTGGATGGCCGAGAGCAAATGCAAGACCGCGCGGGGCGTCATCCCATGTATGGGCTCACCTCCGGAAAGCGGGCCATGTACTGTTGCGCAGAGTACATGAAAAGTGGAGGCGCCTTCTGCCACCATAACCAGTTTGACGCCGAGGCATTATTGAAATTTATGTTGCAGGTGTTCAAACAGCAGATCATTCTCAAGGCCGGTGGCCGGGAGGCGCTATGGGCCCGGCTTTTGGAAAAGGCCCAAAGGGCCGCGAGCGATCGCGGCCCGGTCGCGGCATCCGATCTCGATCGACTTTCTGGACAACTGGCCAAAGCGCGGCAGGATCTGGAGAGGATCAGCAAAAACCTGGCGATGGCTTTGGACGAAGCGGAGAATCAGGCGATCAAGCCGTTGTTCCGGGAAAAGCGCGCCGAGGTAGATCGGCTGACTCAGGAAATGGAGAAATGTGCCACCACGAGTACCAGAGCACCAGGCGTACAGGACGAGGTTGATGCAGCGCTTGGCCTCTTCGATCAGATTGTGCGAATTGTTGAAGACCCACAGGCCAGGCCAGCGATCCGGCCCTTGCTTGTGAAGCTGAATGTGCGGATCTGGCTGAACTTCAAGGAAGGCCTGAAGAAAACCAGGAAGATTCGGCTGCTGACCGGTGGCGTCATCGCCATGGGCGATACCCCCGACCTCGTTAGCCCCATCTGTCGGCGCGGGAGTGGAAGTGATGGAAAAATGAACTTAAGCAGCGGCGAAACGTTTTCGCCGCCCGCGGAGGGTGAACAAATAAGCTCCGTTTCCTGAGGACCCCTGTCAAACCGTACATGCGGATTTCCCGCATACGGCTTACCGATGGTTTTCACGTGCGACATGCACGACCTCCGGGATAACATATGGTGCCGAGTAACTGATACAAGCCGTGCTCGTTCACGAACCGTTTATGCGGCCAGTCAATGGACCGCAAGCGACGGGCCTCGGGCTGGCGTTGGCCGCCACGCCGTTTGAGCAGCCGCAACAGCCGCTCGCGGACGTAGCGATCCACCGCGTTGAACTTTCCCGATGCGTTGCCTGTACGGAAGTAGTTGCCCCACCCGCGAAGGATGGGGTTGACCTCCGCGATCACTTCGCGGAGGTCCTTGAGGCCCGCCCAGCGACGGCGGCCGGTTAGGTCGTGGAGCTTGTTTGAACTCTCACAACGTCTGGAGGGGAAATGGGTTGCGGCTGATCCGACCGCAAAACGTCAAATCCTCGAAATCGTCTGTTTGAACTTGTCGCTGAATGGCGTAAGTCTTGTTCCAGAAATGAGAAAGCC
>JBBRTW010000660.1:0-2317 GCA_038244055.1 Tepidisphaerales bacterium | reverse complement strand
CGCTGTACAAACTCGTTCACGGCATTGCCTCCCATTGGTAAATTGGATCGTCTCACAACCTTCAATTTACCGTGGTTGGCAATGCCTTTCTATTTTGGTTGCGGCTACGCCGCGCTGTGAAACTCTGTGGTTCTCGGTGGTCCTCTGTGTCAAATTGTGCCACTTGAAAATGTAGCGCATGACGATGCATTCGCATCCCAGATGTTCGACCGCGAATTCCCAACTTTCGAATTGAAAATGGCTGAGACATACGACTAGCTCACTTCCCCGGCTTCGTCGTCCTCCACGCGGGCTCCGCCCGTAAAACAGGCGGAGGAACCACGCTGCCTGAGACTTCACTCGTCGCGCGGTTCCTCCGTTCTGTTTTTCTTCAATCGACGAACCGCCGAATCACCCGAGATGCTTGATGATCTCGTCGCCGAATTCTGAGCACTTCACCTTCTTGGCGCCCTGCATCAGCCGCGCAAAGTCATACGTCACGGTCTTGTTGTTGATCGCCGCCTCCAGGCCCTTGATGATCGACTTCGACACTTCGGTCCAGCCGAGGAACTCAAACATCATCACGCCCGACAGGATCACCGAACCCGGATTCACCTGGTCCAGGTTGGCGTACTTCGGAGCCGTCCCGTGCGTGGCCTCGAAGATCGCATGGCCGGTGTGGTAGTTGATGTTGCCGCCGGGCGCGATGCCGATGCCGCCGACCTGCGCCGCCAAAGCGTCGCTCAGGTAATCGCCGTTCAAGTTCAACGTCGCGATCACATCAAATTCATCCGGGCGCGTCAGAACCTGCTGCAGCGTAATGTCCGCGATCGAATCCTTAATGATGATCCCGGCGCCGCGCTTCCCCTCGGGAATCTTCAGCCACGGCCCGCCGTCCAACTCCTCGGCCCCGTACTTGGTCTTCGCCAGGTTATACGCCCAGTCACGGAAGCCGCCTTCCGTGAACTTCATGATGTTGCCCTTGTGGACGATGTTCACGCTCTTGCGCTTGTGGACGATGGCGTAATCGATCGCCGCATCCATCAGCCGCTCCGTGCCCTCCCGCGACACCGCCTTGATGCCCACGCCCGCGCTCTCCGGGAACCGCACCTTCTTGTACATCTTGGGAAACTCGGCCTTGATGAAGTCCAGCACTTTCTTGGCCTCGGGCGTCCCCGCCGCCCACTCGATGCCGGCATAAATGTCCTCGGTGTTCTCGCGGAAGATCACCATGTTCACCTTCTCGGGCGTCTTCACCGGCGACGGCACGCCGGAGAAATACTGCACCGGCCGCAAACAAACATACAAATCCAGCAATTGCCGCAGCGCCACGTTCAACGACGAAATTCCCCCGCCCACCGGCGTCGTCAGCGGACCCTTGATGCCCACCAGAAAGTGCCGAAACGCCTCCACCGTGTCATCCGGCAGCCACGCCTTGCCATCGCCCTCAGGAGTGCCGGTCTTGAACTTGTCGAACGCCTTCTGCCCCGCGTAAACCTCCATCCACGCAATCTTCTTCTTCCCGCCGTACGCCTTGGCCACCGCGGCGTCGAACACCCGCACCGAAGCGCGCCAGATATCCGCCCCGGTCCCGTCGCCTTCAATGAACGGAATAATCGGATTGTCCGGAACATTCAGCTTCTCGCCGGCCCCCATCGTGATGGGCTGCCCATGTGAAGGAACGGTAACGCTCTTAAACGACGGGGTGGCCATGGAGTAAACCTCGCTTGCGGGAAATAAAAGAGGAACGTTTTTCCCCCGCAAAAAAGCCAGCGAGGGGACCGGAAAGACTACTGCAAACCCGCCCCATGTTCAATCGAGCATGATCGCAGAATCTACTCTGGCAGGCCCCCTATTTTCGGGAAGGGTGCCACGGGTCTGTACTCAGACCCGTGCCTCATCCGCTCTCACAAGCAGTTTGCACACTCTCGCAACGGCTTTGCCAACTCCTCCCGGGAAAACGGGCACGCCCCCCTCACTGCCCGCCGCCCGCCCCGCCGCCATTGGGATCCTCGCCCGGCTTAGGCTCCGGCGGAGGTGCCGGCGCCTCTCCCGCCTCCGGCGCAGGTCCCGTCGCCGCCACTGGTATCGTCGCCGTCACCGCAATCCCCGACCCGCCCGCACCCGGCCCCACGGCCGGCCTCGTCCCCGCCGGGATCGACTCCACCAACGCAGTCCACATCAACCCCTCCGCCACCTCCGGCTTGTATCCAAAAATCCCCCACGTCCTCAGCCCCCCGATCCCCGCCGTCAAATCCCCCGGTGAAAACACCACCACCGTCCGCCCATTCTGCTTAATCTGCCGCAGGCCCGCGTCGCGCATTCGATTCGCCGGCCT
>JBBRTW010000659.1:0-2330 GCA_038244055.1 Tepidisphaerales bacterium | reverse complement strand
GATGGCGGATCGTAAGCCACTGCACTGTCGAGGCGAACTGCGGGTCCCAAATCATGCTCTCCAACAACTTGGCGACGGGTTCGGCGGGACCGGAACTTCGGCTATCGACCGGCCACGCATTGTCCTGATCTATCGCGATGATTGCTGCCCTTCGCCCCCTTTTTTCCGCCGACGAGCCCGTGCCCAGGGCGACCTCGAGCAATTCCGATCGGCCGCGGTCGGCGGCTCCTTCGATTTCGTATAGTGCATATGTGACCGAGTGATCAAGCACAGGATCAACAACCGAGCCCCGGGCCAGCGTATCGGCTTGTTTCAAGAGCGCTGCGATTCCTTCCGGACGCCCGCAGCGCCCCAGTGCTTCCACCGCGGCGCGCCGGACCTGAAGGTTCGAGTTTTCCAGTAGCGGCGCGAGTTCTGGCACCGCGAGAATGCCGCGCCAAAGCGCCACGGCATGACAGGCGGCGATGCGAACCGTGTCATCCTTGTCTGCCAGCGCCGCGCGGATCGACGAACTGGCGTCGTGGCCTCCGATGCGCGTGGCGGCCCAGATGGCATTCAAGCGTGCGCGTTGCGATGGTGACTGCAATGCCGCGTCAATGGTATTGAGCCCGTCTTTGCCCATCGCCGCCAACCCCTCCATCGCCCTCTTCCTCACCGCCACCCGCTCATCATCCAGCAACTTCCCCAGCTCCCCCGCCGTCATCTTCTCCCACGCCAGCTTCAATCCGCGCGAGTCCTCGACCTTCGCCGCATCCTTCCGCCGAATTCGGTAGATTCCCCCCAGCACATCGGGCTTATGCAACCGCGAAGTCGGGCAGCAGAGCTTGTACCAGCCGCCCGTGTCGATCAGCAGCAGCGAGCCATCCGCATCCTCAATGACATCGGTCGGGTGGAAATCGACATGATCGCAGGTCAGGAAATCCTCATCCTTGCTGCTGTACGTCGCACCGGCCGGGGTGAGAATGTGCCGGAAAACCTTGTGCAGATTGAACGAGCAGGAGAACAGATTATCCGTGTACGAAACCCCGGCCGCGTCATTGCCGAACGCGCTCGACTCATACCGATGCAGTCCACACGAAGCGGCCGGCCCCAGATGCGTCAGCGGCGGAAGCACATCCGGGCTGGTGCGGATATGTCCATCGAGCACATCATGCACTTTCCCATAAACGCCCCCATAGACGGCATGAATCAGTCCATCGCGCTTGCCGTTGGCGGGATTGGTCAGAAACGTGCAGGAGAGAATCCGCTCTCCGTTGGGCATGAAGACCACATCCACCGGGTTATCCATCCCGCCGGTCATCACCGGCTCGATCCCCGTCCCATCAGGCCGGGCCCGGAAAATATGCGAGGCTTTAGTGGTAAACGGTTTGCCATTGGGCAGCGTGTAAGTCTGCTTGGCGAACGCCCCCTTGCACCAGTAGAACATTCCATCCGGCCCGAGATACGGCCCATGCAGATCGTTGGCGCAGCCGGTCAATGTCTTTCCGTCGAACCACTCGACCCGCTGATCGGCCACCCCATCCCCATCCGTATCCGTCAATTTCCAGATGCTCGGCGGCGCGGCGACGTAAAGCGAGCCGGCGTGCCACATCGTCCCCTCGGGGAACATCATCTTGTCCGCATAAATAGTGCGTTGATCGAAGACGCCATCGCCATCGCTATCGGTCAGCCGCAAAATGCGGTGCGGCTTGTCCTTGAGCTGCTTGTCCGTCTTGTCGGAGGTGCCCGAGGAATCCGAGACGTAGAGATGCCCCGCCTCATCGAAATCCATGGTGATCGGCCGATCGATCAGCGGCGGCCCGGCCACCAGCGCGATGGTAAAGCCATCCGGGAGCGTGAAAGTCTTATCGCCGATGCGGATCGTTTCGGATGCGCGGGCGGGCGAAACAATCCATGCAACCATTGCGCTGAGAAAGAGGAAGCGAGTGCGTCCGAGGGGCATCAGCATGGCGGGCTCCAGTGAAGTGGAAGCGGAAGTATAACAAGAGATCGCTTCCACCGCCCCAAACAGGCCACTCCAACTTTTCGGGAACAACTCCGTGTCCAACTGGGTTTCTCTCTGTACGAAGGCCGGCCGATCCGTGCGACAGGGTGTCCACGGCGGCCAATCGATCTGAATTCAGTATCGTCCTCAATTTCATTCCACACACACGGAGTTTAATCGTGAAAAGCCAGTTAATGGAAGCGCTTGAAGTGCGCGCTCTCATGTCCGCCAATCTCGTCAATGGGACTCTGACCATCATCGGCAGCGATGCCGCCGAATCGATTCTTGTCACACCCGATGGGGCGCGAAACCTGAAAGTGGTCGTCGGGAACAAGGTGAACGAGTT
>JBBRTW010000658.1:0-2333 GCA_038244055.1 Tepidisphaerales bacterium | reverse complement strand
GCTCCTGTACTCGGGAGAGGGCGGGAGTGAGGGTCTTCGCTTCCCCTCGTGAAAGCGCGCCGACTTGTTAGATGCGGATCGCCTTCCACGTGAACTCACCCATGCCCTCGACTTCCGCCCTCCTCCGCCAATTCCGGTGGGGTAGACATTCTTGTCTGCCCAAAAAAACTTTCCCCTCACCCACCTTTTCCATCCCCAGCAACCACGCCAAACCCACCCCTCTCAATCTGGCAGATTTCACGCCCCTTACTCCCTCTCCCAAGCGGCGCAAGAGCGGCCAATTCGCCGCGCCACTCAATCGCCGCGTGGGAGAGGGTGGGGGTGAGGGGTTGGCTTCAATTCTCTGGCGGGGTCAATTGCTTGATCGTTAAAAAACGCCTTCCGAAGCGCATCATACTGCGCCGCCAGCGTCGTCCCCTCCGCGCCGAGCGCGACTTGCGAATAGGCCTGGCTGATCGGGCAATGCTGCATCTCCGTGCAGACGCCGGCCGAGACCATCCGGTGCTTCGTCCGCAGCACGCCCATCGTGTATTCCACCGTGAAAAGGTAGCGATACGAACTGGCCTCCTGCCGGTACATCACATCGCGGATCACCACATCGGCCGCCCCGGGGACCGAAAGATGCGCCGCCACATGCCCTGCCAGATGGAATCGATCCTCGGCCGCGAAGCGCAGCTCCCACTGCCGCGCCAGCGATTCAAGGAGCGCGGTCTGCCGCTTGCGGCGCACCGTCGCCAGCCCGGCCGCGCCGGCGGTGATGACCATCATCAGGATGAGAAATAGGAGTGGAGGGATCACACGAATGAACGCCTGGATTCGCCTCGATCGAGCCGCCGGGTTTGCTGAGGCTACTTGGGAGGAACCGTTCCCGGCACCAGCGGCGCTACTCCGCCCGGCGCCGCCTTGGGCGCAACACCGCCCGGCGCGGCACCGCCCGCCGGCACTACTCCACCGGCCGGCGGCTTGGGATCCGCCTTCTCAGGCGTCGCGGGCGGTTTGACGGACTTGGGATTGCTCACCGGTAAATCGTAGGTGATCCCATATTTGGGCTCGCCTGCCACCAGGTTCTTCATCCAGGTGATGATGGCATTGTAACCCGGGGCCGATTTATTGACGGCGATGGGTTTGTAAACCTGTCCCTTGAGCGGTGGGTGATCGAGCTCGGCCGCATCCGGATGCAGCGCGAATTCGCCGAGGATCGAGCGGTCCGCGTAGGTGCGGTCGATCATCTGGTACACTTTGTCGTCGAATGACTGCTTGTAGTTGGCCAGGATGTAGAAGTTGGTGTACGCGACATCATCGCGCTCGGTCGTCGTGTTGAAGAGGAAGAATTTTCCGGCGGTATGGCCGCCGTGGCAGCCGGTGGTGCCGCAGTTGTTGATGACCAGCGGCTGAACGGTCCGCCGGAAATCGATGAGGTTGGCCGGGTCGGTGGTGAGCTTGATCGCCTTGCGCATGTCGGCGGTCGAATCGGCATCGCTGAGAATCACATAGGCCTGCTGGGGCTGCGTCATGGCCGCGAACGCGCCCGCATCCAGGGCCTTCATGTCCACGTAGCGCTTTCGCACTTCGGTCGGCACGGTGGCGCGGGGAACGACCGTGTCCGTCTTTTTCCATTCCATCTGGCGGATGATGTTGATGTCCTCGGGTGTGAGCAGATGCCGCTCGGGAAGCTTGGTGTCGACGGGGGGTTTGGTGCCGGTCGCGGGCGCTGTCCCTGTGCCCGTCGCGGGATTGGTCCGGCCCCTCTCCATCCGCCGCTGGCTCATAATCGTCTGCTCGAGCGTGGCGGCATCGGCGCTGTTGGCGTCGATCGCCCGGGTCGAATCGATTTCTTTAAGCGCCAGATCGTAGCTCTTCACATCGAACAACCAGCGGGCCAGTTCGAGATGATCCTTGGCCGAGGCGTTCTTCGGGAGCTTGGCGAGCTTATCCTTGTAGCGGGCTTCGACATCGTCGAAAAAGTCGATCGATGCGACGGTATCGCGCGGAATCTTGGTTTGAATCCCCCGGATGTTGATCAGGACCTGCTCGCCCGAATCGTTGACATCCCCCTCCAGCGCCCGGCCATCCTTGGTCTTGACCACGCCTTGTCGCGCCCACACGGCCGATGATCCGATCGCGATTCCCAGCCCAAGCCCAAGGTACGCTGCGGTGCGAAGCCAGCCAAGTCGTCGAGTCATAAGGTGTCTCCTCGCCAAAGGTTGCCAGAGGCGCTATGCATGACCATCGTAAGTGCCGAAGCATGCCGAGGCAAGATATACAATGTCGCTCGACATTCTGATGTAGCTCGACATTCCGATGTAGCTCGACATTCCGATGTAGCTCGACAT
>JBBRTW010000657.1:0-2348 GCA_038244055.1 Tepidisphaerales bacterium | reverse complement strand
TCCTTGGCCTTGGTCTCGACATACGCCTGCCGCTGATCGTGCCTAAAAGCGCCTTCGGGGCCAACGATCGCATTGTGATGGGCTGCATTGGCGTGGGCGGCCAGGGGCGGTCGGATATGGGCGGGCTCCTCGGGTTCAATGAAGTGCAGGTCGTTGCGGTTTGCGATGTGGTGGGGGATCACGCGGCCAAGGCCAAGGAGATGGTCGACAAGAAGTATAAGAACACCGATTGCAAGACGACGGCCGAGTACAGGGATATCCTGGCGCGGACGGATATCGATGCGGTTTTGATCGCGACGCCCGATCACTGGCACGCGATTATCTCCATCGAGGCGATGAAGAGCGGCAAGGATGTTTATTGCGAGAAGCCCGAGACGCTGACGGTTCGGCAGGGGCGGATGGTGACGAACGTGGCGCGGCGGTATGGCCGGGTTTTCAGCGGGGGCAGCCAGCGCGTGTGGGGGGATTACAACTGGTTCCACAAGATGGTGCGGGGCGGGGCGATCGGGCAGGTGAAGGAAGTGTTCGTGGATTGCGGCGGGCCTTCCGCGCCTTGCTACCTGCCGCCGGTAGAGATTCCCAAGGATGTGGATTGGGAGCGCTGGCTCGGGCCGGCGGCGTGGCGGCCGTTCCATCCGACCTTGATCAAGGGCGGATTCCGTCCCTGGCGCGATTACTCCGGCGGCGGGATGACGGATTGGGGCTGCCACAATTTTGGCGGCGCGCTGTTCGCCTGCAACCTGCATGAGACCGGGCCGGTGGAAATCATTCCGCCCGATGGGAAGGATGTGAAGCTCCTGACCTACATTTTCGCCAACGGCATTCGAATGTATCACAAGGGCGGCTGGGGCGGGAACCTATGCTTCAAAGGCACCGAAGGGGAGATTCCCAGACGCGGCGAAGGAAAAAATGCCCGGCCGGCGCCCCCCGATATTTACATCCCCAACTACAAGGGCAAAGGCGGCATTTTCGGCGATTTCCTGCACTGCGTCCGCACCCGCGAGCGGCCATTCCGCGATATCGAGATGGGCCACCGCACCGCGACCACGGCCCACCTGGGCAACATCGCCTACTGGCTGAAGCGGCCGATCAAATGGAACCCGGTCACGGAGGAGATCATCGGCGATGCCGAGGCGAGCAGGTGGCTGGATCGGGAGATGAGGGAGCCTTGGCGGCTGGGGTGAGGGCGAATTCTGAATGATGAGTTCTGAATGGTGAATGATGAATTGGCGATTGGGCGAGACTATTGGAGATGGCGATGAAGCGGATATTTGAGATGGGTCAAGCGGCGGTTCTGGCGGCGGCGGTGGCGGGGGTTATGGCTTGGTCATGCGGTAGTGCGCTGGGGGCGGATCGCAAAGCGCCGACCGCGAAGGTGCCGGCCGCGCCGGCTGCGGTGGCGGTGCCGGTAAACCTTGATCCGGCCGCGCAGTTTGATGCTTTGATCAAGGAGGCGGCGGGGTTTGAGTATGGCAAACCGGATGCGGCGCTGAAATCGATCGAGGAGGCCGTGCTGGCGGCGGTGAAAGCGCCTGCACCGCAGCGCGAGGCGGTCGAGGCGAAGTTGCTGACATTGCTGGAGGGTGGATCGACGCGCGATGCGAAGGAATTCGCCTGCCGGCAGTTGTTTCTGATTGGGACGGCGGCATCGGTGCCGAAGTTGGAGGCGCTGCTGGGCGATGCGGGGGTCGGGCATATCGCGCGGTATACGCTGGCGCGGTTGGAGACGCCGGAGGCTTCGGCCGCCCTGCGACGGGGATTGGCGAAGACGGAGGGAAAGCTGCAAGCGGGGATCATTAACTCGCTGGCCAATCGCAAGGACTCGGCGGCGCTGGGGGAGATTGCGAAACTGATCGATTCGAAGGATCAGGTCGTGTCCGAGTCGGCGATCGCGGGGCTGGGGAAGATTGGCGGCGATGAGGCGATCAAGGCGCTGGAGGAGGCGCGGAAGGCCGGATCGGCCGAGCGTCAGGCGGCGATCGATCATGCGCTGCTGGCGGCGGCGGATGGTCTGCTGGCTTCGGGGAAACAGGCCGAGGCGGGGAATGTATACGAGAGACTGTACGGCGCGGATCGCGCCAAAGCCGTGCGGATTGGCGGCCTGCGCGGGCTGGTGCAGGCGCGCGGGCCGGCGACCACTCCGCTGGTGATTGAAGCGATCAAGGGAACCGATGCGCTGACGGCCCGGATCGCGATTGGGCTGACGCGGTTGGTCAAAGATCGCGATTTGTCGGAGAAGCTGGTAGCGCTGCTGCCGGCGCTGACGCCCGATCGGCAGGAACCGCTGATCCGCGTATTGGCCGATCGTTCCAAGGCCGATCGCGGCGATAGGGTGGCCGCCGATGCCG
>JBBRTW010000656.1:0-2351 GCA_038244055.1 Tepidisphaerales bacterium | reverse complement strand
TATGAACATGAACGAGGTGCCTGTCAGACCCCCACCCCGCCCCTCGTCATAGGCCCATGCCTTCCCGCATTATGTACATCGAAGATAAATCCGCCGGCCTCGTCGGCCTCGTCGGCCCCGGCCGCATCGGCCGCGTCCAATTCTCCCAAACCGGCAAATCCATCTATTACCAGGGCCGCACCTTTCAATCCCTCCACGGCAGCGCCTTCAAATCCAACTATTTCGATGTCGCAACCGGCGCGGAATTCTGGATTTCCGGCCCCAAAAGGCGCGGTGGCGATCGGCTCTACGGCGGCACGATCGACATCGACGAAGACGCCCGCGAAGAATACTGGCTGAAAATCCGCCGCCTTCCCGGCTGCAAGGACCATCGCTTCGCGCGGGGGTAGTTTCATCCTGCACGCCCGGCGCATCGCCCACAACTCACCGTCCAGCTTCAAATGCGTGATGTTCGCACTATCAATTCCTGAACCCTGAACCCTGAACCCTGAACCAAAAACAACTTACTTCTTCATCCATCCCCTATTCCCTCAAGCTCCACCCCTTCTCCCGCACACTCCCGATCACCCGCTGCACGCTCGCCTCCACCGCCTCCCCTGTCAGTGTTTTTTCCTCGCTTCGGAAGACAAGCTGCAATGTCACGCTCTTCTTGCCATCGCCCACCTGCTTGCCGCGGTACGTCGTCACATAATCCAGTGTCTCCAGGTCCGCCAATTTGAGCGTCAGCACGGCCGACTCGATCTCCTCATACCGGATCCGATCATCGACGATCAGCGACAAATCACGCTTGACGGCCGGGAATTTGGGGAGCTTGCGCATCTCGGCCGACCGGTTCAGCGCTGTCAGCAGGGGGGCGAGCTCGATCTCCGCCGCCACCGGCGTCTGCCCCAGATCCAGTTTGGTCGAAACGGCCGGATCGATCTTTCCGATGTATCCAAGAACCTCCGCCTTCGCGCCCGCCACGCCGGCCCATTCAATTCGCCCGCACGCCGCGGCCGAGAAACCGGGGGCTTTATCGGGGGTGATCTTCACCCCGCGCGTCTGATCCAGCGCCCCCAGCAGCGCCTCCACCGCGCCGCGCACTTCCCGGTAGTCGGCCGACCCGACCAGCGCCAATCGCCGTCGCTCATCGGTCTTCCCGCCCGCATCCACCCAGAATGTCGATCCCATCTCAAACAACCTCGGCGGCGCATTGCCCACCGTCTCATTGCGCCGCACCGCCTGCAGCAAACCCGGCAGGATGCTCGCCCGCAAAAACGCATCCTTCTCCTTCACCTTGGAATCCACCCGCAGCAGCCCCGCCGCCTCGGCCGGGCGGAAATCATCGCGCAGATCATCGGCGATCCAGGAAAATGTCAGCGCCTCGAAATACCCCGCCGCCACCAGGGCCTGCCGGATCATCTGCGCCGCGATTCGATCCGGCTCGGGCGGCTGCAGGCGAATCTCGATCTGCTCCTTCATCGGAATCCGCGCGTACCCGATCACCCGCGCGACTTCCTCGATCAGATCGACTTCGATGTTCACATCCAGCCGCCAGCTCGGGACCGAGACACGAATGAGCCCTTCGGCCCGATCCAGCTCCGGCGCGAAACCGAGGCGCTCGAGCGCTCCCCGCGCTTCTTCGGTGGTCACATGAATCCCCAGCAGCGCATCGAGCTTCGCCAGCCGAAGCGTGATGCGCTTCTCCGGCGGGGCGGCCGACCCGGCCCTGGCCGAATCCGCCAGCAGCTCTCCCCCGGCCGTTTGCAGGATCAACTGCGCCGCCCGCAGGCTCGCCAACTCCGCCATGGCCGGGTCGATCCCGCGCTCGAAGCGGAACGAGCTGTCCGAGCGCAGGTCCAGCTCGCGCGAAGTCTTGCGAATGCAGAGCGGATCGAACCGCGCCGATTCCAAAAGGATATTCACCGTGCCATCGGAAACTTCCGACTCCTTCCCCCCCATGATCCCCGCCAGCGCCACCGGATTCTTCGCATCCGCGATGACCAGCATGTCGGCCGACAGGTCGCGCGTCTTGCCATCCAGGCTGACCAGCTTCTCCCCCGCGGCGGCATGGCGCACGATGATTTGCCGGCCGGAAAGCTTGTCGAAATCGAACGCATGCAGTGGCTGGCCGAGCTCGTGCAAAATGTAATTCGTCACATCCACGACATTGTTCACCGGCTTGTACGGCACATCTTCTTTATTGCGAATCACCGCCTGCAACCGCCGCACCAGCCACTCCGGGCTCGGGCCAATCTTCACATTGCGAATGATCCGCGCCGAGTAATATTCGCAAAGCTCCGGCGCATCGATCCGCACGGAAGTTACGCCCGAAGCCGGCTCATTCGACTGCACCGCCTGGGGAACGACTC
>JBBRTW010000655.1:0-2384 GCA_038244055.1 Tepidisphaerales bacterium | reverse complement strand
TGATTGCCTTCACCAGGTCGGCGTTGGCGCTTGCCGAGTCCACCTCGGCCTTTTTGACGTCAAGTCCTCCCAGCCTGGCGGCCGCCAATGCTTCGGCTCTCTGATCCGCCGTCGTGCGTTTCGGGGCGATCTCAGCCGCATGGAGGGCGCCCGCCTTCACCTGGGTCTCGTAATACGAGTAGAACACGCGGTCCTGCAGGTCCACGGCATATTCGCCGATCGCCCACAGGCCGACAACGCCGGTTGAGGCGATGAGCGATCCGATGATCAGGTTCCGCCGCCAGCGGGTCGAGCGGATTAGATTCTTGTAGGGGACCAAAATGCTCCCCCGAGGGAGCTTGCCCTCGGCCTTGAGCTGGAGCCAGCCGGCCGGTTCCTTCAGTCGCCGGAACGAGAAGACCACCATGATGGCGGGTGTCAGGCCGATCAGGAACATCCATCGCCACCCCTGGCCGGACTGGAGGACGCCGTCCTTCTCCAGGGCGTCGATCGCGTACTTGATGACGACGGCCAGCACGTTGCCGGCCGTCGAGAGCACCTGCAGCAATCCCAGCGCCTGCACCCGTGCGCCGCTGGGCACGGTTTCGGCGATCAGCGCCACCGCCAGCCCGAAGACTCCCCCTACCCCCAGGCCCGTCAGGAACCGGCAGGCGGTAAAGTCGAACCAGGTGCGGCTAAAAAAGCTCAGGCCCGTGAAGAGGGAGTAGATCAGGATCGTCAGCATCAGCATTCTGGCCCGGCCGAACTTATCCCCCAGCGCCCCGAAGATCATGCCGCCCACGCCCCAGCCGATCAGGAAGAAGGCCGTGACGACTTTGCCGAATGCCTGCACATCATCCGATGTATCGCCGGCGGCCTTGAGCGCCGTCAGCGCCGGGATGCGCGCTAGCGAGAATAGGCGCTGGTCGAGGCAGTCGAATAGCCACGCCCCCGAAGCGACGAGAAAGACGAACCAATGATAGCCGGTAAGCTGCCGCCACCAGGGCAGGCCGGAGGTACTGGAGTCTGGCGGCGTGTCGAGTTGAATGGGTTGGGCCATGGGCGGGGTTCCGAATGTCTGTAAACGAAGATGGAACGAGCGAAGAGTTGGACGAATTCTGATGCGTTCGACAAGGATAGGGATTTCACCCTCTTGATGCCAGAGCGCGCCACAAAGCTGCCCTTCCCCTGTCGCCCCCTTCCCGCTATAATCCACGCACAACACAACGGTCGTCGCTCATGGCGGCCGGGTCCGATGCAAGGGTTGGCTGCGAACCGGGTCAGGTCGGAAACGAAGCAGCCATAAGCAGTACCAGCCTTGTGCCGTCGGTCACCCGGTCGCCTTCAGCGCCGACCGTTCTTTTTATTGTCGATTGCGGATTGTGGATTGCGGATTGAATCGGTGGAGCCAAATCGCCCGCATTGCAAATCCGCAATCCGCAATCCACAATCCGCAATACCCAATGCGCCTCTTCATCGTCGCCAACACCACGCGCCCCGCCGTTCAATCCTTTCTCGATGCGCAGCTCCCCTGGATTCAGGGGCAGATCGAGATCGCCGGCGTCGACGATCATTGCGGCGTCACTCTCCGCAAGGTTGAGGCCGACGCCATTCTCGTCCTCGGCGGCGATGGCACCCTCCTCTCCGCCGCCCGGCGCCTCTCCGGCCGGCAGATTCCCATGATGGGCGTCAATTTCGGCCGGCTCGGCTTTCTCGCCAATTTCACGCCCGAACAATTCCGCGCCGATTTCCAGCGCCTCCTCGATCGCCATCTCCCCATCACCCCGCGTCAGATCCTGCAGATCGTCGTCGAGCGCGCCGCGGCCACCGAACCCTCGGCCGCCGCGGACCCGCTCGCCGAATTCTCCTCCGTCGCACTCAACGATGCCGTCATCGCCGCCGGCCCGCCTTACCACATGATCGACCTCGCCCTGACCGTCCACACCGGCCCCGCCCAGCCCGGCCACATCCAATGCACCGGCGATGGGATCATTATCTCCACGCCCTCCGGTTCCACCGCCTACAACCTCTCGGCCGGCGGCCCGATCATCTCCCTCGGCGTAGATGCCGTCGCCATCACTCCAATCTGCCCCCACTCGCTCGCCTTCCGCCCCGTCGTCGTCCCCATGTCGTCCGCGATCACCATCACCGCCCTCCGCACTAACCCCGGCACGACTCTCTTCTGCGATGGCCAGGCCTCCACACCCCTCCGCCGCGGCGACCGCGTCACCATCACCCGCGCCGATCACGATGTCCTGCTTTTCGAAAACCCCCACTCCGGGCCATGGCAGGCGCTGGCGGAAAAACTGCACTGGGCGGTGGGGCCGGTTTACAATCATGATGGGTGAATAGGAGAGGGTTGAGGGTTGAGGGTTGAGGGTGGAGGGTTGAGAGTAGAGAATAGA
>JBBRTW010000654.1:0-2473 GCA_038244055.1 Tepidisphaerales bacterium | reverse complement strand
TTCAAAAAGGGCGTTGAATTCAAGACCTACGCCAGCCACGAGCTTCCCCACGCCCGCGCCATCGCCGTTGAATCCGACCGCGAATTCGGCCTCTCGGTCCTCCAGCGTCTCGATGGCGAGCTCACCCGCCGCGGTGAAATTTTCCGAAAGCTAGGCGTGCAGGATCTGGCCGCGTTTCGCGATGAAACCGCCAAGCTCGGCGATGCCAATACCTATCCCAACATCCCGCGCACGCTGCTGGTCATCGACGAATTCCAGGAATTCTTCAGCGAAGATGACAAGCTCGCCCAGGATTCGTCCGTGCTGATCGACCGCCTCGTCAGACAGGGCCGCGCCTTCGGCATCCACGTCTTCCTCGGCTCCCAGACTATCGGCGGCACCTCCGGCCTCTCCCGCTCGACCATCGGCCAGATGGCCGTCCGCATCGCCCTGCAAACCAGCGAAGCCGATTCGCAATTGATCCTCGGCGACGGCAACTCCGCCGCCCGTCTGCTCAGCCGTCCGGGCGAAGCCATCTACAACGATGCCGGCGGACTCGTCGAAGCCAACAGCCCCTTCCAGGTCGCCTGGCTCCCCGATGAACAGCGCGATGAATTCCTCGACAAAGTTCTCGAGCGCACCAAGCGCGAAAACGCCTTCTTCGGCGAGCCCGCCGTGGTCTTCGAAGGCAACGCCCCTGCCGACATTTACAAGAACGTCAAGCTCAAAGCCCTCCTCGAATCCTCGCGCCCGGCCGAAGGCACGCCTCCGCCCGCCGCGCCGGTTGCGTATCTCGGCGAGCCCGTCGCCATCAAGGACCCCACCGGCATCACACTCCGCCGCCAGAGCGGCTCCAACGTCCTGATCATCGGCCAGCAGGATGAGAACGCGCTGGCGCTCATCCAGGCGATGGTCGTCTCCCTGGCCGCCCAGAATTCCAAAACCAGCGCCCGCTTCATCCTCATGGATGGCACGCCCGCCGATTCCAATCTGGCCGGACTGCTCGAGAAAATCCGCGATGTCGTGCCCCAGGAGTTCGAAGTCGTCGAGTATCGCGCGGTTGAAGAGGTGATGGGCAGGCTCGGCCAGGAACAGGCCCAGCGCTACGCCGCCGAGGACCCGAGCGCCCCCGCCGTCTTCATCTTTATTTTCGGCCTGCAGCGCTTCCGCGTCCTCCGCAAGAGCGAAGAAAGTTCCTTCAGTTTCGGCTCGGGCGAAGATGGCGAGAAAAAAGTCCCGGCCGACAAGATCTTCGCCGACCTCCTCCGCGAAGGCCCGCACCTCGGCATGCACATCACCGCCTGGATCGATACCCCCGTCAGCATCGAGCGCACGCTCGATCGCGGCTCGGTGCGCGAGTTCGATAACCGCATCCTCTTCCAGATGAGCGCCAACGATTCGAGCAACCTGATCGACTCCCCCGCCGCCAACAAACTCGGCGTGTTCCGCGCCCTGGCCTACAGCGAAGAGCAAGGCACGATGGAAAAATTCCGCCCCTACGCCCTGCTGCCCGAGACCTATCTCGAAATGGTAAAATCAAAACTGCGCGGATAGGGTCGGGAGCCGGCCACCAGAAACTCTCCCTAGGCAGACCATCGCCCCCGGCTCCCGACCCTTTCCCGTTGACCGCCGGAGGATTTCACACACGAAGATGAGCGATTCTCATGCCTCACCCCCGCCTCATCCTCTGCACCATCGCCCTCTGCGCCCTCGCCCTCCTCGCCCCGCTCCGCGCCCTCGCCCACCCCGTCATCCAGAACGGCCTCGACATCACCATCCGCAAATTCGCCGTCCACATCGAAGCCCGCGTGATGATGGAGCAGGTGCTCCTGGTTGAAAACGGCGGCAAACCCGGCGCTGCCAATGCCCCCGACGCCCCCCTCGATCGCTGGCCCGCCCTGGTCACATCCCACGAAAAATACGTCCTCACCCACCTGAAAATCGCCGCCGATGGCAAAGAGCTCATCGGTAAAATCACCCAATCCACCGCCCCCGGCAGCCCCGCCAAACCCGCCACCACAACCCCAATCCAGCCCGTCCCGGCCGACACCTCCACCGGCACCATGGCCCTCTTCATCATCGAATACCCCCTGCCCTCCCCGCCCGCCGAAGTTCGCATTGACCAGGATTTCCTCCGCGAATTCGGCTGGCAATCGGCCTGCGTCGTCCGCGTCCGCCAGGAGGATGGCCAGTGGGAAATGGCCATGCTCACCCCGCATCGCTCGATCGAATATGGCTGCGATTGGACGGCAAACCCCGCTTCCCGCCCCTCCCTGAAAAGCGACGGTGGCTCCGCCCCCGCCGCCATCGGCCAATCCTTCTGGCCCACCGCCCGCGCCTACCTCTTTCTCGGCATCGACCACATCCTCGGCTGGGATGACCAGGCCCATCGCCCCGGCGGCCTCGATCACATCCTCTTCGTCTGTGCCCTCGTGCTGGCCGTGCGCTCCCTGTGGGACCTCATCAAAGTCGTCACCGCCTTCACGCTCGCCCA
>JBBRTW010000653.1:0-2485 GCA_038244055.1 Tepidisphaerales bacterium | reverse complement strand
GGTGAAGGGGTTGCTGCCGTCGGGGTTGATCGTTTTGGCAAGGGGCGTGGTATTGAGCAGGACATCATCAAGGTAAATATCGAGGGCTTGCTCGTCCCAATCCAGGCGCCAGATGTGATATTTTCCGGCCCAGTTCGGGGCCTTGTCGGTGAACTTGGAAAAGGGGATGCGTTGCGTGTTCCATTTGGCGACGCCTTGCTTTTCCGTGCCCCAGGCGACGTTGGCCAAAATCGTGGGCACGCCTTTTATGCGGAAGAACTCCATCAGATCACTGCTAGGAAATTTGATTCTTCCGGGCCGCGCGGTGCGTGGGGTGGGGTGAGCGACTGTCTTGATTGTCAAGCGGTTTCAAGATTGTTCCTCCAGGATGTTTTGTTACGAAGCATGGCGTTGAGGATGACCAGCAGCTTTCGTGTGCAGGCGATGAGGGCGAGCTTTTTGGCCTTGCCAGCAGCGACGAGTTTGGTGTACTGGGCTTTGAGGACGGGGTTGTAGCGCGTGGCGACCAGAGCGGCCATGTAGAGGGCTGAGCGGACGACTTTTCTGCCGCCCCAGGTGGTTCGCTTGCCACGCATCATGCCGCTGTCGCGGTTGATCGGTGCGACGCCAACGAGAGCTGCGATGGATTGCCGGCTGGCGTCACCGAGTTCGGGCAGGCAAGCCAAGAGGGTGCGGGCGGTGAGCTTGCCGATGCCCGGCACGCTCGTGAGCAGGTCTTCCTTCTCCTTCCAGACGGGCGAACGTTTGATGTGCCCATCGAGTTCGTCGTCGATGGCCTGAATCTGCTTCTCGATGACGGCCAGCACGGCGCGAATGCTCGATTTGATCCGCGCCGAGACGGCCTGCGCCAGGCGATTGCTCTCGGAGGTGCGGAGCTCGACCAACTGTCGTCGACGGGCCAGAAGATCGGTCAACGCGGCACTTTCCGCATCGGGGATCGGTCTGAGGGTGGGATTCACCTGCTGGCCGAAGCGTGCGATGACCATCGCGTCGATGGCGTCGGTCTTGGCGAGAATGCCCAGGGCCCGCGCGAAGTCGCGGACCTGCCGGGGATTCACGACGACCACGGGCAGGCCCGCGGCGGCGAGGGCGGCGACCAGCACGCGTTGGTATCCGCCGGTGGACTCCAGCACGATCAGGCGAGGCTGCAGGGCCTTGAGTTGATCGATGATCTGGGCGTGTCCCCCGGCATCATTGTCGAAGCCGGTAAGTGGCTGGACCGACTCAGGAAGGCAAGCGACATCAAGGCGGTCCTTGCTGATGTCGATGCCGACGACGGCGGAGGTGTTGTCCATGACGGCCAATCCCTTCCTTGCGGATGCGGACTTGCCCTTGGACAAACGCTTGGCCGCAGGCAGAGGTCCTGGCGACTGTTCGGGCTTGGACCGAAAAGGTTCGGGCCGGGATCTAGCTCTCCCACGGCGTTTTCCGCCCGGGGGGGGATCGATCTCGCGACCCGCGATCGGCAGAAGCCGGTTCGCTGCGCTCACCGGCTTCTGCCGATGAACATGCTACCGGTGACTTGGATGGAAGATACAAGGGGGAGACTGGAGGGTTCATCCCGCATCGTCCGTCCTCGCCGCTGCCCCAATTTGCGCCGCCGGAGCACGCGTTTCGCTCGGTTTAGCGGGTATTTGTCGGCCCGGGGACCACCCCCGAGCAACGCCAGCATAAAGTATCCCCGTGCTCGGCAGTGTCAAGAGTCGAGTTCGCCTACCTGCTGCGGTTGGCTTACGGCTCCCAGGGCAGGTCGGGCTGCTGGTCGCGCTGGCGGCGGGTATGTTCGAGGTACTCGCTGTCGGGTTCGAGCGTGAAGCCGCGGCATGCCGTCGCTCAGGCGATGCGCAACACCCATCGCACCAGCAGCATTACGGGGATATACACCAACAGATAGACGCCCAGCCAGCCGATGTCCCAACCGAGGAAAGCGACCTTCCAGAAGACCTGCTTTGTCTTCGGCTTCGGGTAAGTGATCTTGATGGATTGAATCGGGCCCCTGCCATCGCCGACAATTTCTCGCGGTGAAGGAGGCACGCTGTCACCCAACGCGACGCAGACGATCACGGGCTTGCCGTCCGCCGCGGTGATAGTTACGGGGAACCGCCCGCCAGCATTCGTTCCTGATATGAGTTGCCATGCCATTTCCTGCGGCGGAATCTGCCCCGCAAGGAAGTTATTCAAATCCGCCAGCATCTCCGCGCGGGTGCGCTCGGCAGCGGCGCGGATTTCCCATGGCTGGGTTGATAGATCCGTCGGTTGCTGCCACCGGGCCTGCAACTTTTCCAGTGTGGCACGAATCGGCGGAGGCGTCACGGTCGCCGGCGACTCCGCCCGCAAAACCAACGGGGGTGCCAGAGCCAGCGTCACCGGCCCGCGATACTCGCCATTCACTTTCGCGCTGATGACCACTGAACTCCCCGCGGGGGCATTGGCGGCCCCGGGGTCCACCCGTTCGCTCGACAGCTGACCGACCTCCAGGATGCGC
>JBBRTW010000652.1:0-2503 GCA_038244055.1 Tepidisphaerales bacterium | reverse complement strand
GGAAACCCGCGAGAAATGGGCCAGAGAATACCTCCAATTGGAAATCTGAACATCCCGCAAGGAGAACCGCACATGCTGATCGAGATTCATGCGATACAGAACCACAGCCCCTCAAACCTTAACCGGGATGATCTGGGCGCGCCCAAGACCTGCTACTTCGGCGGCGTGATGCGCTCGCGCATCTCCAGCCAGTGTCTCAAGCGGAGCATTCGTACCAGCGAGCAGTTTGCCCGGCTGCGCGGCGGCATTCGCACGCGCCAACTGGCGCGCCTCATCGCGGACAACGTCAAGGGAAAGCCGGATGCGAGAAAACGGGCGGCCAAGATCCTCGCAAAATGCGGCGTCGCACCCAAGGACGAGAGCAAGAGCGACATGCTGGTCTACACGACGCAGGAGGCCATCGAGCAGATTGCCGCGCTGCTCCAGAATAGTGACTCAGAAGCAGAGCAGCTTGCCGACCAATGCGGCAAGCTCATTTCCAGTCTGGTCGCGGTCCCGGACATGGCAATGTCCGGTCGGATGCTGGAAACCGGCGTCCTGACCGACACCACGGTTGAGGCATCGTTGCAGGTTGCACATGCGATTTCCACGCACGAGGCCCGCCCGGAAGTGGACTACTATGTCGCCGCCGACGACATGCCGGGTAGCGATGCAGGGGCGGGATTTGTCGACGAAGCTATGTTCAATTCGGCCTGCTTCTACAAATACTTCTCCATCCATTGGGAAACGCTAGTGCAGAATCTTGTTGGCTTCAAGGGCAACAAAGATTTTCTCGCCGCCCATACCGTGGGCGCGTTTCTCCGCGCCGCAGCGCTGACCAGCCCCACCGGTAAGCAGAACAGTTTCGCGGCCCACAATCCCCCGGACGGAATTATCGTGGAGGTCAAGAAGGAGGCCGGCACGCCGATCAGTTACGCCAACGCCTTCGCCTCGCCAGTGCCGAGCAAGGGGCCGCGCGACCTGGTCTCGCAGAGCATCGCCCAGCTTGGCCAGTACGCCCACGACCTGGATACCGGCTATGGCAAGGCGGACACGCACAAACGTTTCTGGTTCTCGCCCAATCTCCGCCACCGCCTCACCCACACGCTGGACGGCAAAGAAATGGGGTGCGCCGATCAGGACCTGGCATCACTCGATGACCTGGTGGCCCGGATCGTCAAAGAGATCGGTTTCGACTGGAAGGAAGTTCAGAAGGTCGCCGTGAAGTGAGAGGAGACGCGATGGATGCCAATACACTCTTGCTTCGCCTCGAAGGTCCCCTGCAATCATGGGGCGATCAGCAATCCAAGTTCGTCATCCGCCGGACGGGCCAGGCTCCGACCAAGTCGGGCGTTCTCGGCCTCTGCTGCGCTGCGCTGGGTGTTTCGCGCCACGATGCGCGGCACCGGCTCGCGGAACTCAATACCCTTGCGATGGGCGTCAGGATCGACCGGCCCGGCGTCCGTTGGTGGGATTACCACACCGTCGGCGCGGGGATGGAAATGCAGATCGCGGAGAAAAGGGGTAAGACCAAACCGGGGGCCATGCTCACGCGGCGGGAATACCTTTGCGATGCCAGTTTTCTGGTGGCGCTGCTGGGCGATGCGGGTTTGATCCAGCAATTGCGAATGGCCCTCCTGAATCCGATCTGGCCGATCTATCTGGGCCGCAAGTCCTGCCCGGTTTCGGTGCCGCTGCTGGGCCGAATCGACGAAGCCGATACCGGCGCGTTTCCCGATCTCGATGCGGCCTTGCGGTCCGTGCCGTGGCGGCCGCGAACCCGCGAAGAGCCGCCGCCCGCTGGGATGGAATCCCTCATCGAGTGGCGATCCACTCGGCAAGGTGATCTTGCCCCGGCCGATGCGGAAGTTTGGTACGATGTCCCCCGCTCCTTTGACGTGCCGGGCCACGAGCCGCGCCTGTTGCAGCGCCGACACTGGACGGTTGGCGCGGACGGTCAGATTGGCATCGCCAGCCACCGCCAGAGCCATACCCCCGCGCCGCCCCGCACCCGCGCCGATTACGGCAACATCGAATACCGCAAGCGGCGGCAACAGCGCCTCGATGCCGATCACGGCCTGTGCGTCTTCTGCAAATCCCCGGGCAACACCGTCCAGCACATCACCTACCGCCGGGCCGGCGGGGATGAGGCGCAGGAGGATTTGCGCGCCCTCTGCCGACTCTGCCACGACGCGGTCACGATGATCGAATATGGCCTTGGCATGGGACTGGACCGCATCAACCCCGAGGACCCGCAATATCGCGACCAGATCATCGCCAAGCGCGGCGAGATCATCGCCTTCCGTTCGATCGAAACCCGCCGCCGCAGACTCGAACCCGAAGAGGTGGAATGATGCACCTGTCGGCGCTCTTCATCAATACAGGCGACAATCCGGACCGGCCCCGTCCCGGCAGGCTCTGGCTGCGCAACATCTATCGCGTGCATCAGCGCCTCTGCATGGCGTTCCCATCCGCGCTCAGGCATCAGACGGATGACTTATTTCTCCAACCGTTTAATCCACCT
>JBBRTW010000651.1:0-2513 GCA_038244055.1 Tepidisphaerales bacterium | reverse complement strand
TCAGGCGATCGTGCGCGTGGCGGCGCTGGAAGTGCTCGGCAATGTCGGCGATGCCTCGGCCGTCCCCGTGCTGATGAACTCGGCGGCCAAGGGTGGCGATGATCAAAAGGCGGCGCGGGAAAGCCTGCTGCGGATCGATGGCGAGCCGGCCAGCGCGGAGGTCGTGAAATTGGTTGCATCCGGTGATCCCAAGACCAAGGCCGAAGCGATTCGCGCGATGGCCGGGCGGCGGATCGTGGGGGCGGCGGCGAGATGTTTCGAACTGGCGCTGAACGATGCGGATGCGGGCGTGCGCAAGGAGGCGATCCTGGGCCTCGGGCCGGTCGCCGCGCCGGCGGACTTGAAGGCGCTGGTGGCGCTGGCGATCAAGCCCAAAGAGGCGGGCGATCGCGGGTCGGTGGAAGAGGCGCTGGGCGCTGCATTCCGGCGGCTGGGCGATGCGAAGAAGAACGCGGAACTGGTGACGGCCTCGATGGCAGGCGCGCCGGCCGAGGCGCGGGCGGTGCTGGTGCGGCTCTATAAGGCGGCCGCCTCGAGTGAAGCGCTGGCGGCGCTGAAAAAGGTATTGGCGGATCAGGAGAAGGATGTGCAGGATGCGGCCATTCGAACGCTGGCCGATTGGCCGGACAGCGCGGCCGCCGATGAACTGCTGACCATCGTCAAATCAAGCGCCAATAAGACGCACAAGGTGCTGGCCCTGCGCGGGTACATTCGCCTGGCGGGCACTGCCGATAAGCCCATGCCGCTGTTTGCCAGGGCGGCGGAACTGGCCGAGCGCCCGGAAGAGAAGCGGGCGATTCTGTCGGGTCTCGGCAATGCGGCGACGGCCGATGCGCTGACGATGGCGCAGAAGTATTTGAAGGAGGAGGGTGTGTCGGCCGAGGCGGGGCAGGCGATCGTGCAGATCCTCGGCAAGACCAAGGACAAGGCGGTGACGAAGAACGCGGCCGGGACTTTGGAATCGGTGATTGCGGCGGTGAAGGATGCGAAGGTGAAGAAACAGGCGGAGGATGCGCTGGCGGAGTTGAAGAAGGCGGCGGTGCCGGCGAAAGCGAAATGAGCGATTTCGCGAAGTTTGGCTGGATGGTCATGAGTAGTCGCCGGCGACTATTCTACGCCGGCAACTTTTGCCATTCCGCCTGTGCCGCACCGTCATAAATCTGGTCGGCACCGATGATGAAACGCCTTGCCAGCTATCTTCTCAATAGTGCGACGTTTGTTTCGCTGCTGCTGTTTGTCCTCATTGTTTACCGATGGGGGACCTTTCGGCTTTCGGAGTGCTTTGTTTATAGCACTCCAAACGATTCCTACTGCTTTTGCTTTGAAGGCGATGTTTATTCCTACTGGCGATTGCCCGAGGATGGGACTTTGGGTTGGCGCGTGTGCAGAGGAATCCGCGATAGTTCGCTGCTCGGGGAGTTTCAATTTCGCCGTGATCCCGATCCGCTGGTAATAATCCCATGGTGGGTTCCAGCGTTGTTGACTGCGGGTCTTCCGCTCCGATGGCTGCGGCGGCATTCGTTGCCGCGGTGGGGCCGCTATCTAATGGTGGTGGCCTTGACCGCCATCCCGCTTTGGAATCCGCTTCACGCTCCTGTCAGCACTCGTGAGTCACGGCGAACAGGGTTTTTCATTTCCAATATGACATTCGTCTGTTGGAGCGTGCTCTGCTTCGCGACGGCCGCGACTATTCGATTTCGAATCCAGTTGATGGCAGTGGTCCGATACCTGGCGTCCCTTGGCTTTCTTCAAATCCGCGCCAACCGCCGCATTCGTCGTGGCCTGTGTGCGTATTGCGGCTATGATCTCCGAGCCTCTCCGGAGCGTTGCCCGGACTGCGGACAATCGCGCGTTCTGGTTCCAATGGGTAACGAATAGCTAACAGTACCGGGGGGCGTTTTCGCATCTCTTTGTCCGGTTGCCCGCAATGGCCGACAAACGCGCTTGCAGCGGCCGGGCTCGGCGGACTACACTCTCTCTACCAACCGCATACGAACCCCCGAAATTGCCGTATGCTTTTAAAAGTTACGCACACGACCGACCTATCCTACTCCGACCTCATCTCCGAATCCGTCATGGAGCTTCGGATGTGTCCGCGTCAGGAGGAGGATCAACATCGGTTGTCGTTTTCGCTGGCGGTGGGGCCGCGAACGGTGATTACCTCCTATTTTGACTGGCTGGGGAATACGGTTCATGCCTTCACGGTCAATCCGTTCCATCGGCAGATTCGCATCGTGGCGACGAGCGTGGTGGAGACGCAGCGCTTTCGCCTGACGCCGGAGGATTTGGCCGATACCTATCCGATCGACCCGGCCAGGCTGGGGTACGATTCGTGGGATTTTTTGCAGATGTCCGGGCCGGTGGCCGATTCGCAGAACCTGCGGACGCTGGCGGAGCAAATCCGGCCGAGAGAGGGGGAATCGCTTGGGATGATTGGCCAGCGCATGCTGGACCTGATCAGCGACAAGTTCAAGTATCAATCGGGGATGACGACGGCCAGCAGCTCGATTTCC
>JBBRTW010000650.1:0-2530 GCA_038244055.1 Tepidisphaerales bacterium | reverse complement strand
GCACGTTGCGCCCGAGTTCATCCCCTGGTATGGGAGCATCATGCCGACGGCGGAATATGCGATCGACCTGCTGCGGCATCCCGAGAAACTCGATGCACAGCGGAAGGCATTGGGCGAACTGGTGAAGCGGTTGGAAAGCCCCGGCGCATCGGATCGAACGGCGGGGATTGCGATGTCATTGCTGAAGAACTCTCTGCGCGATTGACCTCCCAGGAGTTCACAAAGGGCACGGAGAACACGGAGGGCACAGAGAAGAAATACAATGCTTTGTCCTTGCATTTCTCTGTATTCTCCGTGACCTCGGTGCTCTCCGTGATTCAACCGGGCTTCGAAAAAGAGAGGCCGTTCACGAATCAACACGAATGGACACGAATAAGAGAAGAACGGATGGGCCTTTATCTGCGATGGTGTCACGGGCGCAGAAAATCGCGCACCGGCAAACTAACCGCGATATTCCCCTGAATGACGACGGGCACGCTCTCACCGATCGAATAGGAGTCATCCCGGGCGTACGAGGGGTGATCGCTCGGGCCGGTGGGGTTCTGGTAAACCTCAACGCCCCTCCTGATGTTTCATGTCTTCTTGTTTCACGCCTCCCCCCTCCCTCACCCCGGCCGCAGAAAATCCACCCGCTGCTCCAGCATCTGGATCTCGATGGGTGTGAAGCCGGCCGGGTCGCCATCGGCCTGGGCCGGCGCGGGTGTTGACGAGGTGATGCGGATGTGTTTGCCTCGGGCGTACAACACCCCTTCGCCGCGGTGGTGTTCGCCGACCATGGTTAAGAGCGCGTGGCGGAAGAGATCGCGCGGTGAGCGGGCGGGGAGGATGCAGACATCGAGCAGGCCATCATCGGGGCGGGCGTGGGGGAGGATCGGGAAGCCCGTACCGTACTCGGGGATGTTGCCGACAAACGCGATCGACTGGTCCGCGTGGAACATCTTCTTCCCATCCACCTCCACCTCCAGCGCGGGGAAATCGAAGTGCCACAGGCTGTGGAAGGCGGGCAGGACATAGCTCATCATCCCAATCGGCCCGGTGCGCACCTTATGCAGCGCATGCACGATCGCCCCATCGATGCCGACACCGACGACCAGCAAAAAGATCCGGCCGTTCACCATCGCCATATCCAGCGGGGCGATGTTCCGCGCGGCGATGGCCCGGACGGCGCGCTCCTCGACATCGCGCATGCCCAGGGCGATCCCCAGGTGGCGGCTCATCAGGTTGGCCGTGCCCATGGGGACGATCAGCACGCCCGGGCCGGCGGTCTGGCCGTTGTGCGTGAGCCGCTCGACGACACTGCGGAGCGTGCCATCGCCCCCGATGGAGACCGCGGCCGTCAGCGCTTCCACCTTCTTGTCCCCGGCCTGCCCAGGATGATCCAAAAACACGTCGGCCGACCACCCCTGGCGCTCAAAGCGCTCGCGCAGGGACTCGGCCAGACGCCGGCCGCGCCCTTTGCCGGCGATGGGATTGGCGAAGATGCCGATGCGGGGCATGATTGGGGGGAGGATACGGTTGGTTGTCGGGAGTTGCCAGTTGGAAATGTAGCTCGACATTCCGATGTCGAGTAAGGGGGCGGGGATTTCGAATGCCAAACGGCAAATGTCAGATGGGATAGTGCGGCCGCAAATCCGAAATCCGAATCTCGAAATCCGAAACAAATTCAAATGGGAGTGGAAATGCCAATGTTCCAAAGACGGCCAAGGGTTTCAACCACTGGAACCGCCACGCGTGCTATACTTCGTTGATGTCCAAGTTGCCGACCGATCCAATTCCCACCGCCAAGGCGGAGGGCGATCTCCCGGCCCGCCTGGAAGATGTCGCGCCGGCCGCCGCCGCGCCCGCGGGGACTGGGCCGAATCCGCCGAGCCCGGCCGCGCTGGTGCTGGGGTATGCAGAGCGGGGCAAAGGGATCAAACGGCTGTGGCGGTGGGTGCGGCCGGGGACGGTGTTGTTCTTCTTGATTGTCGCGGGGATCACGGTGGGGGCGGGGTGGGGGGTTTGGAAGTGGCGGGTGGAGGAGGACCGGAAGGCGTTTGGGGCCTGTGCGCAGGTGATCGGCGCAGGCAGCGGCGGGAGCGGCGTGATCCTCAACCATGCCCCCTCGCGGGCGGCGCTGCGGCACCTGGCTCGAATCCCGGGGCCGATTCATGTGACCATAAACTGGCCCGCGAATGAAGATGTCGGCGCGGCCGAGGCGTTTCGTGGGGCCGACCTGTCGAATGTAACGGAGATCGAGATGGGCGAAGCCGTCAACGCCGACCTGCTGCTCAAGGAACTCGCCCGCCCCGACTGCGGGCTGAAGGCGCTGACTACGCTGATCCTCTACGGCACACGTGTCACCGACGCGTGCATCAAAGACCTGCAGAGCGCCCGGCCGGGATTGAAGATCGTGCGCTGATCCATCCTTCGCCCCTCGCGGGATGGCGGGACGGTGCTTTCCTGGGCCGCGGTCGGAGGGGAGCAACACACCCGTCGGTACTCCGTCCACGCATTTTTCTTTCCGCCGCCCCCCCCTTACAGCGCAGCG
>JBBRTW010000649.1:0-2530 GCA_038244055.1 Tepidisphaerales bacterium | reverse complement strand
CCTTCATGATGCGGGCCCACAGGCGCCGGGCCGCGCGGTACTTGGCAATCTCTTCCAGGAAGTTATTGTGGGCGTTGAAGAAAAATGAGAGCCGGGGTGCGAACGCATCCACATCGAGTCCGGCTTCGACCGCGGCTTCGACGTAAGCAATACCGTCAGCGAGCGTAAACGCGACTTCCTGCACGGCGGTCGAGCCAGCCTCGCGGATGTGATAGCCGCTGATCGAGATCGTGTTCCATTCGGGCATTTCGGCGCCAGCCCACCGAAACAGATCAGTAATGATACGCATCGCCGGGCGCGGCGGATAGATATAGGTGCCGCGCGCGATATATTCCTTCAGAATGTCGTTCTGAATAGTGCCGTTGAGCTTCTTGACATCGGCTCCCTGACCTCGCGCCACCAGCACGTAGAGCGATAACAGAATCGCTGCGGTCGAGTTTATCGTCATCGAGGTGCTGATTTTTTCGAGCGGAATCTGATCGAAAAGGCGTTCCATGTCGGCAATGGAGGCGATGGAGACACCCACCTTGCCCACTTCGCCGGCGGCCAGCGGATGGTCGGGGTCGAGGCCCATCTGCGTGGGGAGGTCGAACGCCACGGAAAGTCCGGTGGTTCCCTGCGAGAGCAGATAGCGATAGCGCCGGTTGCTCTCTTCCGCGGAGCCGAATCCAGCGTACTGGCGCATGGTCCAGAGTCGCGCCCGGTACATGTCCTTATAGATGCCGCGAGTGTAAGGGAACTCGCCGGGTTGTTCGCTGCGTGGCCGGGGGGCGGGAGGCTCGCTCATGAACGCGAGATCTTTCGAGCGCGCCAGAACGAAGACACCCCGAAGTAACCCATCACCAGACCGAAGAGAGAAGGGAACACGATATGCACCAAGCCTTCGATGTCGCCTTCAAAGTCGCGCACCGCTCGGAACACATAGAATCCGGCCACCACTGCGAAGACAAGGAATAGAAAGCCAATCACCTCATTCCACAGCGCATGCAGCGGGCGTATGATGCCCGGCAGCACATGGCTGAGAAACTTTGAAACCAACTGGCCCATCGGTTTCATCCTAACAGACAGGGGCCCAGGAAACGGCAGAAATGGGCGGCCCCTGATTGATATGGTGATATGCTGTAAGCGGCAGGGGAGAGCGACAAAATTGGACGACCGGCTTAAGGATTTGATGAAGGAACTCGGCGATGCCATCAACGAGTCCCTTTCCGATTCCGACCGTATCGCAGCAGCGATCGGCGAGATCAAACGCGCCGGCTACGATGTCTTCCTGGTCCTCGAAGCCACCATCGGCTTCAACAAGCGCGAGGACAACGAAGACGATGGCGAGGACGAGGGCGAAACGGTAGAACTGGAGCCGACAACACCCGAATCCGGCCGCCGCAGGCTGAGCAAGATCAAGCTCACATCACAGGACCAGAAGTTCCTACGGGCCCTCAAGATCTCGATCGACGAAGAAAAACACTAAGCTTGTTCAAGCAGTTGGGCCCTCCGAATCGCTCGCATTGAAGCAGTGCTTCGCGCCGATCAGAACCCCCGCCGAGTTGCTATACTACTCGCTTGTCTCTCCAGCAGGAAACCATATGAACCAACCGAATCCCGATCAAATTCTGCAAGTGGGCCTGGGTTTCTGGGCATCAAAGACCCTATTGAGCGCCGTGGAAATGGAGTTATTCACGGAACTGGCGAAAGACCCGGGGGACCTGGCAGCGCTTCAATCGCGACTGGGTCTCCATCCGCGATCGGCGCGCGATTTCTTGGATGCGTTAGTGGCGCTGAAATTTCTCGAACGCCGGGAGGGGCGTTACTACAACACGCCATCCACCGAGTTTTTCCTGGACAAGCGCAAGCCGTCCTACATCGGCGGAATCCTCGAGATGGCCAACCATCGTCTCTATTCGTTTTGGGGTAATCTAACGACCGCGCTGCGCAGCGGACTCCCGCAAAACGAAACGAAAGACGGCGGCCCCAACCCTTTCGAGATTCTCTATGCCGACCCAGCGCGATTAAAAGAGTTCCTCCAGGCCATGACGGGAGTGAGCCACGGAGGAAACCTGGCGATCGCCCGCCAGTTCCGCTGGAGCGATTACCACGCTGCGGTGGACGTCGGAACCGCGCAGGGCGACCTGATAACCCAGGTGGCGCTGACCAATCCGCATATCCAGGGAACTGGATTCGATCTGCCCCAGGTCGGACCGATTTTCGAGGATTACGTCAAAGCCAACGGACTTTCGGGCCGCGTCAAATTCTCGCCGGGCAGTTTCTTCGATCAGCCGCTGCCCAAAGCCGATGTGGTCATGATGGGCCACATTCTGCACGACTGGGATCTGGAAACAAAACGCATGCTGGTGCGCAAAGCTTATGAAGCCCTGCCGGAGGGCGGCGCTTTCATTGTCTACGAAGCCATCATCGATGACGATCGCTCGACCAACGCGTTCGGGCTGATGATGAGCTTGAATATGTTGATCGAAACCCCCGGCGGATTCGACTATACCGGGGCCGACTGCGCGGAGTGGATGAAAGAGGCGGG
>JBBRTW010000648.1:0-2542 GCA_038244055.1 Tepidisphaerales bacterium | reverse complement strand
GATTCCGGCGGGCAAAAATGGAATCGCGGCGAGTTGTACGATGAGTAGGGTTTTCATCGACACCGTGCAAGTTACTCCATCGATGATTCTCGCGGCCGCCCAACTTCACGGGTCTTCGTCCATTTCATTCTGGGACGCCTTGATTGTCAGCGCGGCTCAAGCCGCCGGTTGCGACGAACTTTGGAGCGAGGACATGAGTACCGGCCAGAAGTTCGGCGCACTCAAAATCGTCAATCCACTCTGACGAAAGGCTATGCGATCCCCGCCCTCTCCAATTCATCCAAAACTCCGACCCCCCCCGACATCCCCAGCCGATCCGCCCCCGCCTCGATCAGCGCCAGCGCCGTCTTCAAGTCCCGAATCCCTCCCGATGCCTTGATCAGAATACCCTCCCCATGCTTCTTCATCAGCCGCACCGCCTCCACGCTCGCGCCGCCGGCCGGGTGGAAACCGGTTGATGTCTTGATGAAATCGCACCCCGATTCCCTCACCGCCCTGCACGCCGATTCGATCGCCTTCTCCCCCTTCTCCGCGCCCAGTGTCATCAGCAGCGCCGACTCCACGATCACCTTCACCACCACCTCCGGCCGGACCGCCCGCGCCGCCCGCACGACCTCCATCAACTCCCCCTTGGCCGCATCCACGTCCAGATTCATCAAAAACGGCAGAAACGCCACCACATCGATCTCCCTTGCCCCCTCCTTCACCGCCGCCACCGCCTCGATCGCCTTAACAGTCGGCCGGCTCGTCCCATGTGGAAACCCGATCACCGTGCAGCAGGCCACGCCCGACCCCTTGAGCATCTCCGCCACCTTCCCCACCCACGCCGGCGCGATGCAAACCGCCGCGAACCGGAATCGGATCGCCTCCGCCACCAACTGGTGAATCTCCGTCGCCTGCGCTTCGGGCTTGAGAATCGTGTGATCGATCCGCCTTGCCAGTTCCGCCGATGTCATAACCCGCCGTTTTCCGGGCGAATCGCGTTGCTGTCAACACCCTGAGCCATTCGCCCATTCGCCCGTCCACGGAGTACAATCCGCGGGCATGTTTCATTTCGCGATCTCTCCAATTCATCATCCTCCCATCGGAGCCCGTCTCATGCGCCATCTTCCGCGCCTGCTCTGCGCCGTCATCCTGCTCACGCCGTTTTTCGCCAGGGCCCAGCCCGCCACCGCGCCCGTGCTCTCGGTGCCCACGCTCATGGAGCCCAGCCTCTCCCCCGATGGCTCGGAGATCGCCTTCATCAGCTCCGGCGATATCTGGACCGTCCCCACCACCGGCGGCGATGCCCGCCTGCTCATCGCCAACCCCGCCGCCGAATCCCGGCCGCTCTACTCCCCCGATGGCAAGCGCCTGGCCTTCGTCTCCAGCCGCGGCGACTCGGCCAACATTTACATCCTCACCTTCGAGACCGGCCAGGTGCAGCGCCTGACCTTCAGCGATGTCCCTGATGCCCTCGATGCCTGGTCGCCCGATGGCAAGTACCTCTACTTCACCACCACCGCCGGCGAGGTCGCTTCCACCGTGGGTGATGTCTACCGCATCCGCGCCGATGGCGGCACGCCCATGCCGGTGCTGAGCGAGAAATACCTCAGCGAGTTCTATCCCGCCCCCGCCCCCGATGGAATTGCCATCGCCTATTGCATCAATGGAATGTCCAACCGAACATGGTGGCGCAACGGCCATTCCCACGCCGACCAGACCGATATCGCCCTGGCTAGAGACATGGCCCACCCCGAAAACATCGAGCTCCTCACCCGGAACAACGCCCGCAATCTCTGGCCTATGTGGTCGGCCGATGGAAAAACACTCTACTTCGTCTCCGACCAATCGCCCTCGACTGCAACAGGTCTTTCTCCTTCTCCTAAGGCTGGTCTAACTCCCTCTCCCAAGGGCGGCCAAAAAACCCTCCAAGCCGAAAAAGCCACCCCGCCCGTGGGAGAGGGTGGGGGTGAGGGGTCTTCTTCTTCGTCTTCTATCGCAGCCAAAAAACCCGCAACGCAGCCATCTCCTCCCCCCGCCACACCCTTCAACCTCTACTCGCGCACACCCGATGGCCAGCTCACCCAGCTCACCCATTTCAAAGACGGCCGCCTCCACTTCCCCGGCATCAGCCGCGATGGCCGGTTCATCGTCTTCGAGCGCGATTTCGCGCTCTGGGTTTACGACATCGCCGCAAAAGACGCCCATCCCGTTCCCATCAAGCTCCGCGGCGCATCCACCGCCCCCGAGCGCGAGCACCATGCCTTCACCGGCGTCTTCGACGATCTGGCCGTCTCCCCCGATGGCAAGAAAGTCGGCGTGATCATCCACGGTGAAGTTTTCGTCGCCTCCTCGCGCGATGGCGGCGAAGCCCTCCGCATCACCCGCACCGCCGCCGTCGAATCGCATCTCACCTGGTCGCGCGATTCCAAACGCCTGGCCTACGTCTCCAACCGCGACAACGGCCAGCGCCATATCTTCCTCTACGACTTCCTCACCGCCGAGGAATTCCGCCTCACTCGCGGCAATGATGACACCCGCCCGCGCTTCTCGCCCGATG
>JBBRTW010000647.1:0-2587 GCA_038244055.1 Tepidisphaerales bacterium | reverse complement strand
GTATACGATCGCGATTTCGAGAGTGGCCGAGGCGTGCAAGGTCAAAGGACTCTTCCCATGATCAACCAACTTTCCGCCTGCAATCGCCTTTTCTGGGTGCCATGGTGCCATGGGTGGCATGGTGCCATGCTTAGACCCGCCGAAAATCGGCTTCCTTCGCCAACAATCGCCAATCGGCGGGGATAAGCATGTCGGCGCGATACGCACTCAGGCCTGCGAAAACTCACGTCCCCTTTCCGATTTCAATCATGAAAACCGCGAAGATCGCAACCGCCGAAGTTTCCGACTGGATGCGAGGGCAGTTGTCCCACATTCCGGAAACCATCCATGCCGTGTACATCGAGTGGAACAACAGTTACCTCGCGCCAAACACACCCCGCGAAGTGGCGTTCGTATCAATGACCTTGTTTGGCTTTAAGCATCTGAAGAAGGGTACCTTTGATTGCTCCGATGGCGATCAACTTTCCAAACTGGGCGACTTCGACTTAGTGAGAAATGAAAGTCTCAAGCTCGACAAGGCGGAATTTCCAAAACTGGATTGGACCGGGGTGCTTAAGAAGGCCGCGGTGATTCCGGCGGTCCGGACATTGGTGCGCCGGCGGGACCTGCTGCTTCTGGTCGGGTATCATGATGATGACGTTTATGATGTTAGTTGAGTACGCCATGACTGAAGACGACGTCTTTGAAAAGACCGAAGGCGCATACCTGTGCCTCATCCACCCGAATCGCCACGACCAAGCCCACCGGCAGGCGATCACAACCATCGTTGCGCTTGCGCCATCGGTGCCCGACGAGGTTGTCGCGGCGATGATTACCGGCGCGTCATGGCGCGAGCGGCTTCTTGGCCTGTGTATGGCGATGGCGAAGCGACCCGCGATATTCATTGAGCCGATATTGCAGTCGCTTCGCGACCCGCGTGGCATCTCCATCGTTCCTGCGTGCGCGGTTCTCGCGGTGTTGGCTCGACGCGGCGTTTTTGTAATGAATGAGACCTTTTCCGAGATGTTCGACCGGACCGTTTTCGGAGGCGACATTGGTTGGGCCGTGGATAAAGCAATGTACGTCACCGGTCTGCGCAGCAACGATGTTCCCGAAAGAGGCTCGAACTACGGCCAGATTTTTGATGACCATTTTGAGATTTACGATTCGATATACGCGGCCATACCGATCTAGCCGAACGGCCGCATCCCTGCTCTCCCCCTACCCCCTCACCGCCGCCACCGCATAAAACGGCCGCCCCTCCTGCCAATACTTCCTCCCAAAATTCGTCCCCACACCCCCTCCTCCCCCGCCGCCCCCGGCCGTGGCACCCAACGCGAACCAATGCTAAACTACCGCCATGAAATGCATCGGCAGCATACTGGTCATGTTGGCGGCCGGCGTCTGGCTGGGGGGGATCGTTTCCATCGCGATCTATGCCGGCGCTGTGTTCAAACTGCTCGGCCCCGAACAGCGCGACCTGGCCGGCACCGTCACCAGCCGCCTGTTCGTCCTGTTCGGACCCTATCAACTCGCCTGCGGCTGCGTCGCGCTGGTCGGGTCATTCATCGTCTATCTGGCCGGGCGGCGGAAAATGGCGATGGCCCTCTTCATCGCCCTCGCCCTGGCCTCCCTGGGCGCTGTCTACTACCACCAGTTCCTCGTGCCGCAGATGGAAGGCCTGCGCGCCGGCGGCCAATCGAACTCGGAGTCGTTCCAGAAGCTGCATCACCTCTCGCGCGGGCTACTGACGGGCATGGGCGTACTCCTCATCCTGGCGCTGGGCATGCTGCCGGCGACACTGCGCGGGGAAGCGAAGAAATGAACCACGAAGCGCGCGAAGGGCACGAAGAAGAGAAAACGGATTTGGATGATGCCCACGTCGTGCCGAGTTGACACCCGCAGCGCCGATCATCCGCTATTTCGCCGGCACCACATAAATCATCCACGACACGCCGAATTTGTCCCCCACCATTCCAAACCGCGGCGAGAAAAATGTCTCGGCCAGCGGCATCTGCACCTTCCCGCCCTCGCCGACGGCGTTAAACATTCGCGTCGCCTCGGCCGCATCGGCCACCGTCAGCGACAGCGCGAACCCCTGGAATTCCGGCCTGCCGGTGCAGCGCCCATCGGATGCGAGAATCGTCGTCTCGCCAATCTGGATGCTCGCGTGCATCACCTTCTCAGCGCTGCCGTGATCGGCCGGCGATGGCGAGTCCTTGAAGCGCATGAGCATCGTCACTTTGGCCCCGAGCGCTTTCTTGTAGAACTCGATCGCCTCGTCGCAGCGGCCGTCGAAGAAAATGTAAGGTTGGATTTGCATGGACAATCTCCTGGAAGGTATCGGCCCCGCGGTGCCGACTGGATGTGCCCGCCCCGGGTGCGCCGGGCGCGAATCAACAGACCATCGCCAAAGTAAAGCGGGCAGCGCCACGCGTCAAGGTTAATCATGCGCTTGCGACCCGCTCGGCGGAATTTGCGACCAATGCGACCTACCTGCCCCGCAAATGATCTGGTCCCCTCTCCTGTACTCGGGAGAGGGTTAGGGTGAGGGTCTTCGGCGGTGTGGAAAAACTTCCTGCTTTCGCCGCAAAAAGACCCTCACCCC
>JBBRTW010000646.1:0-2604 GCA_038244055.1 Tepidisphaerales bacterium | reverse complement strand
TCAAACTCAACAGCGCCCGCTGGACACCCGAGCATGCGGAGAACATTACGGCACTGCGGTGCCTCGACTACAGCGGACTTTGGGCCGAATTCTGGAGCCAACGGGCGGCATAAGTGCCGAAAACGGGAGTTACACGCCTTCGCGTTGGATTGCGTCAACGGATTACGCCAAATGCCTTAGTTTCGTCACCCGTCCATACTTCAACCACTCACCCACCAGCACATCCCCCGCCTTGGTGAAGCAGGCCCCATGCGGCGCGACGAAGAAGCCGGGGATCAGCTTATCCTGGGCGAATCCGTTATTCCCGCGCGCGCCCTTGTCCGGGTTATCGCCGAGGTAGGTGTAGACGTTGTTGTCCTTGTCGAGGATCGAGACGACGCCCTTGAGCCCCGGGCAGACCAGGTACTCACCCCGCTGATCGAAGTTGCAGGGGTGGCCGTAGGGTGTGCCTTCGTTGGATTTGGTGGTGGTCGGCTTGACGACCTTGACGAATTTGCCTTCGAGATCGAAATAGCTGATCCGCTCGTTGGACCGGTCCGCCACCGCCAGCAACGGCTTGGCCGGGTCGCGGGTGTCGGTCAGGATGCCGTGCGGGCAGCTCAGCAGTCCTTCGGTCGAGCCCCGGCCGCCGAAGGTGCTCATATATTCCCCCTTGGCGTTGTAGCGGTGGACGTAGCATGAGCCGTAGCCATCGCTGACGTAGAACGAGCCATCGGTGGGGTTGAAGGCGATGTTGGTCGGCACGAAAGTCGCATCGGCCGGGCGGGCCTTGCCGGTCTTGGCGTCTTTCGACTCCGCGTAGACGGGCGTCCCATCCGCCTTCTTCGCATCCGCGGGATAGCCGAATTTGAAGATCACTTTTCCTTCCAGGTCCGTCTTGGCCACCAGGTGCTGCCCCGTGGCGGCCAAATACAGGAACTCCCCGCCCTCCTCCTTGCGAAGCTGCATGCCATGCGCCCCGCCGATGTATTCCTTGCCCCACGACTTGATGAACTTCCCATCGGGATCGAACACCGCCACCGAATCCGGGCCGCCGTTCTGGTGATGCACGAAAATCCGCCCATCGGCCGTCTCCACCACACTATGCGTATTGCCGAACTTGTAGTCGGCCGGCAGCTTGGCCCAGTTATCGATCACCTCATATTTATGGGCATCTTTGCCCGTGACCAGATTCTGCGCATCCGCCTTGTCGGCCGCGCGAACGTTGAACGGCTTGAAAAGGGTCGAAGCCAGCGCCCCGGCCGCCGAAGCGCCGGCGATTCCCTTGAGCAATGAGCGACGGGAGGTGTTCATGCGATCTCCTGTAAAGTTGAGGTGACAGACAAACATAACCTGGCGGATGCGATTTGTTGAGTCCCCCGTGGTGCCATGCAGATCCTGGGTGCCATGCTTAGACCAGATTATTCACCGCGAAAAACACGAAATGCACGAAGAGGAATGAGCCCAAGGACTTACAGTCAAAAAGTCGGTGAACGGTGAACTGCGCGTTGCGCGGTAAACGGTGAACTGCACGTTGCGCGAATTACAGTTCTACTCTTCTCCGGTCTTCTTCGTGCCCTTCGTGTATTTCGTGGTTCATCTGAATTATTCGGGCTAATGCTGCTGTGGCCAGGTCACCAGCGCATTGCGCAGACGGTCCAAATCGGGGTTCCCCGCCTGTGTCGTGAAGAATCCTGAAAGCTGAACCGTGCGCTTGTCATCCCAGCGCCACCAGTCCACATGCCCATCGGCGAAGGCCACGTTCATCCCGCTCTGGTGCCACGAGGCGGCGAAATCCACCCACATGCCGGGGCTGACATTGATCGGATAATCCTCATAAAAGCCTCCCATGTTGTAGCCGCGCGGGTCGTTCTCCTCGATGAACACGGCCGTATCCGAAGCCCGCTTGATCTGCGCCATCTTCAGGATCTTCCACTTGGCGGCCTCGCGATAGTTCCCCGGATCGCACAGGTAATCGTTCATCGAATAGGTCGAGAAGCGCGTCTGCACCGGATCGGACGGACAATGGTAGACCTTGATGGTCGTCAGGTATTTGTAAAGCAGGCCATCCATCAGCGCCTGCTCGGTATTGCCGGTTTGGATCCAGCCCAGGGCATCGGTGCTGCAGGGGACGAGCAGGCCTTTGTTTTCGGTTGAGTACATCTGCCAGGCCGTGGTCATCTCGCGCATCTGGGCGGCGCAGGTGACGCGCTGGCCATGCTCGCGGGCGCGGTTGAGGGCGGGGAGGAGGATGGAGATCAACAGCGCGATGATTCCGATTACGACGAGCAGCTCGACCAGCGTAAAGCCGCGTCGGCGCGGGATTGGAATAGTCGCGATATAACAAGAATTCATTAGCGGCGGCTCCGGTTGCAGAGGTGTCAGGTATGAATACCATGCCGGGGGATATAACGGCAACACAAATCGCCCGGCTTCAATGGGGAGTTCAGGGCAATCGCATGTCAATCCTATCGCATCGATTTCGGATTGCGGATCACTACTGTCCGGTTGATTTCCGCCGTTAGGGTTGATTTCCCATGCACTGGTCGAGTCGGATGGCTTCGATGTTAGGGTACACGATTTCAATTTCGTCCGCCTTCCCGCCGCCCGCGTCGGGCGGTTTTG
>JBBRTW010000645.1:0-2607 GCA_038244055.1 Tepidisphaerales bacterium | reverse complement strand
CGCCGTTTGTGATCGAGGATTATCACCGCCGGCTCGGCCAGCGCGTCAACACGCTGATCAGCAAGGCGGAGTTGCAGGTGAACGCATCGGATCTCTTGAAGGAAGTCGCGGTCTTCGCGGAGCGGGCGGATATCGCCGAGGAAATCCAGCGTCTGACGGCTCACCTGGCGCAGTTCGAGCAATCCTGCCGGAGCGGCGAACATGCCGGCCGCAAGCTCGATTTCATCACCCAGGAAATGCTGCGTGAAGCGAACACGATCGCCAGCAAGGCGAACGATGCCCAGATCGCCCGGCATATCGTGGAGATCAAAGGGGCGATCGACCGGTTGAAGGAACAAGTGCAGAATGTGGAGTAAGGGCTCGTGGATCGGCATCGCGGATGGGATAGCCTGTCAGGTGCGCTGATCGATGAGCGTTGAATTGTTTCCAATGTCCAAAGATTCCAAACAACATGGCCTGCTGATCGTGCTGGTTGGCCCTTCGGGGGTCGGCAAGAGCACGATCTCGCGCCTTCTGGAGACGAAACTGGATGTGGCGTACATCGTCAGCGCCACCACCCGCCCGCAGGAGCCGGCCGATGCGGTGGGCAAGCGCTACGATCATGTGACGGCCGATGAGTTTTTCCGCCGGCTCGATGGGGATGAATTTCTGGAGTACGCGCAGGTTCACGGGAACTACTACGGCACCCCCACCCACCCGGCGCTGGATTACCTGGCGCAAGGCAAGGATGTGCTCCTGGAAATCGATGTGCAGGGGGCGATGCAGGTGCGGTATCAGTATCCGGAGGCGTTGCTCGTATTCATTCTGCCGCCCGATGGGCCGACATTGAAGCAGCGCCTGCTCGATCGCGGCCGGGATGAGGCGGAGGATATTGAAAAAAGATTCCGCGCCGCCCGGCGGGAGATTCACATGGCCAAGGGCTCGCGGACGTTCGATTTCTTCGTCATCAACGACAACCTGGACCGCGCCGTGGAGCAACTGGCCAAGATCATCACACTCGAGCGTACTGGAGGCCTGTAAGCCACTCCCTTAAGCCACTCATTGGGCGGTACTGGCAAGATGAAACTTGCCAGTGGCAGTATCAGACACAACAAACGCATCCGTATCAACAACAGCAAACAAAACCAATAGACCCCTTTTAGAGGCACTAAGAAAAATATGATCGAAGCACTCAAATCCGACGAAATCGTTCACAAGATGGGCGGCCGCTTCAAACTCACCGCCCTGATCCAGAAGCGCATGCTGGAGCTCATGGACGGCGCCCGCCCGCTGGTCGAGCGCCGCGATGGGCAGACGGACCTCGAAGTGGTCATCCAGGAGATCCTCCAGGACAAGATCACGATCGACTATGAGGCCAGCGGGATTACTCCGCCGCTGAAGGTCTGATTCGGGCGGCAGGTGAAACATCGAGCAGTATCGGGCCCGGTCGCGATGGCGGCCGGGTCTTTTTTTGTCCATGGTCCATGGTCCATGGTCCATGGTCCATGGTCTTTGCTCCCTCCGGCCTTCAGGAGCGGGAGTAAGGCGGCTACCGCGTTAAGCGTGTGCTACACAAGGGATAGGGGTATCCCGCGCAATTTCGCCGCAAATTTTGCGTTTTGGCTGCCTTCGCGGTACATTCCCCCGCTCATGCGCTGCCCTTTCTGTGACGCCGACAAGGAGAGCTTGAAGGTCATCGACTCTCGTGCTTGCGAGGGTGGGCGCTCGATCCGCAGGCGGCGCGAATGCCTCCATTGCAACAAGCGCTTCACCACTTACGAACGCATTGAAGACCAGGTCAAGCTCACGGTCATCAAGAAAGATGGCAGCCGGGTGCCCTGGGACCGCGCCAAGATCATCTCGGGGCTCGAGCGGGCCTGCTACAAGCGCCCGGTTGAGGCCGGTGAGATGCTGCGGATTGTCGAAGAAGTCGAAGACGAGATTTTTAAGACGCACGATAAGGAAGTGCCCAGTTCGGCGGTTGGGCAGCTTGTGAGCGACCGTTTGCGGCGGGTGGATCAGGTCGCTTATGTGCGGTTCGCCAGTGTATACAGGCAGTTCAAGACCCTGGAAGACCTCGTGGATGAGGCCAAGGCCGTGCTGGATGCGCAGCGCTATGAAGTCCCCGGGCAGGGGCGGCTTTTCGTCGAGCCGTCGCCGGCCGGGCACGTTGAGGATGAGAACGGAAAGCCGTCCGGCAGGAGCGGCCATAAGAGACAATCGCCGATCGCCAAGCCCCGGCCGATGAAGGCGCAGGTCGTGAAGGAAGAAGCCGCCGGTTGAGAAATATCGCGGGTTGCGGAGCCCGCGAAGCATCGCAGGGGGCGGGGAAAACAGACCGATACGTTCGGGAGGCCCCTTTATGCACCATGATTTGCACCTGATGAACAAGCGTGAGACTGGCCGATTGATGCGGCGTTTATTTGGGATCGCGCCTTGCGCGGTGCTCATCGCACTGCTGGGCATGGCACTGGCGGGATGCCAGGCGCAAACTCCCGAGCCGCCCAAGAAGAAACCTTACGTAAATCTCGGCATCCGGCCCGCCCTCCCCCCCTGCCTGCGCGACACCATTTTTGAGCGTACCGACTTGGCCAACACCGGACCCCTGCCCGTGACCACGTTCGGGCT
>JBBRTW010000644.1:0-2624 GCA_038244055.1 Tepidisphaerales bacterium | reverse complement strand
CGGCGGCAACCTCACCGCCTACGCCGCCAACGCCCTGGCCACCGCGAACATCAACATGACCGGCGGCGTGCTGGCCCTGCGAAGCGATGTAACCGCATCGATGGGGGGAAACGTTTCCATCTCGGGAACGAATTTCGTGACCATCAGCGTCGCCCCGCTTGGTGTGGATCCAAACGCGGCCGGAAATACGCTATCGATCAGCACCCTGGCCCTGGGCGGTCAGACCCTGAACGTCACCGGCGCGAGCAACTACATTCTCTCCGTCGATAACCCGATCGCGATGAGCGGAACCAGCGCGACGACCTTCAACACCACCGCGGCCGATGCGATCTTCCAGGGCGCGCTCACCGGCGCGGGGCCGCTCATCAAGACGGGCATGTTCGCACTGACGCTCAATACAGGCGGTACCTTCGCCGCGACGACCGTCGGCGAGGGAACGCTGGTCGTCAACGGGCAATGGACGACCGCGGGCGTGACGATCGGCTCATCGACGGCCGCCGCGACCCTGCAAATGGGCGGGTCCGGCGTCAACGCGCCGGGCGCGATCGCGCTCAACAGCGGTACGCTGCGCATCAACAAGACCACCATCGCCAATGCCATCCCCGCCGCCACCGCGATCGCGGCCGGCGCTTCGGGCGATGCCACGGTTGAATACGGCGGCAGCGGCGCGGGCGTCATGCCCAACGGCATCACCATGACCCTCACCAGCGCCGCCCGGACGCTGACGCTCTCGGGCGCGGGCATCACCGGCGGCACCGCGGGCGGAAGTTTTCTGTATTCGGGTTTCATCACCCGCTCGGGCACCAACGCGCTGACGGTCGTCGGCCGGGCCGATGCGCCGCTGGATGATGGCGCCGGCAATCTCCTGCGCACGCCCGGCCGGCTGATCATGGGCGGTTCGCAGACTTTCTCGACCAATCTCTTCATCCACGGCGGCGGCGTGGTGATCGGCAAGGGCAACGTCCCCACCGGCAGCAACACGGCCGGGCCGTTCGGCATGGGCTCCAACGCGGTCACCCTGAATTTCAAGGACTCGACGATCGGCGCGATGGTGGCCGATGGGCAGTCCTCCGCCAACTTCGACAAACCCGTGACCACCGCCGCGCCCGCCGCGCCGCGCATGCGCTTCGGCGCGTATTTCAACCCGGCCGGCGCGGCCGGGCAGATCATCAACATGAATTCCACGTTCGCCTGGAACGATGGCAATACCCCCCTGCTATCCGAGCGCGCCCCCGGGCAGTGGGCCGGTTCGGCGGCCAATTCATCGTGGAATGGGTTCCACATCGATTCGGGCGTGGCGGTGCAACTGCTCGCCGGCACACAACTCGATAACATCCTGACCGCATCGGGCGGCGTGGTGACCTCCACCGCGCCCATCTATGTCGGCGGCGGTGGCACACTGCGGATCACTTCCGCCTTCGGCGACAACACCTATCGCAATCTCAGCACAAACTACGGAATCGCGGGAACGGTGACCGCGCTCGACAGCACCACCATCGAAGCCCGCAGCTCGCTCCACCATTTCGATTCGGTCGAGCTGCGCACGGGGACCTACTGGGCGGCCGGCGTGAATCAGAATGTCACCGGCGGCTTCGCGGTCAATGCCAGCCCCTTCGATTCAACCCGCACCACCAGCAATGTCATCACCGATTTCAATCTCGGCCTCACCGGCATCGGCGCGGCCAAGGCATTCAAAATCGGCGGTGGGCAGACTCTGGTGAAATCGGGTGCCGCCTCGCTCCTGATCAGCGGCGACCAATCCCACTCGGCCGGCTCGACCTTGCAGGTCACTCAAGGCACGGTGGTGATGAGCACCGATGCGGGGACGAATTTTTCCGGCTCGCCGGTCAACAATCTCGCGCTCAATGTCAGCACCTCCACCGTCACCATGAACGTCAGCCAGCATCTGGCGAATGTCGTCGTCGGCACCGGCGGCTCGGTCACGCTGGCGGCGTCGGCCAGCACCGGCGGCAAGGTGCTCGATATCACCGGCCTGTCGATCACCGACACCGGCAAGCTCGATATCGCCAACAACGCGCTGGTCATCGACTACGCCCCGGGCAACTCACCGCTGGCGGCGGTGCGGGCGATGCTGTCGAGTTCCTATAACTTCAACGGCGCGCGCTGGAGCGGAAACAGCCTGACCAGCGCCACCGCCAAGGCCAGCCCTTCCTCGCTGTCGATCGGCTATGGCGAGGCCTCAACAATTCTCGGCGGAAGCGGCGGCACATTCTACGGGCAGACGGTCGATGCCAGCGCGATCGTCGCGCGGGTCACCGTCATCGGCGACGCCAACCTCGATGGAACCACCGGCCTGGCGGACCTGCTCGCCCTGGCGAACAATTACGGCACAAGTGGCGCGACCTGGGCCACCGGCGATTTCGATTACGATGGAACCGTCGGCCTCAATGACCTGCTGCTCCTTGCGAACAATTACGGCCTCGCCTCGCCCGGCGCGCCGGTGGGAGCGAGTTCCTTCGCGGCGGATGCAGAAACAGCATTTTCAAGCGTGCCGGAGCCGGGGGGATTGGTCTTCGTCCTCGGTGCGTTCGCAGCGCTGGGTCAAAGGCGGCGGCGCTCAAGAAGCTGAACCGCGAGGAGCCCGGCGCGGCCTGGCTGCGCTG
>JBBRTW010000643.1:0-2633 GCA_038244055.1 Tepidisphaerales bacterium | reverse complement strand
TCCCGGAAATTCAACACCGCCTGCTCGGCCACCAGACGCTCGTCATCGTTCGCGTATTGCATGCGATCCTCCATGAAAGCACCCACATCCCCGGCCAGTTTAACAAAAGTGCCAAAAGTGCCAAAAGTGCGCGCTACACCCGGATGTTTGGTGAATGTGCGAATTGCGTAGACCGGAGGGCGGAAGGCCGATAAGATCAGTTTGAGCATCCAATAGTTTGAGCATCTAACCCTTCAGCAGGGAGTTTTCAATTATGAGCATGTATCCACAATCCGGTTTTCAGAAGCCTTTTCAACTCGAATATGGCCGGGCCAATCTGGCGATGTCCAAGTTCTTCAATATGGTTTACGCCTGGATGGCGGTGGGCCTGGCGGTGACGGCGGTGGTGGCGTATGCCTGCAGCCAGAGCCAGGTGGCGTTGCAGATAATCTACGGCGGCGGCCGCGGGTTTATGATGGTTTGCGCGTTGGGCATGTTCGCCATCGCGTGGGGGGTGCAGGTTTCAGCCCTGCGGATCAACGCGAACGTGGCCACGGCCTTGTTCATGGTGTATGCGGCGCTGATGGGGGCGATGCTGTCGGCGATCTTCCTCATCTACAGCATGCAGACGATCACGTCCGCCTTCCTGATTACGGGCGGCACGTTCGCGGCGATGAGCATCTATGGCTTTGTCACCAAGCGCGATTTGACGGCGATCGGGTCGTTCCTGGTGATGTGCGTGATGGGGCTGTTCATCGCCTCGATCGTGAACATCTTCGTGGCCAGCAACGGGCTTTCGTGGTTGATCACCTATGCCGTGCTCGTCGTGTTCATCGGTATCACGGCCTACGAGACCCAGAAACTGAAGAACATGGCGATACAGTTCACCGATCATCCGGATATCGCCAAGCGCATCGCGATCATCGGGTCGCTGATGCTTTACATTTCGTTCATCAATATCTTCCTTTCGATTCTTCGCATCATGGGCGATCGGAAGTAATCGCCGATCGTTGATTCAAGCAATAGATCAGGGCGAGACTCTTTCGGGAGTCTCGCCCTTTTTCATGCAATGCGTCCGGCGGTCCCCGATCATTGCCGGGATCGCCGGCGTGACAGGCGAATCGCTCATTTCGCCGGCGCGGGCGGATCGGCCGAGAGTTGCAGGTTCCAGAGTTTGTCGGGCGGGCCGGTGAAGACGATGCCGGCGCGGAATTTGGGGTAGCCGGCGCAGTAGCCTCGGAAATAGATCTGGTTCCAGCCGGCGCGGAGAGCGATTTTGGAGTTGGCGTAGAGCTGTTTGGAGTTGGATTTCTCGGGCTGATATTTCAGGCCTTCGATTTTCTGGCCGTTGATCGTCCAGCGCAGATTGGTCATGGGGTGGCTCTGGAAGGCGGCCTCGACTTCCATGTCCTTGGGGGCGTGAACCCAGGTTGCGCCGTACCAGACCTGCGCGGAAGTGCCGAGGACGATGCGGGTATCGAGCTCGGCGATGCTCTCGGGTTTCCAGCGGACTTCGCGCGGGTCGGGCCAGTAGCCGCGGATTATCTCGCCTTTGAAAATCGCGGTGCGATCGACGATGCCGTTATCCGGCGGGTAGGTCGCGGCCTCGCAGAACTCGCGGCAGGCCTGCTTGGCGTCTTTGTTGGTGCCGGGGAGGATGCCGTTCACATCGGCTTTGAATTTCTCCGCGCCGGGGCCGCCGAAAGGGCCGCAAATGAGCCAGTTGCGGATAGGGATGCCCTCTTCGATCCCCTGGAACTGCGCGGGAGCCCAGGAGCCGGGGTAGAGGGAGGCTTCGGTAGGCTCATCGAAGGTTTCCCGGCTGGCCGAGTTGTCGGAGTTGGCCCACCAGAATTTATTGTGACCGGCCAGCGTGGCTTCGAAATTGACGAGCGTGCGGAATGCGCCCGCAAAAGGCCCGGCCGAGCGCGGGATGGCGCTGCGGGGGAGGATGGCGGCGATGACAAAACCTTTGCCATCGGGATCGATGCTGTGGCCAAGTTCGATGCCCTCCACCGCGCCGGCATGGGCAAAGGCGGCCTGGCCGACGGGTGTGCGGTAGATTTGGGGCGTGGGTTTCGCGCCGGCCGGGGCTTCGGGGTAGAGGGCGAGGCAGACGGGTTGGAGTTTGTCGGCGTTTTTGAAGAGGCCGAAGACAAAGCGGGCATCGCCCGGCCGGCCCGAGCGCGGGCCGCCGGGTTGGGCGGCGGGATCGCCCTGGATGTAGAAGCTGACGGTGTCGGCCGATTGATCGTGGGTGAAGATGCGTTCGAGCGCGGGGAGGGCGCGCGGCTCGAATTTCGCCCCCAGGCGCACATGCCAGCGAATATGCAGATGCTCGGGATCGTAGAGGCAGCGGGCCTCAACCGATTGATCCGCGGCCGCCTGGAAATGCACGGGCTCGCACGATTCCCAGCCGATCATGGAGCCGTCGATGGCGGTCTTGCCGATGGCCGGGACGAAGCGGGCGAGCTTGGCGACTCCCGCTCCGCCGCGAACGCTGAGCGCGATCTCGGGCGGCGCGGCGATTTGCGCTGCGGAAAGCGTCACGGTTCTCTGAACTGATGTAACCGGGCGGACCGGGTTCTCCTTAAGCGACCATCCCTCGGCCTCGAAGAGCAGGGGCGTGTACTTGCCCATCGCGAAATAGATTT
>JBBRTW010000642.1:0-2635 GCA_038244055.1 Tepidisphaerales bacterium | reverse complement strand
CCACTCCGCCTCCGCGCGCTTTTTGTTCACATCCAGCAGCCGCGCCAGGACTTCATCGCCCAGTTCATCCGGCCAGCCGTAGGCATCCAGCACCGCGCGGTCCATCGCCGCGTGCAGGTCGCGCAGCTTCGCGATCTCCGCCGACCGCTCGCCGGGATCGTGGAAGCGGTTGTAGGTCTTGGTCAGGCCCTCGTTGCTGGCGACCATCAGCGCGGCCCGATATTCGTAATAAACCCGGCCGGCTTCCTCCAGTGTCGCAAGCGTCTCGAAGTCCTCGGGAAAGGGGAATGTCTGGAAGCACGCGGAGGGAGTATAAGCTGGTCGGCCTTCCAAAATGAAACACCAACGAACGATTCCGACGCCCGCCGTATCGTTCGATGGCCGATTCGAAAGCGCGGCGCGGAAGCAGTTCCAGAAGTTGGGCAAAGACGATGCGGCCAGAGTTCATGGCCGCATCGTGGCGAAAAACCGCCCGATGCGGGCGGCGGGAAGGCGGACGAAATTGGAATCGCGTACCCTCATCGCTGTCGCATCACTTTCACTCATCAACACACGGTCTCTGGCCGGACAGTTGTCGGTGAAGGATGCCGGCGCGGGAACTTCTGATTTTCCGCTCGTCGTCAACAAACAGGCCGCGCAGATTCTGGTGGACAAAGCGGACGCCGACGTCGTGCGCGTGGTCGCCGATCTGCTGGCGGGAGATACCGAGCGCGTCAGCGGCGTGAAGCCCAAGGTCAGCGATGCGGCCAGTGTTCCGAAAGAACCGGTCGTCATCCTGGGCACCCTCGGGAAAAGCGCGCTCATTGACGATCTCGTGAAGCGCGGGAAGCTCGATGTCGCGTCTGTGGCCGGCCAATGGGAGACGTTTGGTCGCAGCCGTCGCGACAATGGCCGCGGGACTTCTCATTGCCGTGAACATGTGGCCGCGAACGCCCTCGATGCTGGTGCGGAGACTTTCATTGGGCATCTGGAGGCGATCGATTTGCCCGATGAACCGCTGCTGGTCGGCTATGGGCGGAATGTTGGTGCCAGCAGAAACCAGGCGCACAAGTGGATGGCCGATAGCTAAAAAAAAGGCCACCCACGCTGGGGGCCTTTCCCTGCCGGCATCATCCTGACGCCGGCACCATCTGCATTGCGCTACGCCGCTCAACATTACACGGTACATCGTAGCGCATCGCCGCGCGACTTAGCGCGACTCAGCGCATCGCAGCGTGACTCAGCGCTACGCGGCGATCTCTCCCTGATACATGCGCCAGGCCTGCTCATACTTTCGCCGCAACTGCGAAACCCGCGATGGTGAGATCTTCAGTCTGCCGGCAATCTCGCAGGTGCGATCGCCCCGAATCAGATAACGGATGATCCTGCGGTCACGGCGGCTTTGCGACCGCAGCCACTGCGCGAAGTCGATGCGGAAGGCGGCGGTGTCGGGAATGGAATCGTTGCGGTCCGCGACCGCCAGGGCCATCCAGTCCCGGGTGTGACTCCCCGGCTGGATCTGGTCGATGCTTCGCAGCCTCACGCCATGGCGCTGATGGGCCACGGGAGAGAGCACATCGCGGGCGGCATCCTGGTGGCCGCCGACATGCCGGCCGGTGCGGACATGCCGCACGGCAAAATCCGCCAATGGGCCGGGGTGAGCCACCCGCAGTTTCCCCCGGGCGGCCAGAAGCTGATAGGAGATGCAGGCCGAGGCGATGGCCTCGCGGATGGCTTCTTCGCGCCGCTCGGCCGGTAGCCTGCGAAACTGAATCCGGGCATGGGTCTGGATGGCCGGCAGAAGACTCAGGAAGCCGGCCTGCCAGCCGGTGATGGGTACAGCACTCATGGGGACGTTCCTTCGTGAAAAAGAGACCGTTCCCCATGCGGGGACGGCCTTGTGGTGAAACAAAGCCGCCCCCGCACCAGGCGAGGGCGATACAAGGATCTTCCAAGAACCGATCTTCTAAGAATCGATCTTCTAAGAATTGCGGGGGGGCGCTGCGCCCGAGGCTATGACAGGATCGTCAAGCGTCGGCGCCGGCGGATGGGGTTGTTAAGGTTCGGGCCATCCACCTTTGCGGCCGTCAATTAGAGCGGGCTTACCATCCATTGCCTGAGGGCTCGGTCCCTTTGAGATGATTGATCAGTTCCGAGGCCTGGCGGAGCGTTAGCTCGTCCAGTTCGACGCCGACCAGGTCCCGGCATTCGGCCTCGGGGTCGATGTTGGCTCGCCGGGCGATGGCGAAGATGGCCCGGCGCTGGTTGTCGGTCATGGGCCGGCCGTTGCCGTTGGAGCCCGCGCTGGCGGGGTAATCGTTTCCATTGCCGAAGCGCGAAGCATGACCATTGCCGTTGGACCCACCCGATTCGCCATTGGCGGAGGGGGCGCGCTGCGGCTGGTGGCTGGGCCGGTGGATGGGAGGTGGGGGATTGGGCGCCTGGGCGTGGCGGTCGATCGCCTGCTCGGCCTGATGGAACAGATCATCGATCTGGTGTTGCAGCTCGGCGGGCCTGGTCAGCAGCGTTTGATCGAGCTCGGCGGTGACATTGATCGAGCAGCCGCTGGACTGAAAGTCCTTGGAGGCCTTGCGGCTCAGGCCCACATTGATTGAAAGAGGCATGCGGACTCCTTTGCCCTGCTGGAGGGCGGAAT
>JBBRTW010000641.1:0-2639 GCA_038244055.1 Tepidisphaerales bacterium | reverse complement strand
AGAGCTCTTTGAAAAGCTCGAGATCAGGCGAGACGGGTGCGGGGTAGACGGCGAAAGGATGCAGGCAGCCAACCCGCAGCGAGCGCCGCGCGGCCGAGGTCAGCGCCATCGGCAGGCGCGTGGTGCGGAAAACGCCCTGGATGCCGGTCTTCTTTCGCAGCGCCTCGGAGATCGGGTCGCGGTAGCCGTCCCAGCGCTCCATCTCGGGGTTGAGCGGCTTGAGAAAAAGGCTGATGCGGTTTTTGGGATTCTCGTTGGTCGGGTCGAAGACGATGGCCGCGCCGGGTTCATCGGTCAGGCCGGTGAGGTAGACGAAATGGGAACTGGCCCGCCATTTTCCGAGCAGGGGTGGCGCCCCCTCTCCGGCCAATACGACCGCGGCCGCCCCTTTGAGCGATTTGAGCACGCGGGCGCGGCGGGCCTGAAATTCTTCGAGTGCGATGGCGTCGGCTGTTGCGGCTTTTGGCATGGCGGGGCAGTTTACCGGAAAAGTCCGCCCGTAGCATGGGCATCCTGCCCATGTCGAGCGCATGGAAAGAAAAACGTCAGGCAACGAATTTTGTCCCGTATGATTCCACACGCATTCACGAGCAGGATGCTCGTGCCACAGGGGCAGTTCCTTCCGAAAGGATCATCTATGTTCAGCAAGATCATCGCCCCCGACGCCGAGCTCCAACTCCTAAATCACACGCACCACGAGGCGATCACCGCGCTGGTCGATGCCAATCGCGAGCGCCTGCGCCGCTGGTTTTTCTGGGCCGAGAAGAACACCGCCGAATCGACCAAGACCTTCATCGAATCATCCTTGCAGCAGTTTGCGCGCGATGATGGGTTTCAGGCGGTGATCGTCTGGAAAGGCAAGCCGGCCGGCGTGGCGGGTTTTCATGGATTCAACTGGCAGAACAAGTCGACTTCGATGGGCTACTGGCTCGGCGCGGAGGCCGAGGGAAAGGGCCTGATGACGGCCGCCGTCCGGGCGATGGTCGATTATGCGCTGGTCGAGCGCGGTCTCAATCGCGTGGAAATCCGCGCCGGCGTCGAGAACGCGCGAAGTCGGGCCGTGGCGCAGCGGCTCGGGTTCGTGGAAGAAGGTGTGCTGCGCCAGGCGGAGTGGCTTTACGATCATTTTCAGGATCTGGTGGTGTATGCCATGCTGGGCGGGGATTGGATCAAGGCGCAGTGAAGTCGGATCGATTGGCTCCCCCATTACGCGATTCATCCCTCAGGTGAGCCGCGTCCATCGTTCGGCGCGGTATGCTTTTATTCATGCGAACGGCGATCATCCTCCTGGCGGCGATCGTACTCCCCGTGATTGGCGAACCTCAGCCCGCCCCGGCGCAGCGACCTGTGGTTTACGCCTACTTCCCGGCCAAGGCGGGTTCGTGGAAGACCGATGGCATCGACTGGCCCTGCATCACTCATCTCTGCTACCGCTCGGTGGAGCTCCAGGCCGATGGCTCGCTCAAGACGCCGCTGGGCGATCCGCCGAAAGATTTCGTGGACAACTGCCACCGCCATCGCGTGAAACTGACCCTGCTGGTCTGGGTGACGCGGACGGAGATCAGCGATGCGTATCTCGCCAGCGCCCCGGAGAAGGCGGCCGCGAATCTGCTGGCCTATGTCAAGAAACACAATCTGGATGGCGTCAATATCGATGATGAAAAATTGAGCCAGATCAACGGTGTCGCCAAAGCGCCCAATCGCGATCTGCTGACGCGATTCTTCCAGATTCTCAACAAGACGTTCCGCGCTGAGCGGCCGGATTATCATTTATCGTTTGCCGCCCCGCCGGTAATTTCGAAGGAGGATAAGTACGGTGTGACCTGGATCGATTACGCAGCCATCGCGAAGGAAGTGGATGCGATCATCCCCATGGGTTACACGATGAACCCACCCACCATCGGCTGGACCACCAATGCCGAACCCATCGCCGGCGGCGGTAAAGTCGCGACCACCACCACCCGCGATCTAGCCACGCTGGTCGCCGATTACAAGCAGGCGATGGGCGGCTCATCCGAGAAACTCCTGCTCGGCATCTCCCTCTCCTTCGGCGGCCACGAATGGACCACCCGCACCGATCAGCCCCTCTCCCCCACCATCGGCAAGCCCACGCCCCTGACCCTCGATCAAGCCCACGCCGCAGCCAAACAATATGGACGGCAATGGGATGAGAAGCAGCAATCCCCGTGGTATCGCTACAGCGCCGCCGGCCAATTCCATCAGGGCTGGTACAACGACCCCGAATCCTGGCGCGCGAAGCTCAAGTGGGTAAAGGACCAGAAGCTGCCGGGGATCGCCATCTGGGTGATCGATGCCGCGAACGATCCCATGGAACGATGGGAGCTATTGCGCGAATACGGGCACTAATGAGATTGAATGTCCAAGACGCGGGCGCGCGCACAACCCAGGCACCGGGGTGAGGGTCTTTTCCGCGAAATGTCGAACTCTCTAATATTCCACCCAGCACACCGGCCCGCGCCCTTCTACTCCGCCTCCCCCGCGCCACCGCGGTGAATCCCCTCTTCCGTCACCGGCAGAATCACGCTGAATGTCGTCCCCCGCCCCACCTGGCTCGCCACCTCAATCCGCCCCTTGTGATGCTCGACGATCTCCTTGCAGATCGCCAGCCCCAGCCCGGT
>JBBRTW010000640.1:0-2665 GCA_038244055.1 Tepidisphaerales bacterium | reverse complement strand
CGCGGCGCATCACTTCCCAATCATCCCCGCCAGCTTCTCCGCCAGCTCCCCCACATGCGATCCCGGGATCAGCGCATACCGCTCCGTGACATAATGCACCCGTCCATCTCGCACCGCCGGCACCTGCGACATCGAGGCCCAGAACTGCCTGGCCTGCTCGATCGTCTGCCCGGCCGCATCCGGCATCAGCACGATCACCGCCTCCGGCGCCAGCGCCGACAGTTTCTCCCGGTCGATCGAGGGATACGGATGCCCCAAATCCCCGGCCGCGTTGGTTGCATTCACCACTTTCAGCAGGTCATCCAGAAAATTATCCGGGCCGATCACATCCCGCCCGTTCGCATCGTGAAACATCAGCACCTTCACCGCCGGCCGACCCGCCGCGCTCTTCCGCACCGCGTCCAGCTTCTCCCGAAGCAATCGCGCCGTCTCCTCCGCCTTCCCGGGCTGCCCGCTGATCTTGCCGAGCGACCGCATCGTGGTGAACACATCCTCCAGACGATGGATCGATACATTTTCCAACTTGATCCCCAGGTTTTCCGCGTTCTTCACCATCCCCGGCGGCACCCTTTCGGGCGCGATCTGAATGATCATCACATCCGGCCTGAGCCGCGCCAGCATCTCCCAATCCGTCGTCTGGTAATCCCCCACCCGCGGTAAATCCTTCGTCTCCGGCGCTGTATCGAAATTCGACACCGCCACCAACTGCTCCCGCCCCCCCCTCCCAATCAGCATGTCCGTAGCCGCCGGCACCAGCGAAGCAATCCGCACACCGCCGCTCGCCGTCGCGGGCATAGCCGCCCCCCCCTTCCCCGAATCCCGATCGCATCCTCCGACAATGGCCACCGCCCCCAGCGCCAGCGCGCCCACCCAACCCATCCACCACGCTCTCCGCCATACATTCTTCATCGCGCGCGATCGTAGATACACCTCTTCACCATGTCAAAATCGCACCCCGTGACTTGGGCGTCCCGCCCAAGCGAATACCCACCGTCGAACTGCTCGCAATAGCATCACCCGCCAATTCCCTTCCCACTGCGCCCAACGAACCCCGAACCCCGAACCCCGAACCCTGAACCCCGAACCCTGAACCCCGAACCCTGAACCCCGAACCCCGAACCCCGAACCCTGAACCCTGAACCCTGAACCCTAAACCCTAAACCCTATACCCTCATTTCACCCCCGCCACCTCCGATTCCCCCTCCTCCATTCGCATCCCCCCTTCCCCCGCCATATACTCTCCCCGCCATGACTTCCGAGCAAATCGCACAACTCCTCACCGAAAAATTCGCGGATCAGATCACCGCATCCCTCCCGGATGATAAACACCCGCGCATCCACACCACGGCCGCGAATTGGCGGGCCATCGCCCAGTTCCTGCGCCGCGATCCGCGCCTCGACTTCGACTGGCTCGCCAATCTCTCCGGCGTCGATTACGTCGCCGACAACCAGTTCTGCATCGTCTACGATCTCTTCAGTTTCGAGCTTAAACACACCTTCGCCGTCAAGGTTTACGCCCCCCGTTCGGAAGACACTCACTTCCCCACCGTCGCCGATCTCTGGCCGGCCGCCGACTGGCACGAGCGCGAGGCCTACGACATGTACGGCATGATTTTCGACAACCACCCCGATCTCCGCCGAATCCTCCTGGCCGATGACTGGGTGGGCTTCCCCCTCCGCAAAGACTACGTCTTCCCCCGCGAGTACCACGGCATCCCCGCCAGTGTCGAACTCGACTGGCAGCAGAAGCCGGAATGATCCGCCGACCTTTTCCGAATCTCAGCGTGATTCGCATGCAAATCACGCTGCATTTTGGACCATTGCATCGCTCGTATTTACATCCTTAAATACCGAAGCGCATAATAGGTAGAAATCCACGGCCTAAACAAACTTTTTGCGCGCCTTACCGCTTGACTCCGACCAAAACGTTTTCTATTATTTAATCGTCCGATGAGGGTTCAGCCGCCGGTAAAGCGACTGAGTCTTATGTCGGGGGTACTCCCCGAAGAAGGTTCCCCCCCTTCCTTCTTCACCCCCCGGCTTTATTCAAAAGAAACCCGTGACCCACGTCGCGGGTTTCTTGTTTTATCTCTGTCGCTCCCGCGCATCATTCGTGCATTTCCGCGCGCCCCCGGCCATTCTGTGTCGTATGGGAAATCTGCCCGCGCGAACATCAATCTTCATCTGCACACTCCTGGCCTGCGCGATCATGAACAGCCGCGCCCCCGCCCCTGAGACCCACGCGACCGGAAACAGGCGCAGCACGGCGGTGAGGAGGTCGTAGAACAGGACCTCCGTCCTCCAGACGAGATCCTGGGCGACGGATGGGCGGGACGCTGACATGGCTACCGGGCGTTCGCCCACGCTTTCAGATGGTGACGCCGCCGTCGATCACGATGGCCTGGCCGGTCATGAAGGCCCCGGCCGCCGAGGCGAGGAACACCGCCGCCCCCGCGATCTCGTCGGGCTGGCCGATGCGGCGCAGGGGAGCGCCCGCGGTGGAGCGCTCCAGGGTGTCCGGATCGTCCCACAGGGCCTTGGCGAAATCGGTCTTGATCAGTCCCGGCGCGATGCAGTTCACCCGCACGTTGGAGGGGCCGTATTCCACCGCGTAGTTGCGGGCCAGCTGGAAGTCCGCCGCCTTGGACACGTTGTAGCCGCCGAT
>JBBRTW010000639.1:0-2673 GCA_038244055.1 Tepidisphaerales bacterium | reverse complement strand
CGAAGCCCCCGCCCCCCCCGCCACGACCGACCCGGCCGAATCGCGCTATGACCCCTCCGACCCCACCGACCCCACGGACCCCGCCAACGCCCCCATTCCCGTCGCGGCCGCGGTGCTGCTTCTCGGCGGCGAGATCGCCTTCTACCACCTGGGCGCTTCCGATTTCGCCTTCCAGCAGATCCGTCCCAACGACTATCTCTACTTCGCCATGGCCAGCCTCGCGCGGCAGCGCGGCTGCAAAAAGATCGTCTGGGGCGGCGGCATGTCCAACGACCCCGAGGATTCCCTCTTCCGCTTCAAAACCCACTTCGGTGCCCTATGCCGCCCCGCCTTCTGCGCCGGGCGAATCCTCGATGAATCGGCGTTTGAAAACCAATGTGCGGGCTGGAAGAAGGCCAACCCGGATCGGGAGTCCAAGCTGTTCTTAAAATATCGCGCCTAACCAACTGAACGCCATCCAGCGCCAGCCCGTCAACTCAAAACACGAAAAACCCGCCACGACGAGAATCGGCCGCTTGAAGATCGAGAGCAGGTCACGGAATTAAACTCTCAATCCCGCCCCCATTTGGGCGATGAACCCTGTAAAACCGGAAAGGACTCCTCAGCCCCATGTTCCCCTTCAACCTCATCTACTTCCTCCTTATCGGACTCTGCGCCGGCTGGCTGGCCGGGTATTGGACCAAGGGCAAGGGCTTTGGCCTGACCGGCAACGTGATCGTCGGCGTGGCTGGGGCGCTGATCGGCGGGTTCATCCGCAGAATGATCCCCGATGCGTTCTACGACCTCGCGATGTCCACGGCGGGGGCGATTTTGTTTCTGGCGGTGATGAGGCAGGTGGGGCCGGGGTTGGGCGGCCGCGGGAAGAGGCGATAGTGGGTCCACATAATCCCGGCTTGACAACGCATGATTCCGGTGCCATGTTCCGATGCATAACTTCGAAGGAATATCGCCCGGCTGCCCTTGACGGCCATGCTATCGGACATTTCGCGGACGAGGCTTGGAATGACATCCACCGATAACCGTTACGTCACCTATACTGGAGCACACGTATGCTGAGGCTGCTCTGGCAAAGGACTCGCAAGGCCTTTCGAATGTTGTCTTACGTTTGGTCCCCGGGCGTGAGGGAAGTGAAATTCGCGGTCGATTCACTCCTCATATCCTACGGCCACGCTCTTTCGCGGAAACTCAAGGCATCGGTGGATGAGAAAGGCAATCCGCTCCCATGGTACACCTATCCGGCGATCGAGTACCTGGAATCAATGGATTGGTCGCGACGAACCATCTTCGAATATGGCGCGGGAAACAGTTCCCTCTTCTGGGCCTCGCGGGCCGCAAGGGTAACGTCGGTGGAACACAATGAGGAATGGTTCAACCTGTTGCAGAAATCGAAGCGCGACAATCACGAAATGAAATTCATCGCGAACACCTCCGACTACGCGCGCTCGATTGCGAATTGGAATGAGAAATTCGACGTCGTTGTCATCGACGGTGAAGCCCGCCTGGAATGCGCGAAGATCGCTCCGAATCACCTCGCGGACGATGGAATCATCATCCTTGACAATTCTGACTGGTTTCCAAACATTACCTGCCACTTTCGTTCACTGGGATTGCTCCAAGTCGACTTTACTGGATTCGGTCCATCGAACCAATACACCTGGACCACATCAGTTTTTTTCCAACGCACTTTCAAAGTCATCGCGAGGGCGGGCAGGATGCCGCTATATGGAAGAGCGTCGTTGAGGCAAATTTCGCAGGCCGGCGATCCGGGCGGACCTGGGAGCGATGACAACTCCCACCCATCGGACGTTACAGTGCCCTCGCCTGGTTAAGGAATCGGTTGCACAAGGATATAAACGCTTCCCGTGCTGAGCTCGCGCTCCGCCTGGCTTTTGGTGTTTGCGGTGAAAGCAACTCGTCCCGTGCCCGGCGCGACGAATGTCGTATCTGTTCCCAAATGAACATATCCCGAATCCCCAACGGCGGCAAGGAGATGGCCATACACGCCGTTAAGGGTGGGGGGAACTGCGGTGGCACCATCCGCCGTGCATCGATTGCCGTTGATCGTCCATGTTCCAGCCACACGGACATGGTACTTCTGTCCCTTTTGCACGTGAGCAAAGCCATCGAAATACCACTCCATCGGGGCGCACAATTCAACTCCAAAGCCCTCCTTGCGTCCCCGCGCGTTCCAGATCCCTCCTCGCGCGGCGAAAATACGCTGCAAGGCGCGCATGTCGCGCGCCGCGATGGCTTCCTTCTCCAGAATGTCCAGTTTCTTTAGGAACTCATCCTCCGCACTCTGCACTTTGACATTTTGCAGGTCCAACACCTTTAACCGGCGCTCCACTTCTGCTTTCACCTGTTTGTCCTCAACCTCGGCGGGAGCGAGAAGATCCTGCACACGCCGATAGGCCTCGATAGCCTCATCAGGCCGGTTTAGCTTGTCGTATGCGCGTGCGATAAGAAGATGATCCCGGTAATTGCCGGGCTCGGCCTTGATGACCTCGCCCATGAGCGCAATGGATTCCGTCGCTAATGTCATCAACTTAAGCCACTTTCCGCTTGTTTTTCAGTAGTTGTCGTAGGGCCTTCCTCGGTTTGTTCATCAGATCGAATTGCTTGGGCCGCCGTTTCTTGCAACGTGGTTCAACGCGGTCCGGCCGCCGCGGATTG
>JBBRTW010000638.1:0-2699 GCA_038244055.1 Tepidisphaerales bacterium | reverse complement strand
CGGGCAGCGCCGAAGAATCGCTTGGGCTTCTGCAATGCGTTGGCATCCACGCCGCCGGAGAGAATCTTGCCGGAGTGTGGGACTTCGGTGTTGTAAGCGCGGGCGAGGCGGGTCATGGAGTCGAGCAGGACGACGACATCCTTGCCGAACTCGACGTAGCGCCGGGCCTTCTCGATGACCATCTCGGCCACCTGCACGTGGCGGCTGGAGGGCTCATCGAAGGTCGATGAAACCACCTCGGCCTTGGTGTTGCGCTCCATGTCGGTGACTTCTTCGGGGCGCTCGTCGATCAGCAGGATGATCAGGATCACCTCGGGGTGATTGCGGCTGATCGAGTTGGCGATCTTCTGCATCAGCACGGTCTTGCCCGTGCGCGGCGGGGCGACGATCAGCATGCGCTGGCCCTTGCCGATGGGCGTGACCAGGTCGCAGATGCGCATGTTCAGCTCCTTGGGGTCGGCCTCAAGGATCAGGCGGCGGTTGGGGTGCAGGGGAGTGAGATCTTCGAAGACCGAGGTGCTGAAAATGCGCTCGGGGTCCTCGCCGTTGATGGCTTCAACGCGGAGCAGCGCGAAGTAGCGCTCCGATTCCTTGGGCGGGCGGATCTGCCCCTGAACGACATGCCCGTTGCGCAGGCCGAAGCGGCGAATCTGGCTGGGGGAGATGTAGATGTCATCCGGGCCGGGGAGATAGTTGAACTCCGGGCTGCGCAGGAAGCCGAAGCCATCGGGCAGGATCTCGAGGACGCCTTCACCGTACATCAGGCCATTCTGCTTGATGCGGGCGCGGAGGATCTGGAAGATCAGATCCTGCTTCTTCATCCCGATGTAATCCTGGATGTTCTCGCCCTTGGCGAGCTCCTGGAGAGTGTGGACTTCCATCTGCTGGAGGTCCTTGATGTAGAGCTTGCCGCCCTTGACCTGCTCGTACTTGGCGTTGGTTTCGGTGTCGATCTGGGCGACATCCTCGCCGGTGCCCTGCTTGCGGTGCTGGTGCTGCGGCTGGGGAGCGGCCTGCGCCTGCGGCTGAGCATTGCCCTGGGGCTGGGCCGGCTCGGGGGGGGCCTCGACAGCGGTGGCCGTGGCGGCGGCGGCGGGGGCCTCATCAGCGCCGTTGTCGATGTCGGTTACGGGGGATTCCTGCGCCAGCGTCTCGCTGTCCTTGTCACGGTCCTTGTCATGCGAGCGCTTTTTTGCTTTAGCCATGTGGCTCATGCCTCCGAAGGGGATGTTGGAACGAATGAATGGAAGAAATGGTTTGTTAAAATGAACAGGCGGGTTTGCCGTGTCTTGTGGTGCAGGCTTTCCAGCCTGCCGGCACTGCACGAGCATTGAGGGGGTCGGATTGGAACTTCCGGGGGGCCGGGAAGATTCCCGATCCAATCGGCCCGCGGCGGCTAACGACAGTTAGCGCCGATCGGCCGACCCGAATCGTTCAGCGGGAAGGAAGGACCTTTCTCGAAGCTCACTCACGAATGATATGGCCGCATCCAACACGAACGGGCCTGATGATCTATTGGGGAATGCCAAAAAGGGATGCACCCTCAACCGTTTCGCGAATTTGGCCGCAAAACCTGGTTGAGCACATTCTCGACTTGTCTGCGGGCAAACCCCACGTCTGCGGTGTTCTGCAACATATAATTAGACATCCGAAGCTTATTGTCCAGAGGCATTTGCAAATTTTCTCGCCGGGCGAGTTCCTGAGCATCCCAGCCGCGGGTCTGTTTCACGCGCGAAATCCGCTGTTCCAGAGGAGCCTCCACGAACACAATCGCATCGCACTGGGTGTGAAGGCCGACCTCGAACAAAAGCGGTATATCCCACACAAATGCAAGGACTTGCGCATCATCGGCCGCAGCCTCCATCGCCTTGATCCGGGCCTGGGAAACCACGGGATGGAGCAGGTTTTCCAGCCGCTTCCGCTGGGCCTCGTTGGCAAATACGATAGCGCCGATGGCCTTGCGATTGACCTTGCCGGATTCGTCGAAAACGGCGTTACCCCACCACTGGCGGAGCGTTCGCAGGATCCGGTCCTCCCGGTAGGCCTGGCGAATCTGCTCATCGGCGCTGATAACGAGGCAGCCGAGTTGGCCGAAGAGTCCGGCGATGAAACTCTTGCCACTGCCGATGCCGCCGGCGATGCCGATGATGGGTTTTCCTGCGTACAAGATCACTCGAAGTAAATGCCGCGTTCAGATCGGCCGAGATTCACGCAATTGCAGCCAGTTCCCGGCCGGGTCCTGAAAAACAAGCGCCCTCAATCCCGGCTGGAGGCCTTTCTCCCATTCGAACGGAATCACGCGGTCGATCAACAGCAATTCCAGCGCGCGGAGTGATTCGATCTCGATCCCCTGCATCCGCAAATCATCGCGCTCGAAAGGCGGCTCGATGAAATCGAAATGGATCGCGAAATTCTCGGCCCGCAGGACCAACCCGTCGCCGGGAGCGCGCTCGAAGCCAAATAGCTCAACGTAGAATTTCTCCAGATCCTTCTCCAGCCCGGCCGCGGCGATCAGATAAACATCTTCAATCGCGACCAGGCGGACCGGCAGCGGCTCTTCAATGCGCGGACGGACATCATCGACCAGAATGCGCTGAACCTCGCCGGAGGCCGGTTCCAGCTCGAGAGGCTCGGTGAGAGCCTCGGTTAGAGGCGCGAGAAAAGGCGCGGTAAGCGGCTCGCGGAGCGGTTCGGCGCGT
>JBBRTW010000637.1:0-2710 GCA_038244055.1 Tepidisphaerales bacterium | reverse complement strand
TGCGACTGCGGACCATGCTGCTGATGCTCCAGCACTGCGCCGAGGCAAGCCTGGGCTGTTCGGAGTCGATGCATCCTCCCAACATCCCGCCACTTAGCGCCATCACGGGGCCGTCGGGGTGAACTTGGAACTACTGAGCTAAGCTACTTAGACGGTCGCGCGGCGTTTCATTAGACGGTCGCGCGGCGTTTCATTCTGTCGAAGAAACCGCGGCGGCGCTTTTCGGTGGCTTCGGCGGAGTAGAGTTTCTCGCCGAGCCAGTAGAGGCCATCGCGCAGTTGCTGGGGGGTCATGCCATTGGGTCGGTGGTTGACATCGAAGAGGGTGCAGAGCTCCCAGCGGCCGGGCTCGAGGATTCGGCCTTCGCGCAGGAGGCGGGTGTAGAGGGGCGTGCCGGGGAAGGCGGTGAGGATGGTGATCTGCACTTCGTAGAGACTGTGTTCCATGGAGAAGTTGAGAACTTCCTCGAAAATATCCGGCGTGTGGCCATCGAGGCCGAGGATGAAGCAGCCGTTGACGGTCACGCCATGGGACTGGATGCGCTCGATCCTCTCGGCGTAGCGGCCGGCCCATTTTGCCTTGATGTCCGCGTGCATTTCGATGCCGCGCAGGGGGCCCTGGGTGGGGCTTTCCAGGCCGATGAGGACCTGGCGGCAGCCGGCATCGTGCATGAGATCGAGAAGCTCGGGATCATCGGCCACGGAAATATCCGTCTCCGTGAACCACTTGATCCGCAAGGGAATGAGCTGCCGGCATAGCTCCTTGCTCCACTGCTTGTCGACGAAGGTGTTGTCATCGGCGAACTCGATGAACGGATGCTCGCGCACCTTCATCACCGCGCGGATATCGCGGATCACATCCTCCACAGGCCGCTTGCGATATTTCTCGGCCAGCATCACCGTCGAGGCGCAGAAATCGCAGCGCCACGGACAGCCGCGCGAGGTTTGAACCGTGAAGCGGTTGTACGGCCGATCGCCCAGCAGATCGTAGCGCGGCACGGGGAGGCTCTTGACCTCGACGGCGGGATAATCGCGGGCGCGGAAGATCCGGCCCATCTGTCCATTCCCTGTTGCACTTTCAACGTTGGATGTTGAGAGTTCGAGGTTGGATGTTGAACGTTGAGCGTCGAGCTCGATTGCTGAACCCTGAACCCCAAACCCTGAACACTCATTCCCGGCCGCCTCTGCTGAACCCTGAACCGCAAACCCTGAACCCTCCTTCTCGGCCGCCTCGACGACCGCCCGCCAGACATTTTCCCCTTCGCCGACGATGATGAAATCGGCGTGAGCGGCGGCTTCATCGGGCATGACCGACACATGCAGGCCGCCCATGGCCACTTTGACGCCGGCCAGGCGCAGGCGGTCGGCAATGGCGTAGGCTTCGAAAATCTGGGCGGAGAAAGTGCTGATGGCGACGAGATCGCAGCCATACGCCTCGGCTGGCTCCGCGCCATCGCGCTCGGCCTCGTAATAATGAAGGTCGTGCCCCTCGGGCGTCATCGCGGCGAGGTAGAGAAGCCCGAGGCTGGGCAGCATGGCGATGGTCTTGCTGCGATCGACGAAACCGGGGAGGGTCAGTCCAAGTTCGAGCAGTTTCTTATCGTGGGAACGAACGCCGCTCATGGCGAGTAGGCCGATTTTCATAATTCACCTTACTGTTAGCCGCTCCGCTTGCGGAGCGCGTCCAACACGCATCGATTCCTTAAACCATCGTCAACACCACCGCCGACACCAGCGACACGACCGGCACGAAAAACAACTGCCGGAACTGCATCTTCCATCCGCTGAGGAAACAGACCGCGGGCATGGAGGCCGCACCGACGATCCACAGGCCGTTGGCCCAGGGGGCATTCCAGCTTCCCGCGGCTGGCCAGGGGGAGAGGGCGTAGACGACATTGATCAGGCCGAGGGCGGCGCAGGCGATGTGGCCGAGGCGGACGATGCGGCGGCGAAAGGTGGCGTAGCCGCCCCAGAAGTTTTCGCGATGAAAGAACAGGCCGATGCCCGCGCCGGTGAGGAAGGCGATGAGAATGAGGCCCCATCCGGCGTACCAATTGGGAATGTGGGTGACAGTCATCGCGCCATTGCTCCGGTTATAAGATAGTGATAGCTAACAATCAGAACGAAGTCAAGTGATAAGTTGGCGAATACTATCAACTCATTCAGGGCTATTGCTATTGGAATGGGGAATGCGCGGGAAATGAGTCGTGGGAGCGGGTGAGTAACTCCAGGGGCGGTTCGCACGGGCGGGACGCCCGTGTCACGCGAATCATTTCCGCGCTTTGAGCGCCAGGGCATCGCGCCGGCTCACATCGGGATAATCAGAATCCGAACCGACATCCGGCCGGCGCTTCCAGCTTCGGGCGCAGGATTTGTATGTGGCGCGGCGATCGACGATTTTGACGGTGACGGCCGGGCCAGCCAGGTCGGTTTTCTCGGCGAACGAGTGATGCCCCGCGCCGACCATGTCGGCCAGGTCGATTCCGTAGGCCTGGAGTTTTCGGCGGGTGATCTCATCCTCGACCGAGAAGATGATCTCGGCATCGAGGGCTTTGTAGCCCAGGCCTTCATTGGTCTTGACCTCGCGCGTCAGGCGGTCGAGCTGCATGAGCGCCTGCGAGCGCAGATCCATCAGCAGAGTCCACTCGGCCTGTTGCTCCTGGGACACTTCGACGCCACTGGGCTCGGGGAGCAGCGCCAGATGCACGCTG
>JBBRTW010000636.1:0-2726 GCA_038244055.1 Tepidisphaerales bacterium | reverse complement strand
GTCGGTGCTGCGGCTGAAGGCGGCGGGATTGGCGGGCGGCGGTTTGGCGGCGGTCTGCGCCTTATCCTGGATGCGCAGGGTTCCATCGGCCGCCATCGACTGCAGATCCGCCAGCGTCGGGATGTCCACCAGCAGCCCGCAGGCGGGGCATTGGATCGTTCCGCCGGCCTGATCGACGGGCAGATCGAAGCGGTGGCCGCAATGACAGGGGAAGCGGATGGAAGTCTTGGGTGCGCTCACGGCAATAGGAGTATAACAAACCCGGGCAACACATCTCTCACCCATAAAACGACGGAATGATCCGCAAAGTTTGCACGGTGCGGGCCGTTTCCTACAATTGGCGGGTTGTGGGAGTTGTTAAGCGTGCGGACCCCGCGATGGACGGGGTGCGAAAGGATCTGGATATGTCGTTTCGGATGTGGCCTGCGGCGATCGCGATGGTGGTCGTATTGGAAATTGGATCGATGATGGCGGGCACGGGGAGGGTTCTGGCCCAGGAACCGCCCAAGTACGAAGTGCTCAAGAAGATGTACGATGACACGCTGGCCTCGCTCAAGACCGCGCAGGAGACCAAGAACCAGCTCGCGACGAAGAACGAGGAGCTGGTCAAGCAGGTGGCGGAGATTCAGAAGCAGTTGGAAGCGATCACCAAGGAGCGCGATGAGCTCGCGCGGCAGGTGGCCGGGAATTCCGAAAAAACATTCACGTTGCGCTCGACGATGGCCGCATGGCAGGAATTTTTGAAGCGGTATCCGACACTGAACGCGAAATGGAAGGCGTTTCTGGATACGGAGTTGCTGAAGGCCAACAACGAAGCGCCATCGCTGGTGGATCCCATCTGGCCATTTCGAATTGAAGGGTAGTCGTAGCACGGGCATCCTGCCCGTATGAATCGCATTTGAATTCTGAAAAATACACGTCTCCACCCATCGCGCCCCCAACATGGGCAAGATGCCCATGCCACGAATGCAGATTGACATTTCACAATCGCGAATTTGTGGGTATTTTTATTTTTTATCTTTTAATTCGCGACAGTGGGTCTGAGGGGGGATTGATCGCCTGCCAGCACTGAAAAATGGGAATCCGCGCCTGATATCCGCGATCTTCCCGGACCTTCCGGTCGCTCCGTCGGCACCATCCAGCCGTTCAGGTTTGCCGGACCGTCAGAGCGGGCAGAATCTGCGCGTGGATATTAAGTCCCCCCTTCACCCCACCGATCAACTCCTTGGAATGCTCGTGTGCCAGGCCGGGTGGCCTGCGTGAGGCGTGTGCTTCCACGAGCAGGTGGCCTTATTGAAGGAGAGATCATGAAGAAGCTTTTCGCCAAGTTGATGAAGGACGAGACGGGCGGCGAAGTCCTCGAATACGCCCTGATCGCCGGACTCATCGTTGTTGCCGCGATTGCCGTCATCGGCACCGTCGGCACCAAGGTCCTTGCCCGCTGGACATCGCTCAACAGCTCGATCTAAGCATCGGCTGATGCGCGGAGCCTCGGGCCTCGAGATTCCTCTTGAGCTGGGGCCGTTTGGGGCAAGGAGATATCGAGAGAAACCTCGGGGCCCGGCCGGGAAGGAAATTGTCCTCCCGGCACGGGCCCGACGGTTGCGCTCGACAGGAAGAATCGGCGCGATCGGCATGTGGCTTCAACGCCGCTGCGCCGGCCGCATCCTCGGAATTGATCGATCCATAAAGGAGTAAGGCGATGAACAAGCCTTCCAATAAGACCGGCCTCCTGGGCCGCCTGATCCGCGACCAGCGCGGCGGCGAGGTGCTCGAATACGCGCTGATCCTGGGCCTGATCGTGGTGACCGCCATCGCGATTATCGGAACCGTCGGCACGAAAGTCCTGGCTCGATGGACCAGCGTCAACTCCAGTATTTAATTGTAGAGTCGGGGTGATGGGATCCGATTTCGCGCTGGATGGCGCGGCTTCGGATCGCCTCCATTTACGGGCGGCGCAGGCCGCACCAATTGATGATGGACACATTTCAAGTCGTCAGCTTCGCTCCGCTGATCGCCGCCATATCCTGGTCGGCGATCGTGGACCTGCGCAGCCGCCGCATTCCCAACTGGCTGACGCTTCCTCTATTAGTCGCCGGCCTGGCGGGCGCGGGGATGGGGTATCTGCCGATCACTTTCGGCCAATCCTGGGCGGGGCTGGGGATCGGCTTTGCGATGGCGTTTGCCGTTTTCGCGCTCAATGCCATGGGCGGCGGGGATGTCAAACTCATGGCGGCGATCGGGGCGTGGGTTGGGCCTTTACTCGTATTCGAGGTTTTCGCCGCCGCCGCGATTTTTGGAATGATCATCGTCGTCGCCCAGTCGGCCGCCAGCGGACGACTCGGCGAGCTTTTCCGCGGCACGGCCGCGCTGGCGGCCCGGGCCGCGGCGACGCGGGACCTTTCCTGCCCCGCCGAATTAGCCGATGAAACAACGTCGGGGCGAAAGCCCCTGCCATTCGCGGTGCCGGCGCTGGCGGGAACTCTGCTGGTGCTGCTTGCGACCGCGTGGAGATGGTTATGAAAAACAACGGGACAATCCGCATCGATCATGCCGCGCGTCCCACGGGGCGCGTTTCTTCGCGTTTGCGACATCGCCGCCGCGGCTGGGGCGGGGCGGTGCTGGAAATGGCGCTGGTGCTGCCGATCCTCCTCTACCTGGCCTTCGGAACCGTCGAGTACGGCTACTACTTCTACGTCAAGCACAACGTCCAGTCCGCCGCCCGC
>JBBRTW010000635.1:0-2749 GCA_038244055.1 Tepidisphaerales bacterium | reverse complement strand
TTCACCGAGTTCCTCACCCGCGCCCGCGATGAGGGAACCTTCGGCAACATCCTGTTCATGAAGTGCCGCGCCCTCCGCCGCCGCGGCATTCCCAACTGGGGCGTGTTCGGCCAGAAGGCCCTCCAGGGCGGCGGGCCGATGATCGACATCGGCGTTCACATCATCGAATCGGCCCACTACTTCATGGGCTCCCCCAAGCCCGTCGCCGCCACCGGCAAGACCTGGACCTACCTCGGCGATAAGGCCTCCAAAGTCGTCAGCCAGTGGCCCGGCTGGGATCACAAAACCTACACCGTTGAAGACCTCGCCATCGGCCAGATCCGCTTCGACAACGGCGCGCTGCTCCAGATCGAATCCTCCTTCGCCGCCCACATCAAGGAAGATGTCTGGAATTTCTCCTTCATCGGCGACAAAGGCGGCGGCAACTTCGACCCGCCCGAAATCTACACCGACTGGGCCGGCACCATGGTCAACCAGGTGCCCGGCTGGCTCCCCAAGGCCGAGTTCACCACCCTCTTTCCCTTCAAGCTGCGCAATTTCGTCGATGCCTGCCTGAAGGGAACGCCGGTGCGCGCGCCGGGCGAGGCGGGGATGGCGGTGCAGAAAATCCTCGATTCGATCTACCGCTCCGCCGCGGCCGGCGGCAAGGAAGTGAAGATCGACTAATCCGAATAATCCAGATGAACCACGAAAAACACGAAAGGCACGAAGAAGACCGGAGAAAGAGTAGAAATGTGATTGGCATAACGTGCAACTCACCGTTTACCGACTTCTTGGACTGTAAGTCCTTTCCTCTTCGTGCATTTCGTGTTTTTTGTGGTGAATAATCTGAGCCCACAATCGGCCGGGCACTTGACAAATTTCGCAAACCATCCAACAATATATCCGGATTAATGGATGGTTAAATCAACCCCCCAGCCGGATTCGCTGCTCGCATGGATGGACGCCCTGTCCGATCCGGCCCGTCTGCGCCTGCTGCGGATTCTCGAGCGGCACGAACTCGGCGTGGCCGAGCTGCGCGATGTGCTGATGATGCCGCAATCCACCGTCAGCCGGCATCTGAAACTCCTGCTGGATCAGAACTGGGTGCAGTCGCGCCGGCAGGGGACCAACCATCTGTACGAGATGATCCTCGATGAACTCGCCCCGGCCGCCCGAAAGCTCTGGCTGGTCGCCCGCGAGCAGACCGAAAGCTGGGCGGCGCTGTCGCAGGATGAATTGAGGCTCAAGCGCGTGCTGGCTCAGCGCGAGAGTAACCCGCAGGACTTTTTCGCGGGCGCGGCCGGTGAATGGGATGCGATTCGGGCGCAACTTTATGGGCAGCGCTTCGACTTGCAGGCGATTTTGCCGCTCCTCCCGGCCAATCACATCATCGCCGACCTCGGCTGCGGATCGGGGCCTCTCGCGGCCGAGCTGGCGCGGCATGTGAAAACGGTTATCGGCGTCGATAACTCGGCCGAGATGCTCAAGGCCGCCCGGAAGCGATTGACGGGAGTGCGCAATGTCGATCTCCGCCGGGGTGAACTGACGGAATTGCCACTGGCGGATGGAGAAGTGGATGCCGCCATGATGGTACTGGCGCTCACCTATGTTCCGACGCCGGAGAAGGCGATCGGCGAGATGGCGCGGGTGATCCGGCCAGGCGGCAAAGCGGTGATCATCGATCTGCTCCTGCACGACCGCGATGATTTCCGGCGGCAGTTGGGGCAGAAATGGCCGGGATTTGCCTTGGAGGATATGGAGAAGATGATGAGGGCGGGGGGACTGGAGCTTGCGGAGGGCGCGGTGCGGTCGCTGTCGCCCGATCCGGAGGCGAAGGGGCCGGCGCTGTTTGTGGCGGTGGGAACCAGAAAATGAGGCAATCATGACCCCGAAAATTCAAAAAATGCCTCCCCGTAGCACGGGCATCCTGCCCGTGTCATGTCGCGCTGTCCGAGCGTGCTGCAAACCGTTGCCAACTCCGCGCCCCCGACATGGGCAGGATGCCCATGCTACGGTGAAGAAAGAAATGACTCCCCCAGATCCGATAACTATCGAACTATGACAAAAATCGTCCCAAGTCAGTTCCAATTCTGACGCAATCGTGCCCCTTTTCGTGTCGATAAACCCGTTACTTCCCGTTCTCGAAACAATCCACAGGAGTTGAATCATCATGGCCACCGCTGTTGCCACCAAGCCCAAGTCCGTTAAAGCATCCAAGCCCGCCGCCCCGGTCGCGGCCCTGGAATTCAAAGTCGCCGACCTCGGCCTAGCCGAATGGGGGCGCAAGGAAATCATGCTTGCCGAGCAGGAAATGCCCGGCCTGATGTCCGTCCGCGCTGAGTACGCCAAGGCCCAGCCGCTCAAAGGCCTCAAGATCGTCGGCTCGCTCCACATGACCATCCAGACCGCCGTCCTGATCGAAACCCTTTCGGCTCTGGGCGCGCAGGTGCGCTGGTGCTCGTGCAATATCTTCTCGACCCAGGATCATGCCGCCGCCGCCATCGCGGTCGGACCCAAAGGCACCGTTGAGAATCCCAAGGGCATTCCCGTCTTCGCCTGGAAGGGTGAGACGCTGGAAGAATATTGGTGGTGTACCGAGCGGGCCATCGATTTCGGAAACGGCAGCGGGCCGGACCAGATCGTCGATGACGGCGGCGATGTCACGCTGCTGATCCACAAGGGGACCGAGTTCGAGGCGGCCGGCAAAGTCCCCTCGCCCGATTCCACCGACAACGAAGAATACAAGGTCATCCTCGCCCTCCTCGGC
>JBBRTW010000634.1:0-2768 GCA_038244055.1 Tepidisphaerales bacterium | reverse complement strand
TCCCACCCCTCGCGCCCCTCGCGCCGCTCCATCCTCAAATCCACCGCCGCTCTCGCCGCAGCCGTGGCGGGGGGGGCCGGGATCTCCATCGTGCCCGCCAACGTTCTCGGCGGGCCGGACCATGTCGCTCCCAGCGAGACGTTTGGCGGGGCGCTGATCGGCTGTGGCGGGCGCGGGCCGGGCACGTTCAAAGAGCTCTCCAAGGACCTGAACGTCAATCAGCTCGCCTGGTGCGATGTGAAGTTCAAGGACAAGGCCGATGACAAGAAGTTTTATACCGACTTCCGCCGCGTGCTGGATCGCAAGGACATCGATCTCTGCGCCATCGCCACACCGCCCCACTGGCATGCGCTCATCGCCATCGCGGCGGCCGAGGCGGGCAAGGATGTGCTGTCGGAAAAGCCCATGACCCGCACGATGGCCGAGGGGCGGGCGGTCGCCAATGCCTTCAAGCGCTACAACCGCATCTTCCAGATCGGCACCTTCGGGCGCTTCGGCATGGCCGGCAATAAGGAGAACGTGCAAACCCGCAAGCTCATGACCTCCGGCCTGCTCGGCAAGACCGATGCCGTCTACCTCCGCCGCGGTGGGTTCAAGGTCAAGGAATGGTCCGGCCGGCTGGATGTCCCCGAAGCGCCCGTGCCCGCGAACCTCGACTGGGATATGTACTGCGGGCCGGCCCCGCTCAAGCCATACATCCCAACCCGCCATGGCGGCACGCACCGCTGGTACTGGGATTACGAGAACGGCGGCCTGGGGGATATGGGCCAGCATGCGATGGACCCGGTGGCCTGGCTCTATGGGCTGGATACGACTTTCCCGGTTGAAGTTGAAGCGATGGCCCCACCCGCCCATCCCGAAGTCACGGGGATGTGGGCCTGGTCCAAACTCAAATATGCGAGCGGCTTCACACTCGTGCTGGAATCAGGTGAATGGGGCCAGCCCACCGGCCTGCAATCCAAGGCCGCCCGCGCTACGGACCTGTCGGAGGCCGATCAGAAGAAACTCGCGGCCATGCCCGACCCCGAGCCGCTCCTCTCCTTCGGCCAGGCCGTCAAAGCCCGCAAGCCGGCCGGTGGAAATGCCGAAGCGGCCTACCGCACGGTCGCCATCCTCCACCTGACCAACCTCTCCATCCGCACCGGCCGCAAGCTCAAGTTCGACCCGGTCACCGAGCAGATCATCGGCGATGAAGAGGCCAATCGGCTGGTCAATCCCCCCATGCGGGCACCGTGGCATCTGTAGCCTTCTGTAGACCCACTGCAAAAGCTCCGACGGCGATTAACTTCCACCAACAATACCTCCCCGAGACCACCGCCATGCCCACACTCGACCAGATCAAAGCCCTCCTCGATAAACTCCCCGAGCTCGACAACCCGCCTCCTGCGCCCGAGAAAAAGCCCGAGCCGGATAAGAAACCGGCCGGCGATAAGAAGCCCGATGCGGGAAAGCCCGCCGATGGTGATAAGAAACCCGCGCCGGCCGGCGATCCGAAGGCGACCGATCCCAAAGCGGCCGATTCCAAACCCGCCGCACCGCCCAAGCCCTCCCCGGACAAGGGCAAACTCACCGGCCCCGCCTGGGGCACCATCAAGCCCATCCTCGATTCCCTCCTCGCCGGGGGCTCCGAATCCATCATGCTCCTGATCGACCTGATCAAAGAGCCCGATCTCGGCCCGGCCTACAAGCCGCGCTACGTTTTGAACGGGCTGGCCGTCTACGTCGCTCGCCCGGAGAACCGCAAGGGTGCCGCCGATCTCCAGACCGCGCTCCTCACGCGCCTGGGCACACTCCAATCGCCCGCCCTGCGCGGGTTGATGATCCGCACACTCCAATCCTTCGCCGGTTCAGGGGCCATCGCCGCGATGGTCCCCCTGCTCACCGATCCCACCCTCTGCGACCCCGCCGCGCAGGCACTTGTCTCCTTCATCAAGTCTGATCTCGTCCCCTCCGCGGTGGGCAACGCCGATATCGCCCCCGCACTCACCGCCCTGCGCGACACCCTGACCTCCACCACCGGCCGCCCCCGCCTGGCCGCCGCCCAGGCCCTGGGCTATCTCAAGCACACCGCCGCCATCGAGCCCCTCGCCAAGCTCGCCGCCGACCCGGCCACCGATGACTCGCTCCGCAGTGTCGCCCTCTGGTCCCTCGCCCAGACCGCCGCGCCACAGGCCGTCGACCCTATCCTCAAAGCCATCGAAACCGCCCCCGAAGGCTGGCCGCGCAATCAGGCCATCAAAGCCGCCTTCGCCCTGGCCGAGAATCTCGCCGCCGCCCAGCAATCCGATGCCGCCAAAAAGATTTATCGCACGATTTACGATACCCGCACGGCCGCAACCGAAGCCCATTTCCGCTCCGCCGCCGAGAATGCGCTGGGACACTAATCCGCATGTGTGTGGTGAAGTTGAGACGATGAATTGGCGCGTGAATTGGTGCAATGATTCGGAACTCGACATCGGAATGTCGAGCTACCTCCCAGCCCATGTGCTTTCTGCCCGGCCATGCCGCGCTTTGTCGAATTAGCCCAGATTATTCACCACGAAAAACACGAAATGCACGAAGAGGAATGAGCCAAAGGACTTACAATCAAACAATCGGTAAACGGTAATCTGCACGTTGCGCAAATTAAATTTCTACTCTTCTCCGGTCTTCTTCGTGCCCTTCGTATTACTATCCTTCAAATTCTTTGAGCGCCGCAAAGAATTCCTCCGGCTGCGATGATTGAGTTCCCGCCCCCCCTTGGATTTATCGCATTGGGCCACCGGCAT
>JBBRTW010000633.1:0-2779 GCA_038244055.1 Tepidisphaerales bacterium | reverse complement strand
CCCCGCCTTAAGTTTTTAGCCCAGATTATTCACCACGAAAAACACGAAATGCACGAAGAGGAATGAACCAGAGGACTTACAGTCAAAAAGTCGGTAAATGGTGAACGCAGGTTGCGCAAATTACATTCTACTCTTCTCCGGTCTTCTTCGTGCCCTTCGTGTTTTTCGTGGTTCATCTGAATGATTCGGGTTAGTTTTATCCATCGCCCTCCCCGCCTTAAGTTTTTAGTTTTTAGTTTTCGTCGCACCTATACCCTATACCCTAAACCCTATACCCTACCGCTCATGGCTCGCGAACGCATCATCTCGGGCGAATCGGCCGGCGAGGAGGAGAATCTCCTCAACTACTCACTGCGCCCCCAGCGCTTCGACCAGTACATCGGCCAGCCCCAGCTCATTCGCCGCCTGAAGATCGCCGTCGATGCCGCCGTCGGGCGCAAGGAGCCGGTGGAGCATGTGCTTCTGCACGGCCCACCCGGTTTGGGGAAGACGACCCTGGCGCATGTGATCGCCAATGAAGTCGGCGCGCAGGCGCATGTGACCAGCGGGCCGGCCATGACCAAAGGCGCGGACCTGGTCGGCATTCTCCAGAAGCTCGGGCGCGGGGATGTTCTGTTCATCGATGAAATCCACCGCCTGCCGGCCATCGTCGAGGAATTTCTCTACAGCGCCATGGAGGATTTCAAGGTCGATGTCACCATCGATGCCGGGATGCACGCGCGGACGATCACCCTGCCGATCCCCCCTTTCACGCTCATCGGCGCTACCACCCGCATCGGCCTGCTCACCGGCCCGATGCGCTCGCGCTTCGGCATCTCCAACCACATCGAGTTCTATACGCCCGATGCCCTGCATGAGATTCTCCGGCAGAATGCGAAGTTACTGAAGCTCGAATCCGAGGATCAGGCCTTGTGGGAACTCTCGCGGCGGAGCCGGGGCACCCCTCGAATCGCCAACCGCCTCCTCCGCCGCGTGCGCGATTTCGCGGCCGTCGAAGCCCAGGGGAAACTCACGATGCCCGTGACGAAGGAAGCGCTCAAACTCGAAGGCATCGACGACAAAGGCCTGGATGAGCAGGATCGCACCTTCCTGCGCACCCTGATCGAAGTCTACGAAGGCGGCCCCGCCGGGATCGAAGCCATCGCGGCCACCATGGGCGAGGAAGTCGATACCCTGGTGGATGTGATCGAGCCCTTCCTGTTGCAAACCGCCCTGGTCATGCGCACCCGCCAGGGAAGGCGGGCGACAAAGCTGGCGTACGAGCATCTGGGGATGAAGTGGACGCCGCCGAAGGATCTGATGAGTGGGGGTGGAGAAGGGTCGCTATTCGATGGGCCGGAAACGGATGATGCGGTGTAGCGTCCTCTGTTAGCCGCTGGGCTTGCCCAGCGCGGCTAGCGGCGCGATCGATCGGGCGTGGCGGAGATTGCTCGTGGGTTCGTTTTTGAGCTTACCCCCCCACCGGCCGGGTGGCGGCCGTGATCCGCGCCTGCCTCACCTGCCATTCCACCCGCCTCACCCATTCGAAGAAGAAATTCCCGCTCCCTTCCGGTTCGGGTCTGAGCGCCGCTCCCGCGCGCTCGAGAACTTCATTGCCTGTATAGACATCGCGCCGGATCACTGCGCCGGCCGGGTTGCTGAGAGTCACGGTGAACGTGCCGCTGTCAGGCCGGCCGGCGGCGCGGCGGGCGCGGTCGAAGTCGACGACCATGGTGACCGTCCCGGCCGCGGTCTCTTTGATGGCGACGTAGCGGACCCGGTCAGCGCCGAGCTGGTGGAGCTGGTTGATGAGGATCACATCGAGCAGAAGATCGCGATCGAGACGGTCGTCGGGAGTGAGCATGTTGTTCCACATGCCATCGACGACGGCCTGCTGCTCGGGATCGAGCGGCCGGATGGCGGGGATCGTCATGGGCCCGCAGCCGGCGATAAGAAGCGCCAGTATAAGAGTCACGCGGATCATGAAGCTGAAGCGCGCCTGGGCCGCGCCGGGTTCATTTGGCAAGGGAAATTCGAAAATCATTTTTGAGAGAGCATGCGAGATATCGGATTTCGCGAAGGTTGCGGGCGCTCGCATCCGTATACGCGCGAAAACTGTTGGAACTGATGAGCCGCGGCGGATTTAGAAAAGTCTCCTGCGATGGGCCGCCCGCTATCTGGATAAAAGCATCATAGATAGCGGGTTTTCAAGCGTGGCCCGGCGGCGGGGCGGTCTCATATTCATTTCACGGATCGCGGTCTAGCATGATCGTGTTGGCAAATCATTTCACGGAGGCCGCCATGCGACGAGTGCCGGGGATTTGTATCGTTGCGATATTCACGACCATCAGCCTGGAAGCGGCCACGCCCTTTCCTTCCCCCGTCCCCGCGCCCGCCGCCGCGCCGGCCGCAACGCCAGCCGCAACTCACGCCGTGCCGATGAAGGCGACGGCCGCCGCGCGACCGCCGGCCGGGGTGATCGTGCAGGATGGCGTTTACACGCTCATCGCGTGGAACGACCTGGGCATGCACTGCATCAGCCCGCGCTTCGCCGAGATGGCGATCCTCCCACCCTACAACAACCTCAAGGCGATCGTCATCAAGCGCTCGGCCGATGATCCGCAGATCGTCACCAGCAACATCCACCTCTCCTACTGGCTGGACAACAATCAGTCGATCCGCAAGAAGACCGATTTCTGGACTTATGCCCCCAAGCTTTTCGGCGTCAATCTCGCGCCGGGCGTCGGCCTCACCGGCAACGCGCTCACCGGCACGATGACACCGACCAAGACCGGCATCT
>JBBRTW010000632.1:0-2784 GCA_038244055.1 Tepidisphaerales bacterium | reverse complement strand
GTTGTTAACTGGGCCGTCGTTTTCGGAGAGAGAGTCAGAGAGTTCTCGGCCAAGACCGCCCCCAGCGCGAGAGCGGCCCGCCAACCCCGCGCTCTCTGGCGCTCGCGCCTCTCCCGAGCCGAGAGTCCGACCCCTCGCAAACCCCTATATTTACGTGAGCGATACATAAACCCCACCTTCCACCCCCAGCCGGCGGTTGTCAGACTTGGCGGCCATGAATGAACTTGAATCCCCCGCTTGGCGGACGTGGCGTGAATTGATTTCCCGGCAGCGTGCCGGCGGTTTGTCGGTGGCGGCGTTTTGCCGGCGCGAGGGCATCCCGGCATCCTCGTTCTTTTCCTGGAAGCGGCGTTTGTCGGATGGCGACGTCGTCCCGGCTTTTGTCGAGGCCAGGATTTCGGTGCCGCAGCGCCAGGCGGGTTCGGCCGGTTCGACAACCTCACCGCGGGCGGGTTCAAGGCGGGGACCGCAGATCGAGATCCGCCTCCGCGGCGGCCGGCGCTTGCGGGTGGGGCGCGGCTTTGATCGCGATCTGCTGGCCGAGGTTTTGGCGGTGATGGAAGGCCTGTCGTGATCGGCCTGCCGACTTTGGCATCGCTGGATCGCGCCGCGACGATGCGCATCTGGCTGGCCGCGGCGCCGGCGGACATGCGCTGCGGGTTTGATCGCCTGGCGGAGCTGGCGCGGACGGTGACCGATCAGGACCCGCTGGGCGGACACCTGTTCCTGTTCCGCTCGCGCGGCGGGGACCGTCTCAAGGCGCTGTACTGGGACAGTGACGGCTATGTGCTGTGGTACAAGCGGCTGGAGGAGGGCGCGTTCAAGCTTCCCCGGTTCGATGCCGCGCAGCAGTCGGTGGAACTGCGGGCCAGCGAACTGGCGATGATGCTGGATGGCATCGACCTGCGGAGCGTCAAGCGGGTCAAACGGCATCAACGATCCAGCGGCCCCCAATGAGTGATCGCCGCAAAGGATGAACCAGAGAACCCTTGCATCTGATACAATCGCCTTGCACTGGACATCGCGTAAAATAAGGGCGTCATGGACGACGCCGCCGTTGAAACACTTCCCGATGATCCCCGCCTGCTGAAACAGCTCCTGGGCGAACGTCTTGCCCGGCGCGACGCGCGGATCGCCGAACTGGAGCTCGACAAGCTGCGGCTCAAGCAGCAGTTGATGGTGGCGATGAAGAAGCTGTACGGCCCGCGCGCCGACCGGCTGGCCCATGAGGGGGATGTCGCCCAGATGCTGCTGGAGTTCGCGGTTCAACTCGAAGCCCGCCCGGTCGAGGCGGCCGATCTCCCTCCCGGTACCGATGCCGGGGCCGGCGCGATGGATGTGCAGACCATTCGCCGAGTGAAGCGTCGAGGCCGCCGGGACCTGGGGGCCGATGAATTCGACCATCTCCCGCTCATCCGCAAAGAGCATGATCTGAGCGACCAGGAGAAGTCCTGCCCCTGCTGCCATCAGCCCCGCGCCCGGATCGGCCAGGAATCGAGCTGGCAGATCGAGTACATCCCGGGCAGCTTCCAGCGCATCGAGCATGTGCGGCTCAAGTACGCCTGCACCCACTGCGAGCAGAACGCCCAGCCGCCGCAGATCACGCTGGCGGACAAACCGGTCCAGCCGATCGACAAGGGCATGGCCGGCCCGGGATTGCTGGCCTACATCGTCACCAGCAAGTTCGCCGACTACTTGCCGCTGTACCGCCTGGAGAACATCTTCGCCCGCAACGGCTTTGAGATCGACCGCGTCACCCAGTGCCTCTGGTGCCGGGATGTGGCCCTGATGCTCAAACCGCTTTACGACCTGATGGTCAAGCGCGTGCTGGCCGGTCATGTGATCCACACCGATGACACGGTGATGCCGATGCTGGCGCCGGGTAAAACCAAACAGGCCCGCATCTGGATCTACTTCGGCGACCGGGCCAACCCGTACAACGTCTTTGAATTCACCCTGGGCCGATCGCGTGACGGGCCGGCCGGGTTCTTGAAAGGGTACAATCAGACCATCGTCGCCGATGCCTATGGCGGATACGACGGCATCTGCCTCGAAGGGGGCATCACCCAGGCCGGCTGCTGGGCCCATGCCCGCCGCAAGTTCGTCGATGCGCGGGAGCTGGCCCCGAAGATCGCCGATGCGGCGCTGCTGATGATCGGCAAGCTGTTCGCGATCGAACAGCAGGCGAAGGAACAAGACCTGGGCCCGGCAGATCGGCTTGAACTGCGGCAATCAAAGTCCCGGCCGATCGTGACGGAACTGCGCGATGCCCTGCACGCCTGGAAACCGACGCTGCTGCCCAAGCACCCGGTGGCCCAGGCCATCGGCTACGCGCTGAACCAGTGGAAACCCCTGACGGTGTTCCTGGGCGATGGCGCCGTCGCGATCCACAACAACATCGCCGAGCAGGAAATGAAGCGGATCGCTCTGAACCGCAAGAACAGCCTGTTCGTCGGCAACGAACGTGGCGGCCAGACCGCCGCAATTCTGTCGAGCCTGACTTCCACCTGCCGCCGCCACGGAATCGACCCGCAAGTCTACCTGACCCAGTTGCTGGCCAACCTCCCCCAAACACCCCTGAGCCAACTCGACCGATGGCTACCAGACCAGTGGAAACCGCCGGGGGTGGGGGTGTAGTTCGTCTTGCGGACGCGATTCGATGCAGTATTCGCCCGTTCATCACCTTTATTTCGTGAAGGATGATGAGCGGTATCATGTCGGCCACAACTGCAATCACTTCACGGCACATTGGCTTGAGATGCTGGGATGCCGCATCGAAGGAAT
>JBBRTW010000631.1:0-2795 GCA_038244055.1 Tepidisphaerales bacterium | reverse complement strand
GTTTTTCGTGGTTCATCTGAATTATTCGGACTATGGCCTTACCCGTGGGCGTTCCAAGGTGACAAGTCCAAATCCATGGTAAAACTCCCCCGTGACCGCCATCGACCAAGCCGTCCAACTCCTCCGCGCCGGCCGGCTCGTGGCTTTCCCCACCGAGACCGTCTACGGCCTGGGCGCTGATGCTACCAACGCCTCCGCCATCGACAAAATCTACGCCACCAAAGGCCGCCCCGACACGAATCCGCTGATCATCCACGTCGCCGATATCGCCACCGCCATGCGCGTCGCCGCCGACTGGCCCGAATCGGCCAACCAACTCGCCGAGAAATTCTGGCCCGGCCCCCTGACCCTGGTCCTGAGAAAACGCACATCCAATTCGCCCGCGAACGGCGCGGAAAAGCCGAGCGACGGACCCAACCATCCCCAATTCATCATTCATCATTCATCATTCATCCCTTCCCTCTACGTCCCCGACAACGCCACCGCCACGCTCCAAACCGTCGCCCTGCGCATCCCCAGCCATCCACTTGCCTTGGAACTCCTGCGGGCATTTGGCGGCGCCCTGGCCGCGCCCAGTGCGAATCGGTCAACCCATCTTTCCCCGACAACCGCCCGGCATGTACTCGATGAGTTTGCCGATTCGGAGGCGGCCGGTGGAAACGTTGGCATGGAGCCGGCGCTGGTCCTCGATGGCGGGGCCTGCGAAGTCGGCATCGAATCCACCGTGCTCGACCTGACCGGCGCTGTTCCCACCATTCTCCGGCCAGGCCGCATCAGCCCGACCCAGATTCAAACGATCCTCGGCGTACCGGTGACTCTTCAGAAGCCGCACGCGCTCGCTCCCGCCCAGCCCGCGCTCTCGCCGGGCCAGCAGGAGATCCACTATGCCCCGCGCACGCCGGCCTATCGTTTCTCAACCGCCCAGCGCGGCCTGATCCACCCCGAAGCCGCGGATGGGCGGAGCAATGGAATTGTCGTTCTCAGCCCGCTCATCGGCACCAAGCGCTACGGACCGATCATCGCCATGTCGAATGATTCGTATGAATATGCGCACGATATTTACGGCATTCTCCGCGATCTGGACCAGATGAACCTGGCGGCGATCTATATAGAAATGCCGCCCGACTCCCACCAGTGGGCGGCCATTCGCGATCGTCTGACCCGCGCCACCCAGCCGTTGCCATCGTGAAAAGCAATCGGGCTATTTGCCCCGCGGCCACGGAATCTCAAACCATCGCGCCCGCCCCCAGGGGAGTCGAAATGCGATCGCCAGTCGCGCGCGGCCGCCCATTCGGATCGTGGTCATTCCCACGTGACCGCGCGCTACGCGATGCAGCGCCAACTGAACCCGCCCCTCATCCGGTAGTTGCCGCGCCGCCAGCAGGTGCTCGGCGAATCGCCATCCATCCTCCACAGCCCCTTTCTCCGGCGCGGCGTGCAATCTTGCGTACATCTCAAACAACCTCTTGAACTGCTCACCGAGCGCCTCCGCCATCGCCGGCCAGGTCTTGCCGACGGCCGCGCATCGCTTATTGATCAGGGACCGCGCTGCCAGCCCAACCGCATCCCCATCGAACCCCGCCGGCGCATCCGCGACACCCGTCAGCGCCGCCACCAGGCGCGCCTGCTCCTCCGCAAGTTGTTCGCGCTCTTCATCGCCCACAGCGCCTCCAGTGCCGATCATGACAATCGCCTCCCGGTGACACGGGCGTCCCGCCCGTGCCGAGTGCATGGCTGACCTAACCTCGTCCCATTTCCACCGCGCCTCTCCTCCGCGCCCCCCGTTCCACTGCCCCCGCGATCCGATCCAGTTCCCTCCCAACGCCCGCTTCATCCGGAAAATCATCATCCCGCTCCAGCATCACCCCCGGCAATTCCGCCGTCGCCGCAAACTCCTCCAGCAGATCGATCGCCCCCTGAGGCACCTCGTGGCCGTGCGTATCGTGATACACCCCATCCGCCGATTCGTAGCCCCCGCCCATATGCACATACGCGATTCGCCCGGCCGGCAGCCGCCGCAAGAATCCCGCCGCATCCTGCCCCAGGTTGCGACTGTTGGCATACGCGTTGGCCACATCCAGCAGCAGTATCACCCCCGTCCGCTCCACCAGCGCCCCCAGGAAATCCGCCTCATCCATCTCCCGCTGTTCCACCGGCCAATCGAACAGCGCGGAAATATTCTCCAGCGCCAGCGGCATCTCCAACTCGCCCTGCGCCTCCAACACATTTTCCACCAGCACCCCCAGCGCCGCCCGCGTCCGCGGAATCGGCAGCAGATGCCCCGCCTCGCGCCCGCCCGCCCGGACGAACGCGATATGCTCGCTCACCAGCGGCGCGCCCAGCGCCCGCGCCAGATCGTTCAGGTGCCGCGCCCGCCCCCGATCGATTCGCTCCGCCCCGCCCAGCGACAGCCCGATCCCATGCGGAATCACCAGCACCCCGCGCTCCCGCAACTGATGCAGATGCGCCGGCAGGCGATTCGGCTCAGGATGATTCTCGGCCGTAATCTCCACGAAACCCAGCCCCGCCCGCCGATCGATCGCCAGCGCCAACTCCGGCCGCCAGCCAATGCCCAGACCCTGAATCGGAGATCGCCAGTCCATCAAATCCTCTCAGAGTTGTAACCACGAAGGACACGAAGGGCACGAAAAACACAAACGCAAATGCAAATTCAAGATAGAGGGATGAGCGGAGATCATCATCGCACGGCAGCCGTCTTTTCCATCCTCAATCCTCAACCCTCCATCCTTAATCCGTAATTCTTCCCTACGCATTTTCTTAGTGCCCGTCGTGTC
>JBBRTW010000630.1:0-2808 GCA_038244055.1 Tepidisphaerales bacterium | reverse complement strand
CCGGCGGAGCTACCCGGCCTGCCGGTCACGCACCCGCCGCCGCACCTGCGGGCCATGAAGCTGCACCCGCCGCCGCGACTGCGGGCCATGAAGCCGCGCCCGCCGCCGGTCATGATGCCCACGCCACGCCCGCGCCGGCGGCCGGCGGTCACGATACTTCGGCCCACGCCGCCGCCACGACGCTCCCCGCGGCTCCCGCGACGCAGCCCATCGCCGCCGCGCTGGTCATCGATCCCAACGCCGGCACCACCGATGCCGCCGCCATTCGCCCCCCAACCGGCAACCCCTCCGGGCTGGCCCCGAAGGTCATCGAGGAGCATCGCCACGCGGCCGGCGGTGAGCATGAGATGGCGGCGGAGTACAACCGCCTCGTTCCACTCGACAAGCAGCGCGTCTACACCTTCTTCCAGGTTTACTTCGTCATGACCGGCCTGCACGGCCTGCACGTCCTCATCGGCATGGGGCTGATCTTCTGGGTCCTTCTAAAAACCGTCGGCAAACCCGCCGCCAAGTGGGTCCTGCCGGCCGGGCTGATGACCACCGCCTTCTTCCTCTTCTATGTGCTGGCCATCGTGCATGTGCCCGAAGGGTACGCGCTGGCCGCCAATACCCGCACGATCGCCTGGGTGATCATCGCCCTGACCGGAGTCTGGTTCCTGGCCGCCTTCGCCAAATCGCGCTCGGTTCCTTCGACCGCGATGGAGTTCGGACCGGATTATTACGCCCCCGTCGATATCGTCGGCCTCTACTGGCACATCGTCGATTTAATCTGGATCTTCCTTTTCCCGCTCCTTTACCTGATCCACTAACCGCATTCGTTTTTCGCACTCAGGACTTTTCCCATGGATCAAGGACAATCATTCTTGCACGCCAAAGCCCATAACTCCGCCAACATTCATGCCGGGCAGCACGTTCACCTGGTTTCGCCCAAGGTGCTGCTGTCGACCTTCGGCGCGCTGCTCGTGCTGACGGTGGCGACCGTCGCGATCACGCTGGTGGACCTGGGCCCGCTGAATATCTGGGCCGCCCTGCTGATCGCGGTCGTCAAGGCGGCGCTGGTCGGGCTCTTCTTCATGCACCTCCGCTGGGACAGCCCGTTCAACGGGATCATCCTGGTGGTGGCGCTGTTCTTCGTGGCCATCTTCATCGGCACCACCATTCTCGACAGCCGCCAGTATAAAGTGAACGATCAAAAGCCGCAGAGCGGGCAATCGATGACTTATGTGACCCCGCGGTAGGCAGCGATCCGTCGGGGACCAACGTTTGAGAGCGCCGACGCATGTCGCGTACCCGGAATTGAAATGACGATTCTGGCCACGCTGCCCAGGCGGCTCCAAAAAAGGTTTCGCGCCGCCAACCCGGCATGTGGCAGAGGGTGGGGGTGAGGGGTTTTTGGACATCGGTGAAGTACATGCCAGAAGAAGACGAGCGCGATAGCCAGGCCAGCAACCCCGACGGCCCCCGGCAAACCACCGCCGGCTCCATCGGCATGTGGCTCTTCATCGCCGCCCTGGCCGTCCTCTTCGCCACCAGCATCCTCGGATATGTGCTGGTCCGCGTGAACGCCACCGAGCCGCCCGAGGTCGCAATCGAGAACCACCCCCGCGCCATCGTCAAGCTCCATACACTCGAACTCCCCCAAATGCTCTGGTTCAGCACCGCCCTGGTCATCGGCGTCAGCATCGCCATCGCCATCGCCCAGTTCTACTTCAAGCGCGGCCTGCAACAGCCCTATCGCAAAGCCCTGATCGCGGCCCTGGTCCTGGGCGCTGGTTTCGTCACGGTGCAGACCCCGGCGATGATCACCCTGATGGTGACCCACCACCAGCAGGCCGCCGAGAAACAAAACCATTTCTACGGCCTGCTCTTTTTCCTGGTCCTCCTGCACGCGCTGCACGTCATCGGCGGCATGATCGCCCTTAGCCGGCTGACCATCCGCGCCCAGCAGGGCGCTTACGACTCATCCAACCCCAACCCCACCCGCCATGCGGCGCTTTACTGGCATTTTCTCGACATCGTCTGGATCGTGATGTTCACGACGTTCTATTTCCTGCGCTAAATTCGATCCATTTTCTTCTTCGCGCCCTTCGTGCCCTTCGTGGTTCGGCCGAGTTTGAGCTACAATCCCCGCGTGAAACGTGCTGCTCGAAGTCTCCAGTCCGCTCCGGCGCAGATCAAACTTGCCCACGCCATCCGCCTGGTGGCCGTCGATCTCGATGGCACACTTCTCAACGATTCCAAGCAGGTCTCCCAGCAGACCATCGCCGCGTTCAAGGGATTGCCCGCGCGGGGGGTGAAAGTCGTCATCGCCTCGGCCCGGCCGCCGCGCTCGGTTCGGCATATCTATCAGTCGCTGGCTCTCGATACCTGGCAGATCAATTATAACGGCGCGCTCATCTGGGATGAACCGGCCGCCAAACCCGTGTTCCATCGCCCGCTGGGCAAGGGCGTTCCGCGGCGAATCATCGCCGATGCACGCGACCTTTTTCCGGAAGTTCAGGTCACCTGCGAAATTCTTGATCGCTGGTTCACCGACCGCTTCGATCCCGCCCACACCACTGAGACTGGCCGGATGTTTAAGCCCGATGTGATCGCACCGCTCGATGAATTCTGCGACTGGCAGGTGACCAAGCTGATGTTTTTGGGCGAGCCTTCGGTCATCACGCGGCTCGAAGAGGTCATCGCCCCGGCTCACGAGGATGATGTCACCGTGGTGCGCACCGACGACAATCTGCTTCAGGTGATGGATCGCCGCGTTTCCAAGGCGGTTGCACTGCAGATCGTGGCCAAGCATTACGAGACGCCGAT
>JBBRTW010000629.1:0-2823 GCA_038244055.1 Tepidisphaerales bacterium | reverse complement strand
GCCTGACCCGCGAGCAGGCCCATCAACTGGCGTCGAAGACCTGCCTGGGGGCCGCGCGGATGCTGCTGCTGAGCCCGGATTCGCCGGAAGAGCTTCGGCGGAAGGTGACGACGCCGAATGGGACGACTCACGCGGCGATTACGCATATGCAAGGTCATGGGGTGGGGGATATCATCGTGGATGCGCTGAAGGCGGCCGAGCGGCGGAGCAAGGAACTGGGGGCGTGAACGTCCGGGCGTGAAAGTCCCGACTCGGCCAGCAGCGCGTTTACTTTTGGAGATTTCCATGGCGACAGTTGAAACACGAGATGCGCGGACGGATCAACCGCTGGAACCGATCAGTGGCCGGGCTTATCCGACCTTGGCGCACAGCATCGGTCTGCTGCTGGCGCGGGTGCCGCTGGGGGTTTATTTCATTGTGGCCAGCGTGAATAAATTCCGCGCCGAGGGGGGGATTCCGGCGTTCGTGGATTCGAACCTGGCCGATGCCACGAAATACATGTCGGAGAGCATGTCTCGAATGTATCTGCAATCTTTGCCCTATGCGGAGATCGCGCTGGGGGCCCTGCTGGTGGTCGGGCTGCTGACGCGGGTGGCGGCGTTTATCTGCACCGCGCTTCTGGTCAGTTTCACGATCGCAGGGGGCATGTGGATGGGGAAACTGCCATTTCACCCGAACTTGGTTTACATGGGAATGTTGGCCGCGCTGGTCTTGCTGGGCGGCGGGTGGATCTCGGCGGATCGGATCCTGTTCGGAGCGCGGCGGAAGGTGAAGGTGACGAGAGAGTATACGGAGAGGGTTTGATCGCGCGGAAATGGAACCACGAAGGCACGAAGGCGCGAAGAAGAAAGAGCAATAGAGGGAGTTCGTTGGACTGTAGCGGAATACGCCGCCTCAACGAGTTTGACCACTGTGCCTTCGTATCTCTATGGCGAATTCGCCTTTTCCCGGCGTTCACGCGAGAATGGGGTCATGCCAACGCCTCAACTCCGAACCCTCCTGATCGGCGCAATTCTGGCCATCATTTGCCAGACCGCCCACGCGGACTATCGCGTCATCGCTTACGTCCCCAACTGGGTCGATCTCAAGACTTTCTCCGAGACGATCGACTACGCCAAGGTCACCCACATCAACATCGCCTTCGAGAACCCGATCAATGATGAAGGCGACCTCTCCTTCAACAAGAAGAACGCGTTCCTGCTGGCCAAGGCGAAGGAGAATCATGTGCCCGTCCTCATCTCCATCGGCGGCGGCGCGGCCTCGGGGGATAAGGTTCTTCTAAAGCGATATGAACTGCTCCTTTCGGATGCCAAACGCGCTGGCTTCGTCGCAAAACTGGCCGATTACCTCGTCAAGCATGACTTCGACGGGCTGGATGTGGATATCGAAGGGCCATCCATCGGCAAGGATTACGGGGCTTTCATCGCCGATCTGGGTGCCGCGCTCAAGCCGAAAAAGAAACTGCTGACGGCCGCGCTCTCCAAGGGGTATGGGGGGAACAAGGTGCCGGATTCGGTCTTCGAGCATTTTGATTTCGTGAACATCATGGCCTACGACGGCACCGGCCCGTGGAACCCCAAAGGCGGCGGCCAGCATTCCTCGATGGAAATGGCGAAAGAGAGCGTCGGTTACTGGCTCAAGCGCGGCCTGCCCAGGTCGAAGGCGGTTCTCGGCGTGCCGTTTTACGGCTACGGTTTCGGCGATGCGTACAAGAAGCGCGATTACCCGTACAACGAGATTGTCGCGGCTCACCCCGGCGCGGAGAATGCGGATCAGACCGGCAGCACCATCTGGTACAACGGCATCCCGACCATCAAGGCCAAGGCGAAATATGTGATGGAGGAGGGATTGGGGGGGCTGATGATCTGGTCGCTGGATACGGATGCGAAGGGGGAGAAATCGCTGCTGGGAGCGATGGATGGGGTGTTGAAAGAAGTGAAAAAGGCGCCGCCTGAGCCAGGGAAATAGCCTCTGGCCCCCTCTCCTGTACTCGGGAGACGGTGGGGGTGAGGGTCCTGGGCGGAATGCAGAAATGTCCTGTTTTCTCGGCAAAAAGACTCTCACCGCCCGCCTCAAGCATTAACCGCGTGCGATCGACCGAATTAAAAAATCATTCATAATTGCGTGAACCCGGGGGGTATCGGTTACACTCCACCTGTCGGCAACCAACCCTGACCGGCAGCCACAATGCAAGCGAATCGACTGATCCTGATCACACTGAGCCTCCTCACCGGCGGCTGCGCCGCCACCATCGTTCCACCCGCTCGTTCCGCCAATACCCTCCCCGTGCATGTCGCCGACTACGGCTACCACAGTTCGCTGATCCTGCCGCGGGCGGATGGGGGGATGATCGAGTACGCCTACGGGGATTGGAATTATTTCGCCAACAATAACAAATCGGTGGGATCGGCGTTCGAGGCGCTGCTGGGGTCCAAGCAGGCGACGCTCGGCCGGCGGGTGATCGTGCGAGCCCCCGATCAGGCGCATCTGAACGAGGCGCTGGGTGCCAAATCGGTGATTCGCTTCGACGCCCCGCGGGAGAAGGTGGAAAAGCTGGAGCAGGAGCTGGATCAGCGCTTCTCGACCCGGCTTGATTCGATCATGTGGTCCTCGCCGCAGGGGCTCTATTTCGTGATGGATGATGAGCGCTACAGCGTGGCCAACAACTGCAATCACCTGACCGCGCGCTGGCTGGAGGAACTGGGATGCAAGGTGGAGGGAACGGTGGTGGGGTCGCATTTCAACCTGGGGGTGTCGCCGGGGGGGGAGATTGAGAAGTCGTGGGAGGCGGGCAAGGATGTGGTGGCGGCGGGGGCGGAGAAG
>JBBRTW010000628.1:0-2866 GCA_038244055.1 Tepidisphaerales bacterium | reverse complement strand
TCATGAAAAGACTCAAAAGCGCCAGGGCACCGATGGCGATTTCCTTCACATGGCCGGTCACGGCGATGGAGATGGGCGCACTCGACGCCGCCTGAGGCACGGCCGTGCTCGCGGCGGCCAGCAGGTCGGTATAGAAGTTGACCGTAATATTGGAGTCGTCCTTCAGGGGCAGGCAGGATTTTACTGAGTTGCGGAACTTGGTCAGTTCGGCATCCATCAGCGGCTTGAGGGCGATGTCGTCGGGTTCCTTATCGCTGCCGCTGTATCGCTTGAAAAGACTCACAAAATAGCTGCGCGGCAGGAGCACCGAGGCCCCAGTCACGTTGAAGTCGTTACCCGGGTCGATGGAGTGACGGTCGAGGACACCAAACTCGATGGCGTTCTCGGTCTGATTTTTCTCGGTCACCGACTTCACGCCCTCACCCCCGCCGCTGCCGGCATTCAGGTCGGCCGCAACATTGGGTCCCACGCCCGCATCCCCGCCCGGCTTGGATGTCGTGGTGTTTTCCTCGGAGGCGGTATCCTCCCGCTTGGGCTTCACGAGCGTGCCCTTCGGGTCGGCCATATGCGATTTTTCCTCGATCCGCTTCTGGTTGGGCACCACGGTCACCGACACCATCGCCCCCTCGCAGGGCGGCAGGCCGCGGAGGAGCTTGTCGGCGTAGTAATTTTCGCCGGCGCGAACCTTATCGATGTACTCGTCAGTGCTGCCCGAATTCGGATCCGAGGCATCATGTACCTTCTGCCGCACGCCGTCCGCGATGACGTGAATCTGCCCCTTCGACAGCCCGGCCACCGCCCCCGCCACCAGGTCGGCCGCGGCGTCCACCAGCTTCTGATCGGCCTTGCCCCCGCTGCGCATGTTGATGCTCACCGTGGCGGTCGGCACCACCGACTGCTCGCCGATCATGCGCTTGGCCGACTGGTCCAACATCACCGCCGCCGTCGAGACGCCGGGGAAGTTCTTGATGATTTGCGCCAGGGTCATCTCCTTGGCGCGATTGAAAAACTGCTGCTCGCGGCTGCTGGTGTCCAGCGGGCTGGTCTTGGAGATGATCTCGTCGAAGGCGCTCTTGGTGTCTCGCGGCAGAAGCTGGGCGTAGGCCAGATCCGCCATGACCTCCATCTTGCGGTCGGTGGGCACCATCAGCCGATCGCCCACGTTCTTGAAGGGGATCCCCTTGCTCTGCAGCGCCGCCTGGATGCGCGACACATCCTCGGCCGCCAGCGCCTGGTCGAGCACGGGTTCCATCTCCGCGTCGCCGGCGTATTTCGTCCAGTAAAAAAGGGTCATCACCATGATGACCACCAGCGAGCCGGCCAGCATGCGCTGGGTGGCGGAGAGGGCCTTGAGTTGTAGTTGAATGCGGAGGAACTGGTTGCGAAGAAAGTCCATGGCTGCGCCTTCCGTGGCTGCCGGTGACGATGCGAAATACCCGCCGGCCGCGGAACGTTCCGCAAACCGCGGGCAAGCCGCATTTCACCCCGGGCCGGCTCCGCCGGCCCCTGCCGATCGCTATCCGTCAGACCTGGATCGCCTTGATCTCGTCATACGCTTCCATCAACTTCGAGCGGATGGCAAGCAACGTCTTAAACGCCAGGTCGGATTTTTCCATCGCGGTCATGACGCCGGTTACATCCTGCGACTTGCCGCTGGCGAGGTCTTCGACGGCCTTGCTGGCATCCTGCTGCAGGCGGGAGACCTCGTCGATGCTATTCTTGAGCATGTCCGAAAAGCTCACCCCGCCGGCCGCGCCGCTCGCGCCGGCCTTGCCGGGCGAAACCATCGCGCCGACCGTCTTGCCGATGTTCAGGTTGGTTACGCCGTCGATCATGACTATCGCTTTCGAGGTACACTTCTATAGCTTCAGTTTCACGCAATGCAATACAAAACTATGCGATCAGCCGCAAAGATGAATTGATCATCGACTTGGTCACATCCATCGCGGTAATGTTGGCCTCGTAAGCGCGCGACGCCTCCATGGCGTTGACCATCTCGATGGCCATGTCGATGTTGGGCAGACTCACGTAGCCGTTGGCATCGTGATCGGGATGGCTCCAGTCCATCACTTTGCGAAACGGCGACGAATCCTGCTGCACCTTTTCCACGCGCACCCCGGGAGCCCCGGGGTTGTCCGACCGGCCGGGCGCAAACACCGCAAACCGCCGCCGGTAGGGGTTGGGCTTGCCGTTGGCGTCATGGGTGGTGTTCATGTTGGCGATGTTGCCCGCGATCGTGTCCATGCGCACCCGCTGGGCCAACAGCGCGCTCGACGAGATATCCAGTGAATCAAACATAGGTCCATTGCTCCATTACGCGATCCTCTCACGAAGCGCCATCTCCATGGTGGTGAACTGCTTTTTGAGCAGTTCCACCGCCAGGTTGTGCATCAATGCGTTCTTGGAAAGGTCGCTGGCCAGTTGCTCCATCGACCGGTTGCTGCCATCGTGAAACAGGATGCCGCCCGCCTGATCCGACTCCTCAAACTTCATGTCATCGAACCGCGCCGATGCGCCCGAGCGCCTGGCCTCGATCCGATCCCGCAGGTTCGCCTGAAATTTCGCCAGCGACAGATCCTTCTGGCGATAGCCGGGCGTGCTCACGTTGGCGATATTTTCCAGGATCAAACGATGCCGCTCGGAGGCGAACTTCACCGTCTGCTCCAGCAGCGGTGCATTTCCCTGATTGAGCAGCCGATCCAGAAACATACCTGGCTCCTGTCAAAACGCGTGCCGCGATCCGACTCGGTCAATCTGGCGGATTTGGGCCCACTCGTCACGACCGGCAAGACTCACCAACGCGCAATTCTTGCCGACTCGGGCGGTTCATGCCGCCCCGATCAGTTCGCCTTCTTCCTTCCATTTC
>JBBRTW010000627.1:0-2883 GCA_038244055.1 Tepidisphaerales bacterium | reverse complement strand
ATACCCCAGCACCGGAAACGCCTGGCCCCCGGCCTGCCCCGCCAACTCCAATTGCGGTTCATCCCCGCCCATCTGCGCCATCCCCCCCTGCGCCACCGCGAAACTATTCCCCCCGCGAATCACATACACCGCCTCGCGCAAGTCGTGCAGCAATCTACGGATAGATGCAAGATCGGATGCAGGCGCGCTCCCCCCGCCCATCCACCAGCCGGTAGACAGGCCCGTCGTCGCGCCGGCTGAACCGGCGCTGGGCCCCATTTTCGAGGAATGACTCACCAATCGAGAACCTTCCCGAAAGAGCGCTGACTTTCGCCGATTTCCCCGCCAAGTCAATGCGCCCCGCCCACTTTCACCCCCAGGCGGACTGATCCGTATCACGGGCATCCTGCCCGTGACCAGCACTTCCCCATCACGCCAGCCGGCCCACGGAATATCCGTGGGCCGGTTGAAGTACGTTTGGGTGAATCAGGCGAATTGGGCTGTTTTTATCAGACCACCAACTCACTCCTTGCCATTCAACAACACCGACCACCGATCCGTCCGCTCCGAACCCACCGCAGACTTATCCGCCCCCACGCTCTTCGACGCGGTGGTATTCGCTGCCACACTCTTCGACCCCGCCTGCACCGCCCCATCCGCCGCCGAGGGCCTATCCCCCAGCAATGTAGTCTCCACCGCGTTGGCCGGGCGAGCCATCGAGACCGGCTGGGTCGTCGAGGTCAGCCGCGCCAGCCGCAGTTCATTCTCCACCGATTCCTTGGCCTTGCGCGTCGCTTCGAGCTCGCTGCTGATCCGCTCGCGGTCGGCCGAGGTGACCAGCGCCTTTTCCAGTTTCATCCTCAGCGCTCCCACTTCGTATCGCGCCGTTTCATCCTTCACGCGATTGAGCTCGCCGCGCAGTTGATCGCGCTCGGCCGCCGCCTGCGTTCCCATCGTGACCTGCGACTTGAGCGTCGACAGTTCCACCCGCGTTCCCGACACTTCGCTGGCGGCCCAGATCGAACCCATCACCGCGATCGCCGTCATCACCCCGCCGATCGACCAGGCCAGCCGGTTGCCGCGCCGCGTCATCGTCAGTTCCTCGCGGGTTGTCGCCAGCAGGCGCTCGTAAACGCCGATGGCCGTATCGGTGCGCATATTCACTTCGGTCGTGATTAGGTCGTAAAGCTCGGAGAAACTGATCGTCGGCTGCGCCGGCCCGGCCGCCGGCAGCGCCTCGGGCTTGATCTCGATCGGCGTCTCTGCATGGCTCATCTCACCGCTCGCCTCGGGTGCGGTCGGCACATCGTTCAACGGAATCAGCGCCGCCACCGGCTCCAGATCCAAAGGCTGATCGAAGGCCAGATCGAGCAGGCCGGACTGGCCCATGCCCTGGCTCATCGCGATCGCCGCCTCGGGATCGCTCATCACCGTCGCGGAAATCCCCTCGGCATGCAGCGCCGATTCGCCCCACGGCGTCGGCCCATCGGGCGCGGCCGGTAATTCCTCCCGGCCGTCAAGCTGCCCCTCGAGCGACCCTTCCGCCAGCGCTTCCTCGATCGCCTTCTGCAACGACCCATCGCCGGCCGGCCTTTCCTCGCCGTTCATCATCGCGTTGGCATCACTCGCAACCATCCCGCCATCGCCGGCCTGGATCGCATCCCCCTCCCGCGCCGCGCCGACTTCCGCGATCAGCGCCTCATTGGGAAACACGTTGTCATCCACCGTGACCATCGCGGAGCGCTCCCCGCGATAAATCCCCGTGAACCGCCCGATCGCCATCGCCGCGCGCTTGAATGCGTTGAACATCATCGACTCCTCAAAGGAAATTAGACCTTCGCCACTATCGGAAGCCGGCGCGGCAAATCTTTAACGTTATCGGACGGGAATCGGTTTTGAACCACGAAGGGCGGAGGGAATTGAGGGTTCGGGGTTCGGGGTTCAGGGTTCAGGGTTTAGGGTTCAGGGTTGAGGGTTGAGGGTTGAGGGTAGAGGGTAGAGGGTAGAGGGTAGAGGGTTGAGGGTTGAGGGTTGAGGGTTGAGGGTAGAGGGTTGAGGGTAGAGGGTAGAGGATAGAGGCGCGGTGGGGTGGACATTCTTGTCCGCCCTGCCGGAAACTTTCCGAACACCAGCACCGCCCCGCCGCCGAAACGCGTCAGTTGGCCGCTTCGCTTGCGAAGCGCGTCCAGCGACCTCGCCCACCCCCGCGCCCGTCACATCGCCAGCCCCCTCACCTGCCGATTCGTATGATCGGCGCAGGTCGAATCAGCGGACGATTTCAGCAATGCAAGTTTCTCATCCGCCCCCTTTTCATATTCGCGCGGGCGACCGGGTACGATACGCTCCACCATGCGCCCCCGCCTCTGGAGAAACCTGGCCATTCTCGCGCTGCTGACCACCGTGGTGGCCGCCTTGCTCTGGGTCAACAGCTTCAAGCTCGAATACTTCCCGCCCGGCCTCTTTCTCTTCAAATGGCACCCGACCCACGCGACCCCGCAACTCCAATGCCTCTGGCTCATCTCGGCCCCGCTGACTTTCCTCTTCGCCCTCCTGGCCCACCGCGCCAAACGTGAGCTCAAGCGCCGCATGCGCCTGGGCCTTTGCCTCCAATGCGGCTACGACCTCCGCGCCACCCCCGACCGCTGCCCAGAGTGCGGAGCGGTCGGGGGCACCGAATCAGAGAGCCACAAGGACAGCCCTCCGCGCTCGTAGCCGGCATGGGATTTTGTTTTCGGCCGGGCAAATGGTGGCCGACGAGCGGGAATGTCGATCTAAAGACCGCAGCACGTCCGGGGAATCATCGGCCTACCCCACGCACTGTTTTCCTATGCCTTCCAGCCCTGTACTTGTTTACCGCCTCCACGCGCAGATCAAGCCTGGCCCCGTGGTGGTGAGAATTCTTAT
>JBBRTW010000626.1:0-2887 GCA_038244055.1 Tepidisphaerales bacterium | reverse complement strand
CAGAGAACTGGCGTAATTTCCTTCCCTGTAGGGATCGTCCAACTGCCATGATCGCAGCACCCCCCATTTACCGGTTTGCAAGTCGAAACCCAGCACTGCAACGTCTTGCTTACGGCGGCCACGCAATACCCTTGACACGACACGCGTCACGCGGTTCGAACCGGTACCCATCAAAAAATCGACCGTTGCACCAGCCGTATTTTCGCTGGGTTCATCTTATTAGGGCGTATGGTTCATTAGGCTGAGCGGCTCCATGCCGACACTCAAGTCAAGCGCCTCGGTGGAAACCGTTGGCGGACAGGCTCGATCAGTAATCGGGAAAGTCAGCAGAGTATAGCGCCGCTTTGTGAACGTACGAAAACTTGTCCAGCTTGATGTTTCAGTGATCCCTGAGCCCACTACTACTTTGATCTCATCTCCGACTCGAATCACTTGCTCAACACGATACTCACGCGAATAAATATCGCAGCCAATAAAGAACAAAAGTGGCAACAAGCTCATGATTTGATGCAGTTTTACCATAGTAACACATCCACGTATCAATATACGCAAACAAGAAATTCCTGTTTTATCGAGGAGGTTCTGTACAACCACTTCTTATGTCATTCATTAGTTTATCGACTTGCGCTGGTTCGGGATTTCGACCTTGAGGTGGCTCCGGATTCGGTCCTACTGGACGACCGGGGAGTAAGCCTAAATGATTTTGATCGAAATTCAGGGGTGCATCATGAAATTGGCGCTGTATGAAATTGCGGAGCGATTGGTTTTCAATCGCTTCCTTATCTTCATCACTCAATCCAGCGGCCGCTGTGGCAATTTCTGCGCCTAGGAAAATTCTAAGGAAAAAAAAATTCTAAGGTGTCAGGAATCTTTTTCCCAACCTCCGCCCGTCCCTTTTTCCTGATCAATTTATTTTTGTCTTGCATTTGCGATGGCAGCAACTTATTGTGAAATGGATCATCACGTCTGAGGCGGGCGCACCTTCAATTCCCGGCGGGCGCGCGCACCGCCGCGGGCACCCGCCGATCGTCCTGCCGCCCGCCGACTTCACCGCTTTCGGAAGGAGCGTGTCATGTTCGAACTCGTCACGAATGGTTCCCGGCGCAGCCACCGCGCCGACGCCTCCCGCACCCGCCGGACCGCGGCCGCGCCCGCCGCACTGGTTGAGTTGCTCGAGCCCCGGCAGATGTTGTCGGCCGCCGCCCCGCCCGGCCTGGACCCCCGGGTCTACGCCCCCCACGCCACCGTCCGCGGCGAGACCATGGCCGAGTGGTCGGCCGACTGGTGGGCGTGGGCGATGTCGATCCCCGCATCCTCCAACCCCCTGCTCGACACGACCGGCGCCCAGGCCCCCAAGGGGGATGCCGGCAAGGTGTTCTTCCTGACCGGCTTAGGGTTCGGTTCGCCGACGACCAGCGTCACCCGGACCATCTCGATGCCGACCGGGACGCCCGCGCTCGTGCCGGTTCTGAATTCGATCGCCGACGAGACCGAGCCCGACAGCGTCGGCCCCGACCACTTCACGGTCGCCGAACTGCGGGATCTCGCCGCGGGGTTCATCGGCACCCCGAGCACCTACGGTCCCGCGAGCAACACGCTCGCCGCCTCGCTCGACGGCAAGGCGATCACCGGCCTGGCCGCCCACCGCGAGCAGTCGCCCGCGTTCAGCTACTCGATCCCGACGACCGACAATTTGTGGGACCTCGTCATCCCGGGTGTGACCCACACGACCGCGCCCGCCGTCTCGGACGGGTACTGGCTGATGCTCCAGCCGCTCCAGCCCGGCCACCACACGCTGCACGTGCAGTCATCGACGGACGGCCCGTTCGGGAAGAGCAGCCTGGACTTCACGTACAAAATTAACGTGATCCCCAAGGGGCAGTACAATAAACAGTTCCCGGTGACGACGCCGCCCCCGAAGGCCACCCCCTTCGCGACCACCATCGATGGCGACAAGCAGAAGAAGTGGACGGACGAGCTGTTCGGCGAGTAGCAGCGCCGCCGCCCCCTGCCGCCCGCCCTAAGAAATTCCTAAGGTGTCAGGAATGGCTCTGTAGAAAACCTACGGTAAAGCAAGGCTGACGTTGTGCGTGACGGCTCTCAGCAACAGATCGCGCTGGCGGGATTTTGCACTCTTGCCGCGCAGGAAGTCGCCGAGGTTTTGTTTGATCATCGAGAAGACCGTTTCGGCCTGGGAGAGAAACGCAAAAGGGTCATAAGCCATTTCAAAAGAGCACGATTCCAATCATAGAATTTCGGTTCCTCCCGCGCATGGGCCTCACCTTCCGTTACCAATCCCTCAACAATCTAACCCCTCCACCCTCGTATGCGGAGCGTCTGCGTGGAGGCGAACCGGGGTCAAGGACGCGAACCGCGAAAAATTCTTTGGCGGCGTGCGCAAAGCTCTCCGCAGCTACTGCTTCCTCCCACGCCGCCAAAGAATTTTTGGTACTCCTCCTTGACGCCGGTTCGCCGCCACTTACGGTTGGCATACGCGGGTGGAGGGGTGGTCGAACTTCAAGGCCGGTAGACAACCTAAGGGCTTCGGGTTGGAGGGGAAAAGGAGACGGAAACGCGACGGGCACCATTTATTCGTCGCCACTCGCGATCTGCCGGAGAGACCCGCGCGGCGGCCGAGTCACCCACCCTGACCGCGCTGCGGAAAACCCGCCCGCCCGGAGCAACCCCTTCCAGAAAAAAATAAAAAATTTAATCCCCGAAATCCCCTCAAAAACAAGCTTTTTCGCACCTCCGTTGCGCCACGCGCGCAGCCGGCGCGCAATCACGCGCTAAATACGGAGGAGCTACTATGCGCAGCAAAACCCACCCACCGTTTCACGCCGAAGCGCGTGCTACAATGCACTACGAATTGCTACAACTTATCAAT
>JBBRTW010000625.1:0-2891 GCA_038244055.1 Tepidisphaerales bacterium | reverse complement strand
CGCGAAGTGGGTGGAATCGCGGTTCTACACCGTGCAAGTCCGACTGCCCAGCGGCCGGATCAAGCGGATGAAAGGATATACCGATCGGCAGGCATCCGATCAGTTGGCCGCCAAGCTGGAGCGGGCCAAGTCGCACGGGGAGGAGGACCTGATCGACCCGTACAAGGTGCATCGCAAGCGCCCGCTCCAGGAACACCTGGCCGACTGGATCGCTGAACTCGGGCAAACCGGGCGGAGCGACATTTACGTCGGCCAGTGCGAGGCGCGGATTACCCGGCTGGCCAAGGAATGCAATTGGACGGTGCTGGGGGATGTCAGCGCCGACAGCCTTGCCCGTTGGCGACAGAGCGCCATGAGCAACGTAGCGCACAACCGGAAAGATGGGAAGGCGACAGTGACGGCGCTGGGGCCGCGCACGCTCAATCACTACCTTCTGGCTTTGACGACATTCATTGGCTGGTGCATCAAGCGGAAGCGCCTGGCCACGAGCCCGGTGTCAGATGTCGAAAAGGTCGATGAGACGGATGATGTTCGCCGCGCCCGCCGGGCGCTGGCGGAGGATGAAGTCACCGCGTTGCTGGCGGCCGTGCCGGAGGAATACCGGTTGCTCTATCACACGATCCTGGCGACGGGTCTGAGGCGCGGCGAGATCGCGAGTCTGAAGTGGGGAGACGTGAAGTTGAGCGCGACCACCCCGTTCATCCAGTTGCGGGCTGAAACCACCAAGGCCGGGCGGGCGGACGTGCTGCCCTTGCGCCTGGACCTGGCCCAAGAACTGCGGGATGCACGGGGAGACGCCGGGGACGATGAGAGGATCTTCCGCCGCGTCCCCCGAATCAAAGAGCACCGGCGATGGCTGGAGGCGGCAGGAATCAACTATATCGACGGGGCCGGCCGCCGGGCCGATCTGCATGCCCTGCGGCACACTTTCGGGACCATGTTGAGCAAGTCGGGCGTTTCCCCCCGCGAGGCGATGGAGTTGATGCGGCACACCGACCTGCGCATGACAATGAAGGTCTACACCGACCCCAAACTGTTCAACCTGTCGGCGGCGGTGGAAAAATTACCGGGGCTGTCTGCGTCCGACTCCCAAGCCTCGGCGGCGACCGGGACGGCCGGCGATCCTGGGTGGCGTGAAAGCGGCACTCACCCAAAGGCCGGGATAGGGTTATGTCAGGCATTCAACGGCGGGGACAGCCGGCGGCGCGATGGTGGGGAAAACACTGCAAAACAAGGGGAAAATCAGCGAAATGCATGCACCGGCACGGAAGGGGGAAGGAAGCGGGCGAAGGGGGTCGAACCCTCGACATTCACGTTGGCAACGTGACGCTCTACCACTGAGCTACGCCCGCGAGTCAAGTTATTTGTTTTCAATGACTTATAATCTTCGACCTGCGATTACAAACCTGAACAAAAGTCGTTGAAAACCATCGCTTTGCGATTCCCTGGCATGATACCACCCCCTTAACCCGGAGGCAAGATGGCAGGCAGAAAAGGACGACCCGCGGAGCCTTTTCAACCTTCATGGGGCGGGGACCCCATCACCGGACTACTCCGCGAAAAGAGCGGGCGATAGAAGATTGTCGCCACCGGAAAGCCATTCATCGAGCCCGACGAAAGACGGGCCATCCCGCGATGTACGGACTGGAAATCGCAGAACCAACAAACCGCGATCGAGTTGGCCCGTGCGGCGGCGGCGGGGGATGCGGCGCGGAAGCGCGGTAGCATTCTCCGATGTGAGCAGCCACTCGTCTCGCCATCGCTCTGATAGCCGGCGGGTGCCCGTCTTCTCCGCTTCCACCGACTCGGCCGGGTGAAATCTGATTCCGTTTATTCCGCAGCCCGGGTGCAGGCCTGATATTGGGCCAGCGCCGCCGCCTTAACCTCGGCCCGGGCGGGCGGGGGCTCATCATCATCCGCCTCCGACTCGTTCTCCGTTGTCGAGGCAAACGCGCCGTCGCCCGCCGCGACGGCATGCGCCAGTGCCAGCAGGGGGAGCAGCAACCAGAAAATGCCAGACTCAATCGTTGAATTCTCACGTCAGACGTGTCCAATCTATCACCCCGCACAACCTTTCTTCTTCGTCAAAGGCCTCGGATCGGAATCCTAGCCGCCCAATGAGCCAGGCGGTTGCGAGCGCTGAGGCTAGTTGATGGACGGTTCGGCCGACCATCATCGCCGGCGATTACAGAATTTTGTTGCTTTTCCGGACCGCAGGGGGATGATTCGCATGTGCCGTCGTCGATGTCGATGGGCGGCTTGGATGGCGAACCGGATCGCTGGAGTATGGGTCGGAGTGATGGGTGTACGCTCGATGGTGAGTGGGAAGGCATGGCGATGAGGCAGGGCAGTGGTAAAAGCGCGGCCGTTGAGATGGGGTCCCGGCGGCCTTGGGGCCGGGCACCCGAGGGGCGTTATATGGCCGAGGCGCTGGAGGGGCGGGTGATGCTCTCGGCCGGCGCATCGGTGTCGCCGCAGCCACCGCTACCGAATGTGGAATCAAATCTCTGGGCGATGTACGAACAATCGCGCACTCCGGCATTGGCCGGCGCGGCGCTGTCGGCGGGGTCAATAATCCAACAGGACTCGGGCGGTGCGGTGAGGCTCTCGGTATACACGCGGACGGCCGATGTGGAGGCGGTGGCGGAGCAATTGCGGGGCCTGGGCGCATCGGTGCGCGGGATGGATGGGCGGTATCGTCTGATCGAGGCCTATGCGGCGCTGGCGGACGTGCCGGCGATTGCGGGGCTGGCGGACGTGCAGGCGGTCATGCCGATGTACAAGCCGGCGACGTTCGCGGGTTCGGTGCAAACGCAGGGGGATGGGCTCGTGAATGGACCGGTGGTGCGGACGGCTGCTGGAAGCTATCCCGGATACGATGGAACGGGAGT
>JBBRTW010000624.1:0-2898 GCA_038244055.1 Tepidisphaerales bacterium | reverse complement strand
TGTCCGGCCTGACGCAAAACGGCGGCAGAGCGCTTGGCGATGGACCTGGCGATCATGCTCGCGCCGCGGCCAGCTATCTGACCGGTGCGCATCCGAAGAAGACCTCGGGGGCCGATATTTTTAATGGCGTCTCCGTTGACCAGGTGGCCGCGAACAAGGTTGGCGGCGCAACGCGATTCGCATCCGTAGAGCTTGGCATGGAAGATGGCCGCATGGCCGGCAACTGCGACTCGGGCTATAGCTGCGCGTATTCGAACAGCATCTCATGGCGCACGGCGACAACGCCGAACCCGCCAGAGATCAATCCAAAGCTCGTCTTCGAGCGGTTGTTCGCTGGCATGGACCCTACCGAAACTGCCGCGTCCAGGGCCAAGCGTGAGATCTACAAGAAGAGCATTCTGGATTTCGTACGCGAGGATACGGAGTCGTTGAAGCCCACCTTGGGCGCGACCGACAAGCGCAAGTTGGACGAGTATTTGTTTGCCGTGCGCGATCTTGAAAAGCGCATTGAGATGGCGGATAAAAACAAGAACAATTTTGAAGTCGCCATTGAAAAGCCCTCGGGTGTGCCGCTGGAATTTAACGATCATGCGCGACTGATGTTCGATTTGCAGGCCGTGGCGCTACAGGCCGGATTGACGCGCGTCGTCACGTTCATGTTGGGGCGCGAAGGGTCAAACCGGACCTATCGCGAGATCGGTATCTCCGAAGCCCACCATGGCATGACGCACCATCGCAACGATCCGGAATTGATTGAGAAAATCGCCCAGATCAACAAGTATCACATGGAGCAGTTCGCCTACTTCATCGGCAAGCTGAAGTCGATCAAGGATGGCGATGGGACACTGCTCGATCACACCATGGTGGTTTATGGTAGCGGAATTTCCGACGGCAACCGTCACACGCATAACGACCTGCCGGTGCTGCTGGCCGGCCGCGGCGCGAAGAATTTCAAGCTGGGACGGCACGTAAGGTATCCGGTGGATACGCCCTTGGCGAATTTCTATTTGGCGATGCTGGACCGCATGGGCGTCGAGACGGAAAAACTCGGCGATAGCAACGGGCAGTTGCAGCATTTGACCGACATTTAGAAGATTCCCATCGCCTACGCGCGCGCCGGCGGTCGAAGAAATACGGCTGCCACAGCGCCGGCCAACGCCAGCGCGGCGAGCGTCAAATAGACTTCGTTATAGCCGCCCGCAAGGTTATTCGCCCCCTTGGCGCGATCCATAATTCCAGCGAAGTATCCCGGCACGACAAATCCGCAGATGCCCCACGCCGAAAACAGAATGCCGTAATTTGCGCCGACGTTCTTCGGCCCGAAATAGTCGGCTGTGAACGACGGCATCAACGCCAGGTAGCCGCCGTAAGATACCGCCACCAGGCACAATCCGCTAAGAAGCTGGATGAAGCCGCCCGGCTCGCGAAGGAACCCAACGCACGCAACGATCGATACGGCGCACATTCCCAGCACTGCGACTTTTCGGCCAAAATGGTCCGAAACCGTGCCCCAGCCCAGCCGGCCAAGGCCATTGAAGATGCTCATCACGCCGAGAGCCGCTCCCGCGGAAATGATGGCGCTGGTCTTGGCCATCTCCTGCAACAGCGGCGTCGCTTCTCCAATCGCGGTTAACCCGACCGACGTTCCCAAAAAATAGAGAATCCACAACACATAAAACTGCCACGTCGCAAGCATCTTTGACGGTGGAAGTTCCACTACGCTCATGCGGCCGGCCGGCGGAGTCCACCCTTTCGGCTTCCAACCCGGAGGCGGTACGCGGTAGAATTGCGCCGCACCGATCACACCCACGTAGAAGATTCCCGCGAGAATGAGGAACGTTCGAGGAATGGTTTCGGCAAGCTGTACTGGATCCTTGCCCATCAGGGCTTCAAGCAGAGGGCCGAACAATAGAGGACCTACTCCGAATCCCATTACGGCCAGGCCGACGATCATACCGCGCTTATCGGGGAACCACTTGATGCAGGTTGCGATCGGCGTCACATACGCGAACCCGACGCCGAAGCCCGCGACGATTCCATAGGCGAAGATCAGGCCATCAAGCGTCGAGCCCATCCACGCCGCCAGCAAGCATCCCGTGCCCAAAAGAAATCCGCCGAAGCTGGCGACGAGTCGTGGCCCTTTACGGTCCTGCCAGAAACCTGCAATAATCATTCCCACCGCGAACGAGAGCAGCGAATAGCGATAAGGGGCGATAGTCTGCGACTTCGACCACCCATGCAGCAATGCCAGCGGGCCGCGAAAGATCGACCACGAATAAATCACACCGAGCAGGATCTGCATGAAGACTGCGGCGGCTGCGTAACGGACACGGTTCTCAGAAGCCATCGTGTCATTCTATCCGATTGCCGCACCCAAACGCGGTTAAAATAGTAGGGAATGCCTTTTCTCACGCCGCCGCAGGCGGAAGTCGAATACGCCCGTCTGCCCCAGCGCGATCTGTTCGCGCTGCTTGAAAAGCAGAATCCAAAACAATCGCTGTCGATGGCGCATTTGGTGCGCAACCATTTTCAACGCGACCGCTTGCAGCGCAAGGCCTTTTTAGCCGAGCCTTCCGCACAGTGGGCGCCGGCGTTCCTGGACCGGCCATGGATCGGCGAAACGAATTTCTTTCGAGCGGTGGAGATCGCCCGATCGCTCGATGCGCCGGCCTCGAAAAAACTGCTTGCGGCGGTCGCGCTGAGAAATCCCGGCCTGGCGATTCGTGAAGTCGATGCTTACTGGGGGCTTCCGGCGGGTAAGGCAACTTTCGAACTCGCCGCGCTGTTCGCGCCGGAAGAGGCAGTGGTGCTCATCGGCGGCAGTTCCGTTACGGCGAAGCTGGTGACGCAGGCCGTCAATGAGTGCACGCGGCCTGAGATGCGCCGGCTCACACAAAT
>JBBRTW010000623.1:0-2921 GCA_038244055.1 Tepidisphaerales bacterium | reverse complement strand
GTCTGAACTGGGCGTGTAGCGCAAATCCAGCGATTTCCGCGGGTCCAGCGAATAAACGCCACTGTCGGCCGTCTTGGCGAGTTCCGACTGCGTTGCAAGATACGTCGCGATGACTTTATCAGATTCCGAAGTGATCGCGGTTGTCGGAGATTGCAACTGCCCCGGCAGAGCCAAAGGCGGCGGTGCGATGGCCACATTCGCCGATGGGACCGAAGCCCTCATCACAAGCCGCGTCGCCACCACGCCGCTGACGATCCCAAACGTTGCCGCCGCCAGCGCCCACTTCGCCCAGGCGGAACGCTTCTTCCCCTGCGCTGGCCGATATCCGAGCTTGATCGGCTCGGCGGCTGAGCCACTGTCCGCCGCGCCATTATCCGCCGCGACACTGGCGGCCGCGCCATTCACCGGCGCGACGCTCACCGCCGCGATACTCACCGGCGCCGCCGTCGCCGCCGCCGCGATCGCCAGGCGCTGCTCGGCCGTCAGCGCGGGCAGGCTGGATGCGCCATCCCCCAGCGCCAGCCCGGCCGACAACATCGCGGCCGTGCGCCGGGTTTCCTCGACGAACTGGCGGGCCTGCTCGTCGGAAGCAATGAAGGCCTCCACGGCCGAGCGGTCGCTGGCATCGAGTTCGTTCAGTGCATACGCGGTAAGGCGGGGGTCGTCGTGGGTCATGGTGGGCTCGTTGCTGGTTGTTAGTTGCGAGTTGTGAGTTGTGAGTTGTGAGTTGCGAGTTGTGAGTTGTGAGTTGCGAGTTGCGAGTTGCGAGTTGTGAGTGTTGGACGTTGGATGTTGAACGTTTGTTGTCCGTTGTATGTTGCTCGATCCGTCATCCTGAGGGGAGCTAGGCGACCCGAAGGATCTAGCCCCGACGTCCAGGGCCAGCCGATTCGTGCCTTTCACTCCGCCAGCGATGGGTGCTGCCGCAGCGCCTTCAGCGCCGTGTGCAACAGAAACCCCACATTCCCGACACTGTGGCCGGTCACCTGGGCGATTTCCTTGTAGGAGAGGTTGTGGGCGAATTTGAGGACCACCACCTCGCGCTGGTTTTCGGGGAGTTGGCGGACGCTTCGCATCACATTCTCGGCCGACTCGGCCTGCTCGATCAGCAGGGCCGGGCCGGCATCGGCGGCCGAAAAACTCGCGGCGGTGTCATCGGTGATCAAGGTCATGCGTCTCTCCTTGCGTCGAATGTCCAAAGCGGCCCGGCGGCAGACCATGTACAGCCAGGCCGCCAGATGCCCATCGACCTGCTCCCGCGAGGCTCTGCAGAGCTTCAGAAAAGTGTCCTGGACGACATCGCGGGCGCGGGCCAACTCCGCCTCGCCGAGGATGCGCTGCGCGTACAGGATCAGCGGGCCCTGATACCGCAATACGGCCTGGGTCACCCAATCCTGGTCGGACTCATCGAGATGGCGATCGCCGCCAGACGGCGTCATCCGGGCTCCTTGGGGCTGCCGGGTTTACGGGGCTGTTATGGGAATGTGACGCACGAGATGGGGAAATCTTAGAGAAAATTCCGGGAAAGGGGAGAAATGAACGCCAGGGCGCGGAGGGCTAGTTAAGGGGGAACTTCCAGGACTTTGTCGCGTCAGAAGTGCAGCCAAGCCCGGTGCGCCCGCCCAATCTTGCGAATGGTAGTGAATTCATGAAGTTATGGATGATCGCGATTCTGATACTGGCCGTTGGCCACGCAGCGCTTGCGTGCCTCTGCAAACCAGCGCCTCCGCCGGATGAAGCGCTGAAAAATGCCTCGGCCGTTTTCATCGGCACGGTCAAGGAAATCGAGCGGGTGGGCGGCGAGGTGGCGGTGACCTTTACCGCCCAGCGCGCCTGGAAAGGGATTGAGGGAAAGACCATTCTCGTTTTCACCGGACAGGGCGGCGAAGATTGCGGCTATCGATTCGAGATGGGCAAGTCGTATCTGGTTTACGCCATCGATGAAGGGGTGAAATTCCATACCAGCATCTGCATGCGCACCTGTCACATCGACAAGGCGGGCGATGATCTCAAGGCGCTGGGGGAGGGGAAGGCGATTGAGGTGAAGAAGTGAGGCGGGTTGAACGATGTGATATGATCGGCGCGAACCGATCATGCCACCGCCGAAACGCATTATTCCATACGCACAGCCCCGCCCGCGCGAGCCGCGGGTTTATGCGGGGATCTCGCGCAAGTTGTTATTCATCAACTGCGTCAGCCTGGCGGCCGGGGTCTGGGTGTACAGCGGTTCGCGCTGGCAGTGGGAATTTTTGGCGATACCGCTGTATATCGCCATCATCGCCATGCAGTTCTTCGCATCGCTCCTTCCGACACTGTCTCATACGATGGGTTTATCGAGAGTGCCTTGGTGGGAATGGGTGCTGCTTTATGGATCGGCGCTGGGAGGGATGGTCTACTCGATCGGTTCATTTTTTGTGCGGTAGGCACTGCTTAATTCCGGGCGTCCGACATGGGCAGGATGCCCATGCTACGATGGTGGCGTATAATGCATTGTCGGTCGATGTCCTGATAAGAGGAGACGCCATGGCCCGGAAGCTGAAAAACGCGGACTTGGAAGTGTTGCCCGATCGCAAGGCGGGGGCGGGGGGACACAATGGAAAATCCCACGCCCGCCCGGCGGCCGCCAAGCCCACCGCTCCCCTCTTCCGCGCGGCGATGCCCATGGGCGAATTCCTCTTCGCCTACCTCTACCATCGCGGCGTGCGGCATTCGTTTGGCGTGCCGGGGGATTTCGCGCTGCCCACCTATGCGTGGCTCGAGAAATCGCCGATCCTATCGATCACGATGACCCACGAGCCCTCGGCCGGTTTCGCGGCCGATGCCTACTCGCGCCTCAATGGCATCGGCCTGTGCTGCGTGACCTACTGCGTCGGCGGCCTCAACATGCTCAACCCGATCGCCGGGGCGTATGCGGAGAAATC
>JBBRTW010000622.1:0-2936 GCA_038244055.1 Tepidisphaerales bacterium | reverse complement strand
CGGGAATGCGCTGGGACCGCGACAACGCCGAGGCCCTGATGGCGCTGGAGGCGCTGTACCAGAGCAATCTGTGGGAGAAATATTGGGCAAACGCCCTAAGTCACTCGAATTAGCTGTGGCCCGGATTATTTGGCGCACCCGAACGGCATCGCAGCCGCTCGCGTCGTCGCGCGATCTCGCAATTCCCGCGACAGAACAGATCGCATCGTTCATTTCGATGAAGGTATCGAAATACCAAACGGCAATCGCAGTCGCTTGCGTCGTCGCGAGACATGCGCGGTGGCGCGACGACGCAAGCGACTTCGATGCAGCATCGCGAATCGAATCCCTGCTACTGCAATGGGTTCTTGCGCCGACCAATTCCATTCTAATTCCCGGTTGGGCCACCCATCGTAGGGCAGGACGAAATTCCACGCCTGCCTGGGAGAAACAGCGTCAATCGTTCACGGAATGCATCGCCACACCGAACTGCATCGCAGTCGCTTGCGTCGTCGCGGGATCTGCGCGGTGGCGCGACGACGCAAGCGACTTCGACCGCGGTTCTGCGATTTGGCGACCGTCAAGTACGATGCCAAAAATGTTTTTCGCAGTTCCGCCTTACTCGGTGTCCTCATCCTCCATGGGGCCACCCATCGTACTCCTTCACAGAATCCCACACCTGCGCCGGCAACCCATCCTTCGCCGGATTCCCCTCGATATACACGATCGTCCTATGGATATCCGCCGGCGAATGTAAGAACACCGAATACGGTCGATCGGCCCAGATCGGGTGCTGCCTCAACTTCGCATTCCCGGCATATAACGCCTCTCTCGATGCGCCGGTCAGTTTCTCCCACCATAACCACTGACAATCAAGTGGTGAGCCACTACCGACCCGCGATGAATCGCCAGCGCCATCCCCAAAATCTAACATGGCGCAAAAGCGCCATCAAATCAGTTGGATATTGACGCCAGCCTCGCCACCACTAACCTCTACCCCATGTCCGCCCCCGTCAGTGTGGAGAACCTCTGCAAATCCTACGGCCCCGTGCAGGCCGTGCGCGGGATTTCGTTTGAGGCCCGGCCGGGCGAGATCTTCGGAATCCTCGGGCCCAATGGCGCGGGGAAGACGACGACCATCGAATGCGTGATCGGACTGCGCCCCGCCGATTCGGGGGAGATTCACCTCGCCGGGCTCGACGCCCGCAAATTTCCCCGCCAGGTCAAGCAGCGCATTGGCGTGGCCCTCCAGGCGACCATGCTCCCCGATAAGATCACCCCGCGCGAGGCGCTGCGTCTGTTCGCCAGCTTCTACAGGGATCACGATGACATCGACGATCTGATCGAGCGATTTTCGCTGGGCGAGAAGATCGATGCAAAGTTCGAAACGCTCTCCGGCGGGCAGAAGCAGCGGGTGGCGGTGGCGCTGGCGGTGATCAACAAGCCGTCAGTGCTGTTTCTGGATGAGCCGACGGCCGGGCTGGACCCGCAGGCGCGGCGCGAGCTGCATGAGGTCATCCGCCAGACCCGCCAGCGCGGGCATACGGTGGTCCTCACCACGCATTACATCGAAGAAGCCCAGCTTTTATGCGATCGGATCGCGGTGGTGGATCATGGGCAGGTCATCGCCCGCGGCACCCCGGCCGAGCTGATTGCTTCCGCCAAATCCCCGCCGCACATCACTTTCACATCCACCCGCCCGGCCGATGCGGGCCGATTGAAATCGCTGGCGGCCGCAGCATCGGTGAAGATCGATGGAACCTCGGCGACGGTTCACACCGCCGCGCCGACGCAGACGATCATCGATCTGGTGAAATTGCTGGAATCCGAACCGGGCAATGAGCTGATCGATCTGCAGATTCACAAGCCGTCGCTGGAGGATGTGTTTATCGAGCTGACGGGGCGGAGCTTGCGGGATTGAAAAGGCGCGCGACGTTGTTGCAATTCGCACATTCACGCTGCGTTTATCAAATCCATCTGGGATTTGGGGAGCAATCGACAAGGCCCATCGGCGAAGATGCGCTTTTGAAATGTCAGGATTGTCCCGGAATCGAGAACCAAGTGCAGCGACTCAAGCCAGGACCGTTCAACGGGTTGTTTGACAACTTGACCTACGAGCACCCTGCGTTCATCCCAATCATAGTAACGTGTGGTCTACTGTTGTTCGTCTGGTTCGCCCTGGCATGGGCGCTATGGCGACGATGGCAGCGGGCGGGCGGTCAAACCAAGGGACGTGGCTTCGCGGTTGGACCTGCCAAACGAGAGGAGCGGGACATCTGATATCGTCATCCGGCAGTTCGAGACATGCCGATGTTCGAGCCGCTCAAGCTGCCAATCGCGTATTTCCGACTTGCGCCCGCACTCCATTCAAATCTTCACCCGCTTCGCCTCCCAATCGTGCGGAAACACTTTCCCCTCCTTCAGAAAATCGATCTTCCCCGCGATCGTGTCCCCCTCCAGTTTGCCGTGATATTTGAACATGCGTTTCTCCCCGCTGATCTCGCGGGTCACGGTGAACGACAAATTCCCCGCCCCATCGATCTTTCCTTCTTCGATCGCCACTTCCGTCCCCACGCGCTCGACGAATGCGCCGGTGAGTTTTTCTCCATCCTGGGCGAGCTTGATGGAGACTTTGGCATCCTTGCCTTCCTTGGTTTTGTAGCCCCATTCCCAGGTCCCGGTGGCCGGGGATTTATCATCCGCCAGCGCGGCGGAGGAGGCGATGAGGATGAGGAAGGTGATGAAGTGATGGCGGGGCATAGGGCTCCTTGTTGAATGGCGGCATAAGAATGACGGCATCAGAATGGCGGCTTCGTTACTACGCAGTTCCTGTGGGATTCCACTGTTTCTCCAGCTCCACCACTTCAATCCGCCGCTCCATGAACTTCGACAGCTTGAAGTACCCGATCACCTGGTTCTTCGCGATGGGATTGTTCACCACATCGTCGATCGTCAGG
>JBBRTW010000621.1:0-2939 GCA_038244055.1 Tepidisphaerales bacterium | reverse complement strand
TTCGCGCTGAAACTGATGGGGGATGACCCGGCGGCGGGGCATATGAAGCGGGCGCGGGAGAGGGTGTGCAGGCTGGGCGGGGCGGAGAAGTGCAATAGTTTCACCAAGTTCTTTTTCGCGGCCCTGGGGCAGATTTCTTACGATGCGTGCGCGAGTATTCCGCCGGAAGTGGTGTTCCTGCCCAAGTGGCTCTATTTCAACCTGTATCACGTCTCGGCCTGGACGCGAACGATGATCCTGCCGCTGGGGATCGTGGTGAGTTTGCGGTTCACGCGGGCGGTGGCGCTGCGGGAGGATCAGCGGATCGATGAGCTGTATCTGGATCGGGCGGCGGCCAATCGGGTGGCGGATCCAGCGCATGGGTGGCCGAGATCCTGGCGGCACTTCTTTTTGCTGGTGGATCGGGTGCTGAAGCGTTACGAGGAAGCGCCGATGCCGTTTCTGCGGCAACTGGCGCTGAAGAAGGCGGAGACCTGGCTGCTCGAGCATCTGGATGGGTCGGAGGGATTGGGGGCGATTTTCCCACCCATGGTTTACATTTTAGTGGTGTTCCGGGCGTTGGGGTATGCGGAGGATCATCCGCGGGTGATTAAGGCGCATAAGGATCTGGAGGCGCTGTTCATTCGCGAGGGGGATCAGATTCGCATTCAGCCGTGCATGTCTCCGGTGTGGGATACGGGTTTGTCATTGCATGCCCTGGCGGAGGCGGGGATTGCGCCGGAGTCGCGCGAGGCGCGGGCGGCGACGAAGTGGCTGTTGGAAAAGGAGTGCAGGGTGGCCGGGGATTGGGAGTGGAATTGCCCGGGGGTGGAGCCATCGGGGTGGTTCTTCGAGTATGCCAACCCGCATTATCCGGATGTGGATGATACGGCGATTGTGGTGATGGCCTTGAAGCGGGCGGGGGGGCGCGAGGCGGAGTCAGCCGTGGCGCGGGGGGTCAACTGGCTGCTGGCGATGCAGAATGTGGATGGGGGATGGGCGGCCTTCGATCGGACCGAGAGCCGGCCGATTTTGGAGAAGATTCCCTTCGCGGATCATAACGCGATGCAGGATCCGAGCTGCCCGGATATCGCCGGCCGGGTGCTGGAATGCCTGGGATATTGCGGGCTGGGCGCGGATCACCCGGCCGTGAAAAAGGCGGTGCCCTACATCGAATCGCAGCAAGATGCCTCGGGGGCGTGGTGGGGGCGGTGGGGCGTGAATTTTGTTTATGGAACGTGGCAGGTATTGATCGGGCTGAAATCGGTGGGATGGGATATGGATGCGCCTTCGGTGAAGCGGGCGGCGGCCTGGCTGCGGAGCGTGCAGAAGCCCGATGGGAGTTTTGGGGAATCGTGCGACAGCTACGAGGACCCGAGCTTGAAAGGGCAGGGCCCGAGCACGCCCTCGCAGACGGCGTGGGGGGCGATGGGGCTATTGGCCGTGGATGGGGCGGAGGACCCGGCGGTGCGGAAGGCGATGGAGTGGCTGGCGGAGACGCAGCTTGAGAATGGGGACTGGGATGAGCCGTACTTCACGGGGACGGGGTTTCCGAAGGTGTTTTATCTTCGGTATCACTTTTATCGGTTGTATTTTCCGTTGACGGCGATTGCGCGGTATGGGCGGATGGGCGTATTGGGACGAGAAAACATAAAGACATAAAACATAAAGAGGGAGGGAGGCGGCATTCGCCTTACAGTTGCCTTTGCGACATTGGGGCGTACTCTTTTGGGCATGAGCGAATTGACGATTGGACTGATTGGCGGGACGGGGCTTGGGCAGGCGTTGATGGCGGCGCACGATGGGAAGCGGCATGAGGTGGAGACGCCGTTTGGCAGGCCATCGGATGCGATCATCGAGACGGAGTGGGCGGGGGTGCGGGTGCTGATTTTATCGAGGCATGGGGCGGGGCATCTGCTGAATCCATCGCAGGTTCCCTTTCGCGCGAACATTTTCGCGCTCAAGCAGTTGGGGGTGACGCATATCCTGGCTTCGGGGGCGGTGGGGTCGTTGCGGGAGGAGTTTCGGCCGCGCGATCTGGTGATTCCGGATCAGGTGATCGACAAGACCTTCCGGCGTGCGGGGACGTTTTATGAGGGGGCGGCGGTGCATGTGGAATTCGCGGAACCTTTTTGTCCGGTGTTGCGTCGGATGTTGATAGAAGCGGGGGAAGTGGGTTCAGGGTTCAGGGTTCAGGGTTTGGATAAGAAGTTAGAAGCGAGAAGCGAGAAGCGAGAAGAATCAGGGGATAAGAAGTTAGAAGTTAGAAGCGAGAAGCGAGAAGAATCCAAGACCCATGACCCAAACACGGCATCTCCTGAACCCTCAACCCTGAACCCTGAACCCTTCTCCGTCCATTCCCGCGGCTGCTACGTCTGCATGGAGGGGCCGGCGTTTTCCAGTCGGGCGGAGAGTGTGATGCATCGGCTGTGGGGCGGGGATTTGATCGGGATGACGGCGATGCCGGAGGCGAAGCTGGCGAAGGAAGCGGAGATTTCGTATGCACTCATCGCGTTGGTGACGGATTATGACTGCTGGCGCAACAAGCCGGTAAACTCGACGCCGGGGCAGGCGGGCGGGGCGGCGGCCGCAGGATCGGCGGGCGGTGGGGGGGGCGCTGCGGATAAAGCGCCGGATGCGCATGAGCTGCTCAAGGAGATCATCGGAAACGTGCAAATCGCCACTGAAAACGCGGTTTCGCTGATCAAACGGACTGTGGAGCGGATGGCCGGGCGGCGCGATGAGCTGGCCAAAACGCCGGCCCAGCGGGCGCTGGAACTGGCGATCTGGTCAGACAAGTCGAGAATTGACCCGGCCGAGGTGCAACGTCTGGGGCCGTTGTGGATGAAATACTTTGGGGATACGCGGGTATGATGCGTATCCTTTGATTTAAGAGGAGTTCGCCACAGAGACACAGAGGCACGGAGAAGAAAAACATTTTGCCACAGATGAACACAGAT
>JBBRTW010000620.1:0-2957 GCA_038244055.1 Tepidisphaerales bacterium | reverse complement strand
TCCCCACGCCCCATGTATCGATCGTCGCCCCCTGTTCCTTCAGGCTGGTGATGATGTTCTCATCCAGATCGTTGGAAGCCAGAATCCGCGCCTTGGGAAATCCGCCCGCGTCCAGAATCTTCCGCGCTTCAATTGACAGATACGCCAGATCGCCCGAATCCAATCGAATGCCCACCATCTCATGCCCGCGCTGGCGCAGGCGCCTGGCCACCTCCACCGCATGGCGCACGCCATCGAGCGTGTTGAACGTATCCACGAGAAACACGCAGTTGTTCGGCATCGCCTGCGCATATTGCTCGAACGCCTCGGGCTCGGAATCGAACGACATCACCCATGAATGGGCATGTGTCCCCGCGACCGGCATCCCAAACAATTTCCCCGCCAGCACGTTGCTCGTGCCATGCGCCCCGCCCAGATAGGCCGCGCGGCTGGCCGCCAGTCCGCCATCGATCCCCTGCGCCCGCCGCAGGCCGAACTCGATCACGCTCTCGCCCCTGGCCGCCAGGCAGACCCGCGAAGCCTTGGTCGCGATCAGGGTCTGGAAGTTGATGATGTTCAGCAGCGCCGTCTCCAGAATCTGCGCCTGGAAAATCGGCCCGGTCACGCGCAGCAGCGGCTCATGTGGAAACACAACGGTCCCCTCGGGCACCGCATCGATATCGCAGTCAAATTTCAGCCCCGCCAGATAGTCGAGGAACCCGCGCTCGAACAGCGCCTTGCCATCATTCCCCTTCAGCGTTTCCAGATACGCCAGGTCGGAAGGATCGAACGCGAACGATTCCAGATAATCGATCGCATAAGAAAGCCCCGCCGCGATCGCGAACCCGCCGCCGAAGGGATTCTTCCGATAAGTCAGTTGGAAAACCGCCTCCAGGTCCTGCCGTCCCAGCTTCCAATAGCCGTAGGCCATCGTGAGCTGATAGAGATCGGTCAGGAGGGCAAGCGGATGGCGATAGAGCGATGGAAGAGTGGGCATGAGGCTCCTTATTAGTGTTATTTATACACTAAGGGGAGCAATAGTCAAGGCTCCATTTTGCCCGGCGTGAAAACACGCCGGGGACCACCTGAAACGCCTATTGACTGGGGATGTCGGATTTGGGGCGGTTGTTTTTGAAATGATTGCTGTGTGTTTGCGGGTGGTCCCCGGCGTGTTTTCACGCCGGGCTAAATAGACACGCCGGGCTAAATAGATATGCCGGGTCACCACGATCTTCATCCGCACTCGAATTCATTCCATCCGCGCCCGCCCCGGCACGTCATTCGACACCACCGGCGCATCGCGATCGTCCGGCGCATCGGTCACCGCCAGCAGGGGCGCTTCATCCATCGACAGCGGCGCGGGCAGCGTCGTCAGCTCGATCTGAATCTCCCGCGTCAGCGGCGGCATCAACGCCAGCGCGATCGTCCCCTCCGCATTGCAGATCGTCGGCGTTGAAATCGGCGAGGCCGGCGTCATCAGGGGATTGGCGCTGGAATAAATCGCCCGCTTGGGGCTGATCAGCAAATTGGGGATTCGAATCGGCATCGCCTGCGCAATGGGCGTGACCACAAGGCGCGGGCCTTCGGCGAACCCGGGCATCGACGGCAATGCCGCCGGCGACATCGGCGCGATCGCCGGCCGGTCCGATTGATCGATCATCTCCCGCACCCGCGCCAAGGGCTCGTGCAGCGGCCGGGCGATCGCCTTGATCTCCCGCCGCGTCGGCAGGACCGCGCGCGTTGAAGAGGGCGCGACATCGACGCGCCTGGTGGCCGGTTGGGTCGCCGCCGGCTGCGTCACCGCCAGCCGCGTCGTCGGACCCAGCTTCCGGGCCAGCGCCGCCGAAGCGGATGAATCGGGCGCTGGCCGCTCATCGGCCAGTGCAATCGCCGCCATGGCGCCAGATAGCGATATCACCGCCAGCCATCGACGCGATGCGCCGATCGCACTCCGAATTCCACTCATCTTCATTTGACTCAACCGTTTCACTTGAGCCCCTCCATCTGCAGCTTCGCCTGCGCCGCCCACTTGCCGCTGGGATACTCGCGCAGCGCCCGCTGCAACAACTTTTTCGCCTCGGCCGTTTTCCCAAGCTGGGCCAGGGCCTTGGCCCCTTCGCACATCGCGGCCGGGTTCAGTTCCGGATAATCGTACCCATACGCCACCGTCATCAGCGGCGTCAGCGCTTCGGCATACTGCTTCTGCTCCATTCGCATCAGGCCCGCCTGCAGATTGGCCTTGGCGCCGATCTCTCCGCCATTTCGCGCCGCCACCTCGGCGAATGTCGCCGCCGCCTTGTCGAACTCCTTCATGTTCTCCTGCGCCAGCCCCACTGCGTACTTCGCCTCGTGGGTCATCAAGCTCACGCCATTGAAGCGCACCAGCCACATATCCAGAGTCTGCTTGCTCTCGGCCCACTGCCCAAGCTGCTGCTGGGCGTGCGCCATGCGGAGCAGGGCGTGATCCGCCACGCCGGGAATTCGCCCGTATGGCCGAAGATCCACAAACGGCTTGGCCCGCTCGACCGTCCCCGCCCAGTCCTTCGTCTGATACGAAGCCTCCACCGCGATCAAACTCGCATAACCGGCATACACCGTGCGCTGGCTGCTGAGAATTTCATTCACCGTCGCCAGGGCTGCCTTGGCATCGCCCCGCGAAAGCTGCAGCGATGCCATCCGAACCCGCAGCCGATCGCCCAGATCGGCGTTGGTCGTCTTGCTGATCGCCTCCGCGAACAGCGCGATCGCCGCATTATGCTCCTCGCGCCCCGCCAGCAGATCGGCCAGCTCCACCCGCGCCTCATCCACCAGCGGCGAATCCGACACCGCCCCGTCGATCACCGCGCGATACCGCTCCCGCGAAATCTTCTCCCCCGGCTGCACCGGAATCTGCGCCGCCAGAATCTCCGGCGGACGCACCTGCACCGGCGGCGCGGTCGGATCCTCGGCCGCCTGCTTCTCCATGATCTTCCGCACCG
>JBBRTW010000619.1:0-2982 GCA_038244055.1 Tepidisphaerales bacterium | reverse complement strand
GTCGTCGGCGACGATGAAGATTTCGACGCCGCTGTCCATGGCGCGGCGGATGAGCGATTCGAGGGATTGGCGATTGGCGAGAATTTGGGATTGCCACCGGACGCCGAAATGGTCGAGCGTTTCCTGGGTGTGGATCATCATGGCCGAGGCATCGGCAGTCTCGGCCCATATCGCGACCAGGGCGGGGGCGGAAGCGGGCATAGGCAGATTTATATCCGGCCGGGCGTGTCGTGCCCAATGCGCGACCGAGCAAGGCGGATTCGGAAAACCCGCCGGCCCGCTTGGGCCGGGAGAGGCGACCGGGATCAATTGGCCTTTCCCGCGCCGATTCTCCAACATCCATTCCCATGGACGGTAATCACGATTAACATTCGCACCGGTTCGAATATCCGGTGATTCAATAACCTTCGAAGGAGTTCACGAGATGAGCAAGCGAATTCGATTGGGCGCGGCGCTGGTGCTGTCGCTGGCGATTGTTGCGGGTGTGGCGCGGTGGTCGACGGCGGCCGATGAAGCCCCCAAGACCAGTCCGGCCGTGGCGGATGCCAATGGCTTCGTCGATCTCTTCAACGGCAAGGACCTGACCGGCTGGTCGGGGCTCGAAGGGTACTGGGAGGTCAAGGATGGCGTCATCAGCGGCCACGAAACCAAGGATAAATCCAAGCAGACGTTCCTGATCTGGACGGGCGGCAAGACGACGGATTTCGAACTTCATCTCAAGTTCAAATTCGCGGCCGTCAACGGCAAGGTCGATGGCAACTCGGGAATCCAGTTCCGCTCCAAGATCATGGATGAGAAGAAGGACCCCTTCCGCGTCGGCGGATACCAGGCCGACTTCGACGCCTCCAACGGCTATGCCGGGATCATTTATGACGAGGCCGGCGGCGCGGGCGGGCGCGGAATCATGTCCAAGCGCGGCGAGAAGACGCACTTCACGGCCGATGGCGACCCCAAGAAGCCGGCCACCGAGAAGCTGGAGAAGTCGGACAAGGAACTCAAGGAAGCGATCAAGGTCGGCGACTGGAATGATGTGGTGCTGACGGTCAAGGGCAATCACATCGTCTACAAGATCAACGGCAACACCACGACCGACCTGACCGATGACAGCCCCAAGGCGGTCAAGGAAGGCATCCTGGCGCTGCAGCTTCATGCGGGATTTACGATGGATATTCAGTTCAAGGATATTAAGTACAAGAAGCTGGATTAACATGGCATGGATGTTGCGCCGAGGGTCATGCTGAGCGTAGCGAAGCATCTTGCCTTAAGTTTGAGGGCCGTTCGATAAGGCGATCTGTCCTTGACGATCGATGCCAGATCCTTCGGTCGTCTATACTCCCTCATAATGACCCCTTAAACCCCGCAGGATGACACGATAAACCCCGGCCGCGATCGACAGCTTTGGCCTGTGGATCGCGGCCGGTTTGTTTGCATTCGTTGGAAACCCCGTCGGCTTCGGATATAAACGCGCCGTTCAATTTCGGAAAATTACAGAAGGAAACGCAGACATGGAACGCACCCTCATCATCTTCAAGCCCGATGCCATTCAGCGCGGGTTGGCCGGGCAGATTCTGACACGTTTTGAGAACAAGGGACTTCAGATCGTCGGGATGAAGTTCATGAAAATTCCCGTGGCAACGGCCGAGACGCATTACGCGCCGCACAAGGGGAAGGGTTTTTACGATGGGCTGGTGAAGTTCATGACCTCCAGCCCGGTGGTGGTGGTGGCGCTGCAAGGCCGCAATGCGATCGCGGTGGCGCGGAAGATGATGGGAGCGACTTTTGGATCGAATGCCGAGCCGGGAACGATCCGCGGTGATTTTGGCATCTCCAATGCATTCAACCTGATCCACGGCTCGGATTCGCCGGAGGCGGCGCAGAAGGAACTCGGGCTGTTCTTCAAAGCCGATGAACTGTTGGAATGGACGCCGACGATTCAGGCGTGGGTGTATGACATGAGCAAGGGAACGGCGGAGTAGGGCAGAATTCCCAATTCTGAAGCTTCATCGCCCCGGTGATACAACCAGCATTTCGGTACACGGATTCAAGATCATCTAAATAGAGAACCCCATGGCCACTCCCATTTCCGTTCCCACACTCGGCGAATCCGTCACCCAGGCGACCCTCATCCGCTGGCATAAGAAAGACGGCGATAACGTCGCGGCCGGGGATCCTGTTTGCGAGCTCGAAACCGACAAGGCCAATGTCGACCTCCCCGCCCCCGTCGCGGGTGTGCTCCGGCGGGTGACGGCCGAGGGAGACACGATTCGCGTCGGAGATGTGATAGGGCGGATCGATACCGTCGGCGCTGGCGCATCCGCCGCGGCCCCCGCGCCGGTCGCCGTCGCCGCCGCCAGCCAGGGCGCAGCGCAGCCGCAATCCGGCGGCAGTTCGCAATCCGCCAAATCCCTCGATGATCTCCCCCCCGGAGCGCGGCGGCTGGCCGAGCAGGAAAAGGTGGATCCGGCCGGTCTCTCCGGCACCGGCCGGGGTGGCCGAGTCACCAAGGAAGATGTCCAGTCCGCGGTCGACAGCCGAGCCGCCCAGCCCGCCTCCAACAGCGGCAACGGATCGCAGTCCGCGCCGGCTTCGGCCGCGCCAACCCCGGCCGCCGCCGCGCCGACAACCGTGCCCACCCCCTCGACGGTCCGCCACGAGCCGCCCGCCTCCCTCACCTCCTCATCCAAGGCCCCGCAGACGGCCATCATCACATTCGATGAGCATGGTGAGCACCGGGCCCCCATGTCGCGCATCCGCCGCCGCATCGCCGAGAACCTCGTCAAGGCCCAGCAGACCGCCGCCATCCTCACGACCTTCAACGAAGTTGACATGCACGCCGTCATGGAGATTCGCTCCAAGTGGAAGGATGACTTTCAGAAAATCCACAACGTCGGCCTGGGCTTCATGTCCTTCTTCGCCAAGGCGGTCGTGCAGGGGCTTAAGGAATTCCCCCATGTCAACGCCTTCATTGATGGCGAAAATATT
>JBBRTW010000618.1:0-2984 GCA_038244055.1 Tepidisphaerales bacterium | reverse complement strand
TCTGGTGAGCGGCGGGGCGTTTTATGTGGGGGATTATGTGGCACTGGCGGGGGGGAGCGGCGGGGTGAAGGAGATGGTGCAGCGTCTGCGCAGCAATCGCCCGGCGGGGACGGATGATGGGGGGAAGGGGGCGGCGTTCATCTTTCGCGACGGGATCGATTCGGCGATGGAAGAGCAGGCGTCGGCCAGGGCCTTCACGCTGGCGCTGGCGGGGCGGGCGAAGAATGTCGCGCCGGCGCTGGCGAAGAATCTCGATCTGCGCGGAGCGCGGCGGGTTCTGGATGTGGCGGGGGGGACGGGGATTTATGCGTTCGCGCTGTTGCGGGCGAATCCGGAGTTGCGGGCGGTGGTGTTCGATCGGCCGGAGGTGTTGAAGGTGGCGGCGGAGTTCGCGGAGGCGGCGGGCGTGGCGGATCGCGCGGAATTGGTGGGCGGGGATATGTTTACCGATCCGCTGCCGGGGGGTTGCGATGTGATTCTGCTTTCGAACGTGCTGCATGACTGGGATTTTCCGGAATGCGCGAAGATCCTGGCGCGGTGCGCGGCGGCATTGCCGCCAGGCGGGAGGCTCTTGATTCACGATGTGCTGCTGAACGATGAACTAGATGGGCCGCTGCCGATCGCGCTGTATTCGGCGGCGCTGTTCACATTCTGCGAGGGGCGGGCGTACAGCGGGGCGGAGTATCGGAAGATGCTGGTGGAGGCGGGATTGACGGCGCGGGCGGGGGTGACGCCGACACTGGTGCATTGCGGAGTAATTGAGGGAATCAAAACGCAGTGAGGCGGCGCGGGTAGGTAGAGCATGGGAGATTTAGTGCGTGCGATGGAGTCGGCGCTTTGGTTGAGTGGTGCGTGGGCGAATCTGCGTGGCTAGCGGTTGTCTTTCGCCCTTACAGGGCTGATTAATCGGGGGGATGAGTGTTGGCGAGGCCGGGCGGAGCTGGCGTGGCTGGGAACCGCAGTGCTTACGCACTGGGCTACTTTTTGTCGTCCCTCCGGGACTGGAATTGCAGGACTCATATGAAGTGTTTCTTTCCATGTTTCGCAGTGCTGGCGTTGAGTGTTTGTAGCGCGAGTATTGCGGCCGACAGGCCCAATATTGTTTTCATTCTCGCGGATGATCTGGGGTATGGGGATGTTTCATGCTTGAATAAAGAGTCGAAGGTTCGCACGCCGAACTGCGACAGGCTGGCTTCGCAGGGGATGATTTTTACGGATGCGCATTCGGCGTCGGCGGTGTGTTCGCCGACGCGGTATGGAATTTTGACGGGCCGGTATCCGTGGCGGACGCGCCTGAAGTCGGGTGTGCTCGGGGGTTACTCGCCGCATCTGATCGAGCCGGGGCGGCTGACGGTTCCGGCGATGCTCAAGCAGCAGGGGTACGCGACGGCGGGGATGGGGAAGTGGCATCTGGGAATGGACTGGCCGAATGTCGAGAAGTCCGATGCGATCAAGAACGATGATGGGGGCAAGATCGATTATGCCAAGCCGGTGGCGAATGGGCCGACGGCGGTGGGGTTCGATTATTTTTATGGGATCGCGGCCTCGCTGGATATGCCTCCGTTTATCTGGATCGAGAACGACCGGACGGTGGGGCTGCCGACGGCGAAGAAGAAGTGGATTCGCGAAGGGCCGGCGCATCCGGATTTCGAGGCGGTGGATGTCCTGCCCACCTTGGCGCGCAAGGCGGTGGAGTATGTCGAGCAGCGCGGCAGAGAGAAGGGCAAGCCGTTCTTTCTGTATTTGCCATTGAACGCGCCGCACACGCCGATTCTTCCCAGCGCGGCATTCAAGGGGAAGAGCGGGATCAGCGACTACCTCGATTTCGTGATGGAGACGGATTGGGCGGTGGGGCAGGTGTTGGAGGCGCTGGATCGCGCGGGGATTGCCGACAATACGCTGGTGTTTTTCACATCGGACAATGGCTGCTCGCCATCGGCCAATTTCAAGCAGCTATTGGAGCACGGACACAATCCGAGTTACATCTTTCGCGGCACCAAGGCGGATATCTTCGAGGGGGGGCATCACATTCCGTTCATCGCGCGCTGGCCGGGCAAGGTGAAGGCGGGGGCAACGTGCGCGGATGTGATCTGCCTGAATGATTTGATGGCGACGGCGGCGGAGATTGTCGGCGCGAAAGTGCCGGAGGATGCGGCCGAGGATTCGGTCTCGATCCTCCCCGACCTGCTGGGCACGGCCAAAGCACCCGTGCGCGAGGCGACTGTGCATGCATCGATCAACGGCTCGCTTTCGATCCGGCAGGGGAAGTGGAAGCTGGAGATCTGCCCCGGCTCGGGGGGATGGAGCGCGCCCAAAGGGCCGAAGGAACTGGCGGGCCTGCCGGCGGTGCAACTCTATGATTTGAGCGTCGATGTGGCGGAGAAGGAGAATGTGCAGGCGACCCATACGGATGTGGTGGATCGGCTGACGGCGCTGTTGCAGTCGTATATCGACAAGGGCCGGAGCACGCCGGGCAAGGCGCAGAAGAACGATACGCCGACGAAGATTCGGCCGGGGAAGGAAGGGAAGGGGGCGGCGGAGTAGACGCGGGGTGGCTCGACATTCCGATGTCGAGATTTCAAGTCGGGGCGGGCGGTCGGCTCGACATCGGAGTCGAGATTTCGGGTTTGCGACGCTGACACTCGACATCGGAATGTCGAGCTATTACTGCGGCACATGCCTTCCGGGCTTGAGCAGTGTGACCTTGATCTTGTCCGAGGGCAGCAGCTTCCCCGCGTTAATCCGCTCTTCGGGGTCGAATGCGTGTTTGATGCGTTCGAACTGCTCCATCGTCGGGCGGTCGAACTGGTAGGGCATGAGGTGGAGCTTTTCGACGCCGACTCCATGCTCGCCCGTGACCGTGCCGCCCAGGTCGATGCAGTATTTTAAGACGCGCTCGGCGGCCAGGAGTGTGTTCTGAACCTGGGTTGGATCGCGCTCATCGTACATGAAGATGGGATGCACGTTTCCATCGCCGGCGTGGA
>JBBRTW010000617.1:0-3010 GCA_038244055.1 Tepidisphaerales bacterium | reverse complement strand
GGGTGCGGCCGGTGCGATCGGCGCACGCGGAATCGGCGCGGCCGCAGGCTGCGCCGTGGAGCGACTGGCTCCGGGGCGCTGCGGCGCGGGCGTGGTTCGTGCGGCAAGGGTCGCCGGCGCGGCACGCGCGCCGGCCGAAGCAACTGCCGCGGGGGCGGCTTCCGTTGCCGCCTCCACCAGGCCCCCGCCGATCACAAAAGTCGAGGCGCACCCCGAGCACTTGGCCTTGCGTCCGGCCTGCTTCTCATCGGCCTTGAATCGTTTGCCGCAATTCGGGCATTCGGCGACGATCGCCATCAGCACTGCTCCACATCACATTCGAACCATCGGTTCCAGCCACTGGCTGTTTGCCCATCCCGCAATGGCTACAGAATCGATATTGTGCAACGGTTCGAGGGATCGGGCAAGAAGGATCACCCCGGATGGGTGTTTGCTGCAACAAACCGCCAAGCGGGAAGTGAAGATGGATAACACAACCCGGCCATAACGACTGTATGACCCGCCGATGGGTTTAGCGCTCGGCACGAAGTGCGATATCGTCGCGGCGCTTCTCCATCATCCCGCCATCATCAATCGAATTTGCGCCGACCGAATAGAGCAGGTATCCATCGCCTTGCAGCGCATAGTGAAACGGGCTTTCGGCAAAGAGATCCACGGGCTCGCTGGCGAAATAGCGCGGGCAAAGTTGTTCGAGCTTGGCGGGGAATTTCCCTTCCCGCGTTTTGTACGAGCGAAGGGCCAGCGCGACTTCCGTCATGCGCCCCTCCGTCTGCTGGCGGGTGTCGATCGCCATCGCCTTGGTGAACGATGACATGAGAACGGAGGTGAGGCGGTCTTCGATGGGGATAAAATAGCCCAACACTCCGCCGGCGCGATCGCGAATCGCCTCCACCTCCGCGCTCACTTTATCGAGCGCTTTGTTGCGCTGGGCGTAAGTGGGCAGGGCCATGGCGGCCACGATGCGATCGTAGCGGCCATTCGCGACGCGCATGCCGGTGTCCCAATCGCGAACCCAGGGCCGGGCAGCGAGTTTGGGCGGCGGCGGGCCGTTGCTTGCGCTGAAGAGTTTCCCCGTATCGCTGCCGTAAATGGCGAACATGCCCAGCGCATCGAGAAGCATGTATCGTTCGCAGCCATCGACCGCGCCGGCGACAATGGGGCCAACGGGGAGCGACCGCTGCTGAGCAAGCAATCCCTCGGCCTGTGGGCCGGTCAAAAGCGTTCCGCATGCCGCCTTTGAAACCGTATCGTGCCCCATGGCAAGGCAGCCTATGCCGACGAGGCGCTGCACCAACGATGGCCCCTGTCCGATCAGGCGGCCGAGTCGCTGCAGCGCGAGAACATCGGCGGAAAACCCATCCATCGCGCCAGTGGCCAGGCGCTGCCAGGCTCGAGCGCGCAGGGCGCTAGCGACAGTCCGGTATTCGTTCAGATCCGGGATGAGCATTCCGATCAGCGGGCCGCTCGGGCCGGTCGGAACGTAGAAACGCGGCCGGGCACTCGCGGTGGAAACGATGTCGAGCGATTTGTCGACGGATGCCAGCCAGCGGGCAACCACTGGGAGGTCGGCCGGCTTCCATGGACCTTCCAGCGCCTTGTCGAGCATTTCCTCATGTTCGCTCGGATCGAGCCCTTGTCGGGTGAGATAGACTTCAAATGAGATGAACCGGTCCCCTTTCTCATCGAGCGGCGGCATCCCCAGCGCGGCGCGGCGCTCGGCCAGGGTCGCCGACTTTTTCGGATCCGAGCCGGGGCCGATGACCTGCAAAATGGGAATCGCCGCGTTGTTCTCCGCCGTCACCCCCGCCGAGAAGCGCTGGTTGATCGCGGCCACGTAGTCGATCGTTCCATCCTCGCGCACAGGCCCCATCACGACAGTCGTGGCGGCCGAAAGCGTAAATGGCCGCGATGGCCGCGAAGCCGGGTCGGCGGCCTTCGTGGCAGCGCCGGCCGGGGCATCGGCGCTGAAGGCGCAGGTGATCATCGATAGTATCGAGAAGGCCGCGAATGCGATGGCGGTGCGCATGATGAAAGTATAGCAAGATCGGCGCGGCAGGGTCACCGGCCCGTCACAACCTGCACCTGGGTCGCTACCGCAGGAGGTCTGAGTGTCACACATACCACCCGCCGCGCTTGGGCCGGTCCAGCCAGCGATTGGCCTCTTCATCATCGATGAAGCACCAGTTCTGCGGATCGAACTTCAGCGGGCGGCCCAGCCAGTAGCAGAGGTTGCCGAGGTGGCAGACGGTCACCGAGCGAGCGCCGACTTCCACGGGGCAGATGGTCTGGCCGCGCGTGCGCACGGCACGCAAAAAGTCTTCGTGGTGGCCGGGGGATTTGTAGAGATGGACTTCACTGGGCATCGTATTGATGCGCTTGATGCGCTCGGGGAATGTGTCGAGCCGGCCGCGATCGACGTCGATTTTGCCTTCGGTGCCGATGAAGGTCAGGCCCTTGCCGCCGAAGGCCTCGCCCGTGTTGGCGTGGAGGATCTCGACGCCGTTGGCATATTTGTAAGTGAGCGGCTTGCCGTCTTTTTTATCCGGTGCCGAATCGGGGATGGGCGGAAGGATTTCCACCGGGCCGGTGCCATCCGCGCCGATGCCCCACTGGGCGATATCGAAATGATGAGCGCCGAAATCGGTCATCGCCCCGCCGGAGAAATCGCGGTAGAGACGCCACATGGACCAGCCGTTATCCTCGATGGGCGGGCAGAGGATCTTGTTGAACGGGCGCTCCGGGGCGGGCCCGAGCCACATATCCCAGTCGACGCCGGCGCGGACCGGCTCGGCCGGGAGATCGCATTCTTTGGAGGGCGTGCCGGTGGCGACAATTACCTGCTTGAGCTGGCCGATGCGGCCGGAGCGGACCATCTCGCAGGCGAAGCGGAACTCGCGCGATGAGCGCTGCTGCGAGCCGGTCTGGAAGATGCGGTTGCAGCGGCGGACCTCATCGATCACCTGCCGGGCCTCGCGGATGGTCAGGGTGAGGGGCTTCTCGCAGTAGATGT
>JBBRTW010000616.1:0-3028 GCA_038244055.1 Tepidisphaerales bacterium | reverse complement strand
GCCGCCAAGCAGCAGCCTAACGGCTCCTGGGGCACCGGCCGGGATAATTCCCATCCCGTCGCCATGACCGGCTACACGCTCATGGCCATGATGGCCGCCGGCCAGCTCCCCGGCGAGGGCGAGTACGGCAAGAACGTCACCAAGGGCATGAATTTCCTGCTCTCCTGCGTCCGCTCCGATGGCTACATCACCAACGGCGGCGAGAGCAACATGTACAACCACGGCATCGCCACCATCGCCCTGGCCGAGCTTTACGGCACCACTCGCGATGCCAAGCTCAAGGCCAAGCTCGAATCCGCCGTCAAGCTCATCGTCAACTGCCAGAACAACCAGGGCGGCTGGCGCTATCGCCCGGCCATTGTCGATGGCGACATCTCCGTGACCGTCCTCCAGCTCGTCGCCAGCCGGGCGGCGCTGAATTCCGGCATCGAAGTCCCGCAATCGACCATCGACAAGGGCGTCAGCTTCGTCAAGCTCTGCTACGAGCCCAAGTCCGGCGGCTTCACCTATCAGCCGCGCGGCCAGCCCGCCGGCTTCGCCCGCACCGCCGCCGCCATCTACTCCCTCCAGGTCTGCGGCCACTACGATGACAAGGAAGTCAAAACCGGCGCGGCTTACCTCCTCGACAAGCCCATGGCCACCCACGGCGAATGGTTCACCTACGGCAACTTCTACGCCGCCCCCGCCATGTACATGATCGGCGGCGACACCTGGCGCAAGTGGTACGAGAAGATGAAGAAAACCCTCCTCGAAGACACCGGCGGCAAGCTCAAGAAAGAGGGCGATATGACCTATTGGGAACCCTTCGACGGCCAGGGCGTCGGCCCGGTTTATGCCACCGCGGTCTACACGACCATCCTGGCCATGCCGTATCACTATATTCCGCTGTACCAGCGATAATCCGAAGATTGATCACGAAGAACACTAAGGGCGCGAAGGAGAAGGCGGGATGATCGTTGCAGTTTCCCCGGCCGTCGATGGTGCCTTGGACAAGCCGGGACAAAGCGCCGGAGCGCAGCGACAGAGCGCCGTCCCGGATGGCGTGATATTCGCAAACAGCGCCTCGGCGCGCGCGGCGGTTTCGCGGACGAGCAATCAATTCCCTTGGTGTTTTTCGTGGCATTCGTGGTTCATCTGTATTTCTCGCGGTAAGATGCTGATCGCATGAGCGCAGACAATCCCATCCCCCCGCCCACGCCGCCACCGATCCCGCCGCAATCCACCCCCGGCGCATCCTATCCCCGCCCGATGGAAGTGCCCCAGCCGCTGGTCTACGCCACGCCGATCCCGCCGGGATACGGACCCGGGCCATACGGCGCGACGCCCAGCACCTTCTACCATCAGGCCGCCAAGGCTTCGCGGGCCGCGCCGGTGGTGGCCTTTGGTCTGGGATTCTGCACCATCGGCATGCGCAACGAGCCCGGCCAGTCCGGCATGGCCATGGTCATCGGCGTGATCAACCTCGGCCTGATTCTGCTCGGGTTCATCCTCGCGATCGTCGCCTTCTTCGGAATCAAAAAATACGGCACCCGCGGCATCCTCGCCAATGCCATCGTCGGACTCTGCATCAACGGTGCCTTCGTCGGAATCCTCGTCATCGGCGTCGGCGCACTGGTCATGCGGCCCAGAGCCGCAATCATCGCGCCCGCCGCCCGGGCCGCGCCTGCGCCGGTCCCCTACTCCTCGCCCCAGTCCGCCATCCGCCAGACCGGCTGGGTCGGCTTCCTTACCGCGGGTTCGGCCGATCTCACTCTCGTGGCGATGGACGATGCGCACGTCGACACCAACTACCTGCGTCAAACTCTCCGCGGCGATTGTTCGATCGTAGTGGTCGCGATCGATAACCGGCGCAGCGCCTCGCCGATCACCGTCAAAACCAATAGCGCGGCACTCCACTTCAGCGACGGTTCCGTCGGCGCCGCCATCGACGCGACCTCCCTGATCGACCGCGCCCGCGATGGCGAAGCGTTTTTCGCCAAAATGACCCAGCCCCGAACCGTCCCGGCCGGGCAGATGGTCGAGGATGCGTTCATCCTGGTTCCGCGCGGCGCAGCCGGCCCGAACCTGTCATCGGTTGTTGTCGATGTCGATGGCCGGAAAGTCGAAATTCCCGGCCGGATCATGCAGGCTTCGCAGAAAACCGCCGCCTACGAGAAATCCAAGGCATCCCAATCGGCTCCATGATCCGCGGTCTTCGTCACAACGGTTTTGCCTGAGCCCGAATCTGATCCAATGCCGCCATCAAGTGCGGCACAGCCGCGCCCGTCAGAACCACAACGACATCGATGTCATGCGTCGACCTTGGATCGCCCTGAAGACTCGACACCGTTGATTGGGCCTTGGCTTGGGATCCATGATATTCCTGCCCCAATTCTAATGCCCCTTCCCAAAAAACGTCTTCAACGAATCATAAATATCATCCTTCGAAGTCACCCGGCTCGTCAGCACTTTCTCCTGCCCTCTTAAATGCTCGTGCAACACGTTGATGAAATTACCCGAGCCATACGCGCTGGCCACCTGGCAGTAGCCAAACATATTGGCGATCGGCAGCAACTGCTCCTTGAGAATCTTCACGCAATCGCGGCTGTCGGCCTCCGATGAATTGTCGCCATCGCTGAAATGGAACAGGTAAATGTTCCATTCATCGGGCGAATAGTGGGCATCCAGAAGCTGCTTGCAGGTGCGGAAGGCGCTGCTGATCTTGGTGCCGCCATCTTCGCGCAGGTGGTAGAAGGTGTGCTTGTCCACTTCCTTGGCCGACACATCGTGCACGATGTACCGGCTCTCGATGCCCTCGTAGTTCTTCCGCAGCCAGGTGTCGATCCAGAAGGCCTCGATACGCACCAGTTCCTTCTGCTCCTCGCCCATCGATCCGGAAACGTCCATCATGAACACGATGACCGCGTTGGACTGCGGGCTCTTCACTTCCTTCCAGGAGCGATAGCGGATGTCCTTTTTCTGCGGAATGATGATCGGATTGTCCGGGTCGTAGTCGCCAATCATGATCTGGCGGCGCAGCGCTTCCTTG
>JBBRTW010000615.1:0-3059 GCA_038244055.1 Tepidisphaerales bacterium | reverse complement strand
GCAACTGATATCCCGGCCGATCGCGCGGAGAAAGGGGCTCGCCAATGAGCGCCTTCTCCACGATGGCCGCGCCCGTCTCCCTGGAGCGCTCGCGCGATTACTGCGAGCGCCTCACCAAAGCCTACGCCCGGAATTTCTACTACGGCCTGCGCCTTCTCCCGGCCGAAAAGCGCGCATCGATGTACGCGCTCTATGCGTGGATGCGCCTGGTCGATGATATCGCCGACCAGGAAGATGGCCGGGATTTGGAGCGCCGGATGACCGAGCTCGATGCCTGGCGCGCCGATACCCATGCCGTTCTGGAGCGCGGGCCCGAGGCGGCCGGGGCGTATGCGGGGCGGGCCGATGCCGCCGACCTCTGGCCGGCCTTCTCCGACATGGCCCGCCGGCATGAGGTGCCTCGCCATGTCTTCGATGAAGTGATCGCCGGCCAGGTGCAGGATCTCAATCCCGCGCGCTTCGAAACCTTCGATGAACTCCGCCAATACTGCTACCGCGTCGCCGGCGTGGTGGGCCTCGCGAGCATTCACGTCTGGGGATTCGAAGGCGGCGCGGAGACCGAGAAACTGGCCATCGAGCGGGGGCTGGCGTTTCAGCTCACCAATATCGTCCGCGACATCCGCGAGGATCTGGCCCGCGGCCGCAACTATCTCCCGGCCGAGGACGTGCAGCGCTTCATCCCCGGCCACAGCTTCGAATCCGCCACGCTCCCCGCGCAGATGCGTGAACTGAATGGCCAATACGAATCGCTCCTCCGCTTCCAGATCGAACGCGCCGAGGATTATTACAAACGATCCGCCGCCCTGGAGCAGCGCATCGCGCCCGACTGCCGGCCGACCCTGGTCGCCATGACCGAGATCTATCACGGCATCCTCCGCAAAATGGCCCGCCGGCCGCTGAGAGTCCTCACCAATAGAGTCTCCCTTTCCCTCTGGTCCAAACTACGAATCGGCTGGCGCGCATTGAGAGCGAAATAGACGGATTGACACTGACCGGAGGTCCAACGCATGGGAGTTGCTTTCTTTATCGTTCTGAACAAGAAGAGGCCCGGCTTCGATACTTTCGTCAACGGCAAGGCGATCGCGCAAGAAGCGGAGGCGATCTCAAAGATCGCCAAACGTCTCAAGATTGAGGATATTTACGATCTCGTTAGCCACGCGGCTGCGGCGAAGGAACTCGGGATCGATCCCAAGGCTGAAGGCGCGAAGGAGAAGTGGTTCAGCGCTGACGAGGGCTTGGAGTGGGTTCGCGCTCTCTACGAGTACATTGATACCCACCCACGCAGCCTCAAAAATCGCGCATTAACCCTGGAAGAGTTGGACGAGTACGAGATCGTTTTGACCAACGCCAAACGGATCAAGGCCAAGTGGCACTTCGAGATGGATATTTAATCTGACTTCGTGGTGGCGCAAAATTGACGATCGAGCGAAATGAGCCTCCTTTCCCCCCGCATCATCATCGTCGGCGGCGGCCTGGCCGGCATGGCGGCCGGGGTCGCCCTGCAATCGGCGGGGGCGCGGGTCACACTTATCGAAGCCCGCAAAACCCTCGGCGGGCGGGCGGGGTCCTTCGAGGAGCCGCAATCGGGCGATGAGATCGACAACTGCCAGCATGTGCTGCTCGGCTGCTGCGTGAACCTGCTGGACTTTTACAGGCGCATCGGGGCGATCGATCGGATTCACTTCGAACGCACGATCCGCTTCCGCGATGAAACCGGCCGGGCCTTTGGCCTGACCGCCACGCCCGGGCTGCCCGCGCCCCTCCATCTCGCGCCCGCCTTCCTGCGCTTCGGGCTGCTTTCGGTGAAGGATCGAATCCTCGTCGCCATGGCCATGGCGGCCATGCTGCGGATGGGCCGGGCCGGGCGGGCGGCGCTGAGCGATGTCTCCTTCGGCGACTGGCTCGATGAGCATGCCCAATCCGAATCGCTCATCAAGCGCTTCTACGATCCGGTGGTCGTCAGCGCTTTGAATGAAGAGACGCGCCGATGCAGTGCCGCCTGCGCGATCCAGGTGTTCCAGGAATCGCTGCTGGCCAATCGCGCGGGATATGTGATGGGCGTTCCGGCGACCACACTGGCCGCGCTCTACGAGCGCGTGCCCGTGGCCGACCTGCGCCTGGGCAAGCGCATCGCGAGCCTGGTCATTTCGGGAGACAAGGTCAGCGCTGTCCGCCTGGCCGATGGGGAAGAAATCCCGGCCGATGCGGTGATTGTCGCAACCAATCATCATGCCCTGGAGAAACTGATTCCCCCGCCATGGTTCGAATCCGACACCCGCCTGGCGCGGCTGGGGGAACTTGCGAGCGTGCCGATCCTGGGGGCGCATCTGACATTCGAGCGCCCGGTGATGGCGGACCCGCATGCCGCACTGATCGCCGGGCCGCTGCAGTGGCTCTTCCGCAAAGATGGCGAGGGCCGCGTGTTGCATGGTGTCATCAGCGCCGCGCGGGATTGGGTGGATAGACCGCGCGAGCGGATGTTGTCGTTGTTCGAGGCGCAGGTCCGCAAGCTTTTCCCGGCCGCCCGCGCGGCGAAACTGGAGCGGGGCGTGATCGTGATCGAAAAGCGCGCGACCTTCTCGCCGGCTCCGGGCGTGGATCATCTCCGCCCCGGCCAGTCCCCCGCGCGGGGCGGCTTGTCCAATCTCTACCTGGCCGGCGACTACACCCAAACCGGCTGGCCGGCGACGATGGAAGGGGCGGTGCGGAGCGGATACCTGGCGGCCGATGCGGTGAGGTCGCGGTGGATGCCGATGCACAACCGGCCGACTTTTGTTGTGCCCGATCTGGAGACGGAATGGGTGGCCCGGGTGGGGGGGTTGGACGGCGGGGATTTGGGGGGGGATTCGGTATTAGTCGGTGCAGGATCGGGCGGCGTTCGAGGCCAAGCTGGCGGAGATGTTTCACCATGCGCCCGAGCGGCTGGAGCTGGAGGGGGACAGCATGGATGATTTTCACGGCGTGGCGTAGGTCGAAGACTTTCAATGTGCGGTCGAAGTGGGTGAGCGCCAATGACAGGGGGAGAAAGTATGATGTGATTGCCGAGCCGGTGGGGAGGT
>JBBRTW010000614.1:0-3063 GCA_038244055.1 Tepidisphaerales bacterium | reverse complement strand
GGCGGAAGTGCTCAACGATGGCGAGCTACATGTGGGCGACGTCGTGGAGGCTGAGCCCGCCTCGGCCGCGGCAACGGCGCGGGGAGGGGGTGAGCGCAAGAATGATAAATGAGCAGGTGCGGCAGCCTGCTCTGCCAATCGCTATCAAAGTGATGGTGGCGTTCTTCGCCTTTGGGACCCTGGCCTGTTCAGTGACTGTTGCGGCCCTGCTCTTTCCGCGCTCGATACTCGACGCGGTCTGGCGGTTGAATCCAGAGGCCCGGGTGGGCTTTCAGCAGATGGGTGTGCTCCTCGCCGTGGCTCTAATGGCGACGGTCGGAACCGGCTGCGCGCTGGCCGCGGTCGGCCTTGCGCGCGGACGGGAATGGGGGCGGCGGCTGGCCCTGGCGATTCTGACCGTGAATCTCATCGGCGATACGGTAAATGCCTTTGTTCGGCATGATCTACGAACGTTGATCGGCCTGCCGATTGGCGGAGCGATGATTTGGTTGCTGACGGCGCGCAGGGTGAGGTAAACCCCCGTCCGCGAAGCCGGCTTGACGGACAGGTCGCAATCTGCTCAAACTCGCTGCCTAACGAAGGAATTCTTATGTTACACCTCGATACAGGAAATACCGGGTTCATGCTGCTTTGTGCGAGCCTGGTGATGTTGATGACCCCCGGGCTTGCCTTCTTCTATGGCGGATTGGTGGGGCGGAAGAATGTGCTCGCGATCATGATGCAGAGCTTTGTCTCGATGGGCTGGACGACCATTCTCTGGTGGGCTTTTGGTTTCTCGCTCTGCTTCTCCGGCGATCTCGCGAGCGGGACCGATTTTCATGGCGTGATCGGAAATCTTCATTGGGCCGGGCTGCGCGGGATCACGCTGACCACGCCTTCGCCTAACGACTCCATCCCGATGATCGTCTTCTGTGGTTACCAGATGATGTTTGCCATTATCACTCCGGCGCTCATCACCGGCGCGTTTACCAACCGGATTACTTTCAAGGCCTACATGCTGTTTCTGACCGTATGGCTGATGCTGGTTTATTTTCCTTTTGTCCACATGATCTGGGGCGGCGGGATCCTGGCGCAGTGGGGAGTGAAGGACTTCGCCGGCGGGATCGTGGTGCACAATATTGCTGGGATCGCAGCGCTCGCTTCCGTCATTTATGTGGGTCGTCGCAAGGTGCCTGATCCGGGCGCGCATAGCATCCCGCTGGTGGCGCTTGGGACAGGATTACTCTGGTTCGGGTGGTACGGGTTTAACGCTGGCTCCGAATTTCGAGTGGACGGGACGACGGCCGTGGCCTTTCTTAATACTGATATCTCGGCCTCCTTCGCCGCCATCGTTTGGCTCCTGGTGGACTGGCGCGTGGCGAAGAAGCCGAAATTCCTCGGCTTGCTGACCGGAGCGGTGGCGGGGCTGGCGACAATCACCCCGGCGGCCGGCTACGTCTCGCCGGCGACCGCGGCCATTATCGGTGCGATCGCCGGGTTGGTTTGTTATTATGCCTGCGCTCTCAAGAACAAGCTTGGCCTCGACGATGCGCTCGACGTTTGGGGCGTGCACGGGGTGGGCGGTTTTCTTGGGATTGTTCTCCTCGGCGTCTTTGCCTCAACGAGCTGGAATCCGGCGGCCAACGGCGGTGTGAACGGATTGCTGGCGGGCAATCCTACTTTCTTCTATATCCAACTTGGCGCCGTCCTCTTTTCCTCGGCCTGGGCTTTCCTTTTTACGTTAGGCATGCTCTGGATCATCAATCGTGTCACCGTCGTTCGAGTCGCGGATGAACAGGAAGCCTCCGGCCTCGACGAAGCGCTCCACGGTGAGACTGCCTATCTCGACGTGGAAGCGATCAGCAGCAAACACCCATTGTAGCTGCCCGGGACGAAGCTAAGTACCACCAATCTCGCGCGCGACCTGGGTGGCGTAATTGTCGGTCATGCCAGCAACGAAATCCATCACCCGTCCGAGCCACCATTCATACCTCTCCTCCTGGTGATCGCGCGCGTAACGCTCTGGCCAGGCCAGCTCCATGTGGCGCTTTTGGGTGAAGCCCAACTGGTCGTAGTCGTGATGTTCGCTAAGTGACCGGACAACGCTTGTATAGGCGCCAAGGATCTTGCCGAGAATAGGTGGGGCGCCCAACTCGGCTGCGACCTTGGGGCGGTGACTGAAGATATGGGGATAGCGCTCTTTGATCTCGCGCAGCGCGCCCAGCATGTTTTCGGGAAAATCGTTTTTCAATGACAGCTCGGCCGGACGTTCGCCGGCCATGATGGCTTCGTAATTTTTCTCCATCGACGAATGGGCGGCGCGGACGAGGACGCCGATGGCTTTGGCGCGCAGGGCGGGCAACGGGCGGTCATCGGCTTGTCCGATAATCCGGGCAAAGATATCCCGCACTTCCTTCTCCGGAAGAATCCGCATTTGCACGGCATCCTCGAAGTCTCCGATCTGATAGCAAATATCGTCGGCCGCCTCTGCTAGGAAGGAGAGAGGATGCCGGACGATTTGGCCATCGGGCCTGCGCAAACCAAGTGTCTCCATGACTTCCTGAAAAATGGATTCCTCAGACGAGAAGTAGTTGAACTTCTTTGCGATCGTAGCGCGCGGATCAGCCGAGCCCCAGGGGTACTTGATCATCGCCCCGAGCGAGGCGTAGGTGAAACGAATGTAGATTTGCTCGCGGTTATCCGCCCGCGCGACCATGCGGAAGCTTTGGGCGTTGCCCTCAAAAGACATCCAGTCCCGGGCAATGTCTTTCGAGCTTTCCGGTATCGGGTCACCGAATAGCTTGCTCTCCTTCACCCACTCGCGAATGGCAAACTCTCCCGCGTGGCCGAACGGGGGATTGCCAATGTCATGGGCCAGACAAGCGGCTTGGACAATACACGCGATATCTTCGACTGTTCTGGCCGGCGGGAGTTCCTGTCGCTGAATGAGGAACCGGCCGAGCGCGTAGCCGAGCGAACGGCCGACACTGGCAACCTCAAGGGTATGCGTGAGTCGGTTATGAATATGATCCATCTCGGCGAAAGGATGGACCTGAGTCTTGCGGGCAAGCCGGCGGAACGGAG
>JBBRTW010000613.1:0-3067 GCA_038244055.1 Tepidisphaerales bacterium | reverse complement strand
GTCGGCCGCGAAGCCCGAAGAGACCTGAATAATCTGAGCAAAATTGCTCACTTCTAACAAGAGGGCAGGTCCTGCCGATCAGGGCAATCGGGTGAAGGAAACCGTGACAAAAGCCCGAAGTGGTGAATCTGTTGTGATCCATTGAGTCGTAGGTGGAGGACGATAATGGATACCGACGAGAGCGGATTTGCGTCGATTGCGGAGACGACGAGTTTCCTTCACTATTTCAATGACCTGCCGGATCATCGGCAGGCCGGCAAAGTGGATTATCCGCTCCCGGAAGTGCTGCTTTTGATTCTTCTGGCGGTTCTTGCGGGGGCGGAGGCGTTCACCGATATAGCGCGATTTGGCGAGCGGAAGATCGAACTGCTGCGGCGGTTTCGGCCCTATGTGAATGGCACGCCTTCGCATGATCATCTCGGCGACATCTTTGCCACGCTCGACGCCCGCGCCTTCCAGCTTTGCTTCGTGGCCTGGGTCGCGGCACTTACCAACACGCCGGCCGAGGTCATCGCGATCGATGGCAAGACCTCGCGGCGCTCGTATCAGACCAAGGGCTCGAAAGAGGCGATCCACATCGTGTCTGCCTTCGCGGCGCGGCAACGCATCGTGCTGGGCCAGGTCAAGGTGAGCGAAAAATCGAACGAGATCGTCGCCATCCCGGCGCTGCTCGACATGATGTCGATCGAGGGCGCGGTGGTGACGATCGATGCGATGGGTTGCCAGCGCGACATCGCCAGCAAAATCATCGAGAAAAAGGCCGATTACATCCTGGCGCTGAAGGGCAATCAGGGAACCCTGCGCCAGGATGTCGAGGTCTTCGTCGATGAGCAGAAAGCCCTGAAATACAAGGATACCACGATCAGCACCTGTCAAACCGTCGATGCCGATCACGGCCGGATCGAGACCCGGAACTACACCGTGATCGGCGATGTCGACTGGCTGCAGGAGCGCCACCAATGGCCGGGCCTGAAGTCCGTGGTCGTGGTCGAAAGCCGGCGCGAAATCAACGGCAAGATCACCGACGAGACCCGCTTCTACATCACCTCGCTGCTGCTGCTGGCCAGCGCGGTCGGCCCGATGATCCGCGCCCACTGGGCGATCGAGAACTCCTTGCACTGGGTCATGGACATGGTCTTTCGCGACGACGAATGCAGGGTCAGAACCGACAACGCCCCGGCCAACTTCGCAACCTGCCGCCACATCGCCTACAATCTCACCCGAAAGGCCCCGGGGAAGGATTCCATCCGACTCAGGCGCAAAACCGCGGGCTGGGACGACGAATATCTCGCAAGCCTCATCGCTGCCTGATCTCCTTCACCCGATTCCCCTGGCCGGTTTTGGCGGCCCGCGGGCGGGCATACCGGGTGCAGGCGTTAAATCCGGGTGTTTTCCGGGTAATCACCGCCCTGCCCCCTTGGCCCACCGGTCCTGGCAGGTCGAATTTCGAGCAATGATTCCGTTCAATCAGGCCGACACACCCCGCGGCGGATGCGCAGGAAGTTCAGACTCACGCGCTCGGCTTCGCGTCCGGAGGATCGCGTTGCGGAGCGATTTGGGGCGCGATTCCAGCCGGTTGGGCGGCCGGTTCGAGATAGTCCCGATGGATCGCCTGGATGGTCTTGCGGTCGTCGAACTTGACCCGCCAGCTGCTCGGAGACCGGCTCCCGACAATCACCCCCTGCCGATCGCCGTATTTGGGATGGCGTTCGCGGCCGAGCCAGCTCATCCGGACGCGGGCGCCGTGGAAAAGGCACGGCACAAACAACGAAGTTTTGAAGGCATCGGGCATCAGTGGGACTATCCGGTGAGCAAGCACTCATTTAGTAAGTAATCACTCACTAATATTGCCGGACCGGGAAATCAATGGAGCCGGAAGGCGATCGAGGCGCGGTTCGCGCCGACGCCAGCATCGATGTGATCGTGAAGGGCTTGGGCCGGCCGTTGAGGATGAACGTCGGCCGTCGGACCCTTGCATAAAGGCTGATCGCGGGCGGCGCTATTCAGCCAGTTGAAGCCCCGTGATGGCGGTCCTTGCAGTGGCTTCATCCAGGGCCAGTAAATCGACCGGGCCGGGATTATCGCCGCCGGAGGTGACCGCCGACGCCACCAGCATGCCGGCCAGGCCGCCAGCGAACGTCATACCCGTCACCGCATTGTGCCTTTCGCTCGGCCTTGCGAGGAAGAAATAGGTTCGGCCAGGTTCGGTCGTGAAGTCGCGCTTGCTCTCGCCCGGGAACATGACCTCGGTGGCCAGCAGTAGGTGACGGCCTGCCGGACGATCGGCGTAGACATAAGTCCCGAGCCTGAGCTTTCCCACCGGGCTGCCGTCGAGCATGATGTCGCAGACCGTTGCACCGAGGGAGCTGGTTTTTTCCTGGATCACCACGATGCGCGACTGCCCGGCTTTCGGTGCGCCGATCTTCTGCGATACCGCGGCATAATCGAACCCGGCTCTTTCAGTGACGCAACCCGACAACAGAACCGCCGTAACCAACAACGCTATGCTACGCCACAACATCACGTCCCCCACGCCCCATTCCGCCCGGCATGCCAGTAGCCAAAACACGGTGTGGTTGCAAGCCCGCGTCTTGACGTTTCGCGCCCCCGCCACGGTACGGTCTCCGACATTGCAGGGGAACAACAAAACATCTACCGCGAAGGCGGCCAACGATTTCGGATGTACGCGCCTGTCGCCCGCGCAACGTGCGCCATCGGAGAGAAAATCGGAAACCTATGCCAGGCAGCACTTCTTGAATTTTTTCCCGCTGCCGCAGGGACAGGGATCGTTGCGCCCGACTTTGCGCTTTGCCGTCCAGCCACGGGCATCACGCCGTCAGCGGCGATTCCATCAACCCAAGATGCCGTGCCATCGGGCGAAAATCGCTGTCATTGTGCAGCAGGGGTCTGCGGTTCTCGATGCACCAGGTTCCGATCAGCAGATCGATCGTCTTGCGGATGGTGATGCCGCGCTTGCGCAAGGAGCGGAAATTGCGAGCCGCGGTCACCGCAATGGCCTCCCCGGCCATCGGCACGATTTCGAAGCGGCGCAAGAGCGACTCGACTT
>JBBRTW010000612.1:0-3080 GCA_038244055.1 Tepidisphaerales bacterium | reverse complement strand
GGACGCACCCGCGGCCAGAGCATCGAACTGCACCTGGATCGCCTGCGACTGCGGACCATGCTGCTGATGCTCCAGCACTGCGCCGAGGCAAGCCTGGGCTGTTCGGAGTCGATGCATCCTCCCAACATCCCGCCACTTAGCTCCATCACGGGGCCGTCGGGGTGAACTTGGAACTACTGAACAAGCACATTCAGGCGCTCTTCGGATTGGGCGGCGTCGGCAAGACCCAGTCGGCCATCGAGTACGCATACCGCTATCGCGAATCGTACCGGATCGTCTACTGGCTGCGCGCGGAGGAGACGGCCGGGGTTTGGATCGATTACGCGCAGCTCGCCCGCTCGCTCGGATTGGCGCTGCCGCGCGATGCGACGCTGGAGGCGATTCGCAATCACCTGCGGCGGCATCTGGAAGGGCGCGATGATTTTCTGCTGATCTTCGACAATGCCAGCGGGCCCGCCGGCATTCGCGATTTCATTCCGACTCCCTGCCGCGGCCATGTGCTGATCACCTCGCGGAACGCGAATTGGTCGGGGCTGGCGCGGTCCGTGGCAGTGCATGGGCTGGCGCGGCAGGATTCGGTGCATTTTCTGCGAAAGCGCACCGGGCGCATGGATTCAGAAGCCTCCGCGCGGCAACTGGCGCAGACCCTGGGCGATCTGCCCCTGGCCCTGGAGCAGGCGGCGGCGCTGATCCAGCAATCGCGGATTTCCTTCTCCGATTACCTGCGGAAATTCGAGAACCAGTGGGCGCAGATGCTGGCCCAGCAGCGCCCAGGCGGCGATTACCCCGATTCCGTGGCCATGAGCTGGGAGCTTTCGTTCCGGCAGGTGGAGGATGAGAATCCCGCCGCCATCGCGATGCTGAATCTGCTCGCGTTCATGTCGCCGGATGGCATTTCGTGGGAGCTGATCGAGGGCCAGTTGACAACCCTGCCCGAGCCGCTGGCATCGATCGCCAGCGACCCGATGGGGATCGATCGGCCGCTGAACCAGCTCGCGCAGTATTCGCTGGTGGAGTTCACGAAAGTCGCGGGAAGTTGGCCGCTGATCACGCTGCATCGGCTGGTGGCGGCGCTGGCGCGGGACCGTTTGACCGAGGATCAGCGGCGAATGTGGTCCACCACCGCCGCGCGGATGATCGGTGGGGTATTCGCGTTTGACTCGGCCAACCCCGAGACTTGGGGCGCGGCCGGCGCGGTGCTGCCGCATGCCCTGGCCGCCGCGACCCATGCGCAAACTTCAGGCGCGCCGGTCGAGCTCACCTGCTCGCTGCTCGATCAGGCCGGGCGCTTCCTGAATCGCTTCGCGCAGTACGACCAGGCCAAGCCGCTCCTGGACCGCGCCCTGGCGATCTCGCGGCAGGCGTATGGCGATGAATCGCCCAAGGTCTCGCAGGCGGCCAACAACCTCGGGCGCGTGCTGGCGCGGCTGGGGCAGAGGGAACTGGCGCAGCAGCATTTCGAGTGGGCGCTGGCCATCGATCGCAACACCTACGGCGATGCGGACCCCCATGTGGCCACCGTCATGAATAACTACGCGATGGTATTGCATGCCACCGGCCAGCTCGATGCCGCGCGCGGGCAGTTCGAGCAGGCCCTGGGAATTTTCGAGATGAATTATGGCGATCAGCATCCCAAGGTGGCGACCCTGCTGAACAATATCGGATACATCCACCTTTCCGGCGGAGATGCCGCCAGCGCCCAGGACCTGTTCATCCGCGCGCTCGGGATCGCCGAAGCGACCCTCGGCGCAGGACATCCGACCGTCGGCCTGATCTGTCATAACCTCGGCGATGCCCTGCTGAAACTCGGCCAGCCGGAGGGCGCGCTGGCATACTACGAGCGGGCTCTGGCGGTCGATCAGGCGGCGCTGGGCGAGAATCATCCCGATGTAGCGCGGGACCTGACGGCGCTGGCGGCGCTGCTGCGCGGCATGGGCGAGATCGCGGCCGCGACCGAGTACGAACGACGTCTGGAGGCGATGAAAGATCGCGGGGAAGGCAGAGTCGAAGCGCTGGGCGTGGCGGAACTCTAAATGACCGTGCGTGTTCCTGAAAAAACCATCATCAACCACCCGCGCGCTTCGTCCTGACCCCGCCCCGACATTCTGTCCACCCCGGCCTGGCAATCGCAGACTAACCCCACCACCGCATCCCCAATCCACTTGGCACAACAATTGTGTTACCGATTACACACCATCGTCCCTGCATTCATGACGCTCTCCTCCATCGGCTCCGAACATCCCCCCCCATGCCTCCCACTTCCGACCAACTTCTCCACCAGATTGCCTGGCTTTTCCTGCTGGCCATTCCCACCGCATGCGTCGCATGGACCGTCACCCACGAAGAAGTCTTCCGCGAGCCCCGCGAATTCTGCAAACGCTGTAGCAAGGAATGCCGCCCTCTGCTCATTCGCAAATTCTTCTACCTTTTCACCTGCGAATACTGCTTCAGCCATTATGGTGCCGCCGCCTTCCTCTTCCTCACCCGCTTCCGCCTCCTCCTCGATGACTGGCGCGGCTACGTCCTCTCCCTCTTTGGCCTGGTCTTCGTCTCCAACCTCTACATGAGCCTCTTCGCCCGCCTCCGCGTCGACATCCGCTCTGAAAATGCCGCCGCCGACCTCAAGGAAGCCGAAACAAAAGTCGCCGAACGCACGGCCGAGAAGCAATGAATGTCCTCCACTCTTGACGTTGAACATTCGCCATTTCACATCTCCCACCGTTGAGCCTCCCGCCCTTCCGCGATACCATCATCCCTGCACCATTTCCTCAACCCGAGGCGCACGGATGCCCCCACCCAAACATTGGAGTCTCGCACCCACCCATCCCCAGGCCGCCGATTTTGCCATCCGCCTCAAGACCTCGCCCCTGCTGGCCCAGATTCTTCTCAATCGCGGCCTCGATGATCCCCAGGCCGCTCAGGATTTCATGCGGCCGCACCCCAGACAACTGGCCGACCCCTCCCTCATCCCCAATCTCCCCCAGGCCGCCGAGCGCATCGCCCGGGCCATCCGCGACCGCCAGAAGATCGTCATCTACGGCGATTACGATGTCGATGGCATCACCGCCACCTCCATCCTC
>JBBRTW010000611.1:0-3095 GCA_038244055.1 Tepidisphaerales bacterium | reverse complement strand
CCTCCTCCGCCCATCCCGCCCCAAGGTCCTTACTCCGGCCCGCCCCAGCCGCCACAGGGGTATACGCCGCCCCCGCCCGGCTATGGCCAGCAGCCTCTCGCCTACGCCACGCCCGGCGCTGCCCAGGGCGCTCTCTGCCCGCAGTGCCGCCAGATGGCCGGCAAGAAAGTCAGCTACACCTGGTGGGGCGGGTTCCTCGGGCCCAAGATATTCAACCACCACAAATGCCAGGCCTGCGGCTACCAGTTCAACGGCACCACCGGCAAATCCAACTCCACCGCCATCACGCTCTGGCTGGTCATCAGCGGCGTCATCGGGCTGTTCATCGGCATCCTCATCGTCATGGCGCGGCGGTTTTGAATTGAAATGTTAGAACGGATTGGTCCCCTTAAAATACTCCCGCCACTTCTCCTGATCGTAGCGGTAGTCGTGCCCGGTCATCAGGATCAGGCTCTTGCGCGCCTGCCAGGCCACTTCAAAATCGCGCTCCCGCAGCGCCTCGACCAGCGCCTTGGCCACGGCGAGCTCGGCGAAATTCCGCAGCCCATCGGCGCAGGCCAGCTTGATATCCCGCGATTCCAGCGCCATCTCCGGCCGCCCGCCTTCGCCCTGGATTTCGTACTCCATCCCCATGTGCTTGATCAGCGGTGCCTTGGCCTTGTCATCGGGAATATTCGCCAGGGCCTTGGCCGACTCCAGGCGGATGAGCGGGCTGGGATCGTCCAGACCCTTGATGTAAACCGCCACCGCCTTGCGATCGCGCGAGCGGTTCAGGGCCCGGATCGCGGCCGCGCGGACCAGCGCATCGGGGTCCCCCTGGGCGATCTGCCAGTAGCGCCGGGTGTACGGATCCTTGCGCGCGAAATCGAAATCCGCCACCAGCCGCAGGATGCCCGTCCGCCGGGCATCGGCGGACTTGTCATCCTCCATCTGCCGCGCGAAGCGCCCCGGTGTCTGGTTCAGCACATACATCTCGTATAGCCGCTTGGGCAGGGTCCAGAAGGTGAACTCCACCACGTCGAAGAGCTGCTGGAAGCTCCCCGAGGTCGGCGGCGGCGTCGAACCCGGGATGCCCTCCCCCGCGAGGCGTGCGGCGTTCTCGCGCTTGAGGTCGCGCCACTCGGCCGCCGGCAGCACTTCGCTGCTGGCCTTGACCTTGGGCGCGAACGGGTTGAGCCATTGCATGCTGGCGCAGCCCCCCGTGAGCATCGATGCCGCCATGCCCGCACAAAACACCGCTGTTGCGATCCGTCGATTCATGCCATCTTCCTGAAAAAGCCTGTCCAGATCATCCGAGCTCCGGGTCCGTCAGTTTGATGCCCAAGCCGCTCAGCCCCGCATCCGCGATCGGGTGCAATTCCTCGGGCGACACCCACGTCGGCTCATCCACCGCCGAGCCGAGAAACCGCGATGCCAGCGCCCCGAAGCGCGGGGCATTATCCGTTGCGAAACACTTCAGCCGCCCGGGCCCATCGCGATCGCCGCGCAAAAGCCCGCCCGCCTCCAGCCGGCGCACGACATCTTCAGCGCATGCCCCGGCCGAGTCAACGACCTTCACCTCCACCCCCAGCATTCGCACGATCGCCTCGCGCAGGATCGGATAATGCGTACACCCCAGCACCAGTACATCCATCCCCCGCTGCACCATCGGCAGCAGATATTGCTTGAGCGCCAGGCGAACCAGCGGGTCCTCGGCCGTGCGCCCCTCCTCGATGATCGGCACCAGCAGCGGCGTCGGCCGGGTCAGCAGCCGCGCCCGCGCCCGCCGCCGCAGAATCGCCAGCTCATACGCTTTGGATCGAATCGTCGCCTCGGTGGCGATGATGCCGATGACCGGGAATTCCTTTTTGCCGGCCGCCTCGGCCGCCGCCCGCGCGCCGGGCTCGATCACCCCGCTGATCGACAGATCGCCGAATTCCTTCCGCAGCGCCGGCAATGCCAGCGCCGTGGCGGTGTTGCAGGCGATCACCACATGCTTGGGCTCGTAGCCGCGCAGGTAGCAGAGAATCTGCCGGACGAACATGGTGACAGTGGCCGGTGATTTATTGCCGTAGGGAACGCGAGCCGTGTCGCCAAAATACAACATATCCTCATGCGGCAGGGCCGCGCGGATGGCGCGAGCGACGGTCAGGCCGCCCAGGCCGCTGTCGAGGACGAGGATGGGGGAGGATGGGGACAAGGGGGAGGGTATAGGGTATGGGGTGTAGGGTATAGGAAGAAATGTGTCTTTCGATTTATCGTGGCTCCGCCGCCAATTCCATCGCCCGCTTCCAGACTTCCAACGATCGATAATTCGGCATCGACATCCATGTCTCCTTCCCAGGCCTCCATGCCTGATTGAGTTGTTCTCTCGCACAAAAACCAACCGGCGTCCCGCGAATCTTCTTCCTATACCCTAAACCCGACACCCTATACCCTCGCTTTCCTTATCGGACCCTTCCCCCATAACTCTTGACATTCCCCCAGCCTACAATCAGACTCGACCCCAGCACCCTGGAACGCCACACCTGCTGATAACACCTACGGGACCACCCAAATGAGTACAACCCTTGAGAACAAGCGAATCCTGATTGTGGATGATGATCAGGACATCCTGACTACCATATCGGCCGCGTTTGAGACGACGGGCGCCGTCCTGGAAACCGCAAACAACGGCAATAAAGCGGTTGAAATGGCCGAGAAGAATCCGCCGGATTTGGTAATCCTCGACATGATGCTTCCCGGCCGGTCGGGCTTCCTGGTTCTCGAAAAGATCAAAGCCAAAAAGCCCCGCGGCAGCAAACCGTTCGTCATCATGATCACGGGCAACCAGGGCAAGCGGCATCAGATGTACGCCGAGACACTGGGGGCCAATGAGTATTTCACCAAGCCTGTGAAACTGGATAAGTTGATCGCGACGGCGGAGAGGCTGCTGACGCCTCCGGCGGCGACGTGAGAAAGTGGTGCAGGGGGCCTGTCCCGATGATGTGGGTCGGGGGGGAGTTCGTTTTGCACCGGCGGCGATGGGTGGCGCGATTTGTTGTGATTTTTTTTTATTTGTGGCGCGGTAAGGGAGATTGGGGGGAAATGCAAATTCAAAAACGGGACATTCTGGG
>JBBRTW010000610.1:0-3097 GCA_038244055.1 Tepidisphaerales bacterium | reverse complement strand
TTCTAATTCGGCGATCCGGCGATCACGCCGGGCACAACCAGGACAAATGGGCGACGGGAAATGGGTGGGATCGGCCTCCATGCCAGGAGTATCTACGCCGCCCGATGGAAAAGGTGCGGGAGAGGCGGTAAACAATTACCGCTTCCTTTGTTGACTATGACACGGTCCGATAATGGCTAAACTACAAAAATTAAAAACCAATGCGAGGCTTGCTCCGATTTCAAGGTAATCGTAGAAGATACCGATAGAGTTATTGAGCATTCACCCCACCGAAGCAGGAGCAGCCATGGCCCGGCGGAAGAAACCTATCATCAACGAAAACCAGTCAGGGGTAAGCCAATCCACTCAAATCGAGGCTCTTGAGACCCGCATCATGTTTGACGGCGCGGCGATTTGGCTGCAGAACGGCATCGTCCATGTGCAATTATCCGCTGAGATGAATCATCTGCAGGTGCAAATGACTCTCGAACCGGACGGGCCGCGTCTTGGATCGGGGGCAACTGTCGCCACTGTTTCTTTCCAGCCATTCGGCAAGGGATCCATCGGCAGGAACGAAGAATTCCAACTTGCCGACATCAAAAGCGTAGTCATCGATGGCGCGGGTCCGGAGGCTCATTCGTTCGTGGCGATTCACGAATGGGACTACACCGGATATGCATTTAAGTTTCACTTAGCGGGCGCGCGCAAGGACTACACTGTCTTCCGAACCCCTGAAGGCGACACAACGGCGATCACCGAATATCGCAAACTGGGCCTTGACGGTTATGGACTCCTCCATGACGGCGATGCCAACGATGTCATCGCCGCGCCCGACCCAACTCCCGCACCCCAGCCAATCAACACGAACGGCTCGGATGCCGCCGGCGCGACCGATGCCACGCTGGTTACCCCGCCGCAGTTCAAGATCACCCCCTTCGCAACCGAAGTCCTTCCGGATGACCGCGTGGACGGGCACCTGTGGGATTGATATCAATCGGCAATCCGCAATCCGCGATCCACAATGGACGCGCTGGAACGCGGTAGGCGATTATCCCATCGGCCTCTTGCTCAAAGTGCGCCATCCCATAGTCTATCGCGGGTGTCACGGCGGATTTGGATTATTATTTTTCTGGCGGCCTCCCTGTACCTGCTCGGCAACGGGCGGGTGCAGCTTTGGGATCGGGATGAGCCGCGCTATGCGCAGGCTTCGCGGCAGATGCTGCAATCGGGGGACTGGGTCGTGCCCAGGCTGCTCGATGAGCCGCGGATCAAGAAACCGCCGCTGATTTACTGGTGCCAGGCCGGGTGCATGGCGCTGCTGGGGGATAATGCTTTCGCGGCGCGGCTGCCTTCGGTGATCGCGATGGTGCTGACGCTGATGCTGGTGGGATCGACCCTGGCGCGAATCGCCGATGAGCCGCGGGCGTTCTGGGCGGTGCTGGTGATGGGGACCAGCGGATTGGTGATCATGGCGGCCAAGATGTGCCTGACCGATGCGGTGCTGCTGCTGTTTGTAACGGCCGGGCAACTGATGCTGTATGCGATGTGGCTGGGGCAGCGGGATTGGTGGACGGTGATCGTTTTCGCGGCCGCGACGGGGCTGGCGCTATTGACCAAAGGGCCGGTGGTGCTGGGGGTGAATGGGATGACACTGGTGGTGCTGGGGGGGATGAGGTTGTGGGAGAAGTGGCGAAAGAGAAAGGCGGGCGACGTGACACGGCAGTCCCGGCCGTGCGATGGATTGAATGAATTGAAAACTCCCCAATTGGAGGAACCTTCGACTTTGGTATCTACCAGCATGGGCGGGACGCCCATGTCACGCGATGGCGTTCGGCCGGGGCGCGTCTCTTCGATCTTCAAGGTCGTTCTCGCGATTGTGATTATTCTCGGCATCGGCCTGCCGTGGGCAATTGCGATGCAGATGCGCCTGCCTGGCGGGCTGACGGCCGTCTTCAATAAAGAAGTTCTCCAGCGCATGTCCGAGCCGCTGGAGCAGCATAAAGGCCCGCCCGGGTATTACCTGGCGTTTTTCTTCGCTTCATTTTTTCCGTGGTGTTTGCTGCTGCCGACGGCGATCAAATGGGCCTGGCGGAAGCGCAGTCTGCCGCTGGTTCGCTTCTCTCTGGCGGCCGTGATCGGCCCGTGGATCATGTTCGAGGCGATCCAGACGAAATTGCCGCATTATGTGCTGCCGTGCATGCCGTTTCTGGCGATCCTGGTGGCCGAGGTGATCGTGGGAGCGACCCAGGCGCGCAAGACCGGCGCGGCCGATGATGAGGCGATGTCGAAGGAACTCACCGCGCGCGGCTTTCTCATCGCGGTGGGCGTATGGGCGGTGATTGTCGCAGCGCTGGGACTGATGCCGTGGGTGGCGGCGCTGCCGGGGTTTGCGTTCGATCGATTGCCGTATATCGCGATGGGCGCGGTATCGATCATCGCCATCGGCTCGGCCATTGGGGTGATGCGGATATTTATTCAGAAGGATGTCGAGCGCGGAGCGCTGGCGATGGCCGGGACCATGTTCGCCCTCTTCGCCGTACTCTTCGGCTGGTATCTCCCGCGAGCGCGCTTTCTGCATCTGTCGGAAGAGGTCGGCAAGTTCCTGCGCGAGGGCGGCGCCGTCGGCCGGGGGAATGTTTACATGATCGATTACAAGGAGGATTCGCTGCCGTTTTACCAGGGGGGCACGATCCGGCCGCAGCCCAAGAATGCGTTTTTGTCGCAGGCGGCGGTGGAGGATTGGCCGGAGTTTCTGACGATCACGCGGGAAATCTGGGATCAGACGCCCGAATCCGCGCGTGCGAACCTGCGCGTGCTGAGGACCTTCCGCGGCTGGGCCTACGCGGCCAAGGGGCGCATCGTGGAGGTGATGGTGGTGATGAAAAAACCAGAATGATTGCACCGGATGATTGCGCCGGGTGCCATGCTTAGACCCGCCGCCAGTTGGGTTCTTTCGCTCACAATGCATATCGGCGGGGATAAGCATGCGCGGCGTGGCCAAGGCTTGAACCACGATGCCACGACTTTCGCGAAGCATGCTTATCCCCGCCGACATCGCCGAATTCGCAACAGGGTTCTTTGGCGGCGGGTCTAAGCATGGCACCCGGCGATGACCGAT
>JBBRTW010000609.1:0-3108 GCA_038244055.1 Tepidisphaerales bacterium | reverse complement strand
CCTGAACCCTGAACCCTTTTCCCCTATTTCCAACATGATCCGATCCATAATCTCAACGTTAATTCTCGCGGTGGCGGTTCCGGCTTTGGCGATTACGCCGGAGGCGATTCAGAAGCTGGAGAAGGAGGTTTCGCCTTCGCTGGTGGCGGTTCAGTACACTTACGACGGGGAGCTGGGGCGGCGGGAGTTTGTCGGTGCGGGGCTGGTGGTCAAGGATGATGGGCTGATCATGACTTCAATCGCCCTGATGCCCAACATCCTGCCCGATGTGCAGATGAAGGATTTCAAGATCATCATCCCCGGCGACGACCAGAAGGAGATCGAGGCGGTGTTCGTCGGCCGGGATGAGCGGGCGGGCGTTTCGTTCATTCGGCCCAAGGAGGGCGGAGAGAAGCGGGCTTGGAAGGGCGTGAAGTTCGAAGATGTCGCGGTGGGTGTGGGCGAAGAAGTGGTGTCGATCGGGATGCTGCCCAAGACGGCTTCGTACCAGAGCTATGTCGTCAAATCGATGGTCTCGGCCAATCTCCGCGGGGAGACCAAGCATGTACTGGTGACCAACGAAGGCCTGACGGCCGTCAATTCAGTGGTGTTCAACGCCAAGGGCCAGGCGGTGGGATGGGTGCCGTTCCAGCAGGGGCAGGGCGTGACGATCAACGATCCCAATCCGCAGGCGCAGTTGCAGGGGATTTACGCGCCGCCGCGGATGTTCGTGCTGACCAAAGAGCTGTCGGTGAGCCTGGCCGAGCCGCCCGTCGCCGGCGTGCCGCTGAAATTGCCCTGGCTGGGGGTGGCGCAGATGACCGGGTTGAAAAAAGAAGTGGCCGATTTCTTCGGGCTTTCGGGCCAGGTGGCAGTGCAGGTGGGCGATGTCATCAAGGGAACGCCCGCGGATAAGGCCGGGCTCAAGGCGGGCAATATTATCGTGAAGGTGAATGGCCAGCCCCTGGAGCGCGGCGATGAACCCGATGAAGCGGCCATGATCCTCATGAAGAGCGTCAAGCGCATGAAGCCCGGCACCGAGATCACCTTCGGCGTGATTTCCGAACCGAACAAGCCGGCCACCGATGTGAAGATGGTCCTCTCCGAGCGCCCCAAGCAGGAGAATCAGGCCCAGCGGTTTTTCGCGGAGGACCTGGGATTCACTGCGCGGGAAATCGTGTTCGAGGATACCTACCTGCGGCATTTGCAGGCGGATCAGAAGGGCGTGGTCATCGCGCTGGTCAAGCCATCCAGCGCATCGCAGGCCGGCAAACTGGCCCGCGGAGACCTGGTGACCAAGATCAATGGCACGCCGGTGGCCGATGTCGAGCAGTTCAAGACCACCTATCAGGACCTGCGCAAGACCAAGCCCAAGGAAGCGATCGTTCTGGAGGCGATCCGCGCGGGGCAGGATGAGATCATTCGGATCGAGCCGCCGCAATAACGTAGCACGAACGTAGCACGGGCATCCTGCCCGTGTAAGCGCTTTCGAATTGGAGTGGCCGCAGAAAGTCGGCACACCTTACATGGGCAAGATGCCCATGCTACGAACTCAATGTCGCACGCTGTTCGCTATACGCTTCTGGCCAACGATCCTTCCACCCGCGCCCGATTGGGCCGGGTGGATACGCCGCATGGCCAGTTCGATACGCCGGCCTTCATGCCGGTGGGGACGCAGGGCACGATCAAGGGCATTCTTCCCGATCATGTCGCGGCCACGGGGAGCCAGTGCATTCTCGCCAATACTTATCACCTGATGCTTCGCCCTGGCGAGAAGGTGGTGGCGGCGCTGGGCGATTTGCACAAGTTCATGGGATGGGATGGGCCGATCCTGACCGATTCGGGCGGGTTCCAGGTCTTCTCGCTGGCGGATTTGAACAAGATCACCGATGAGGGGGTCACCTTTAAGAGCCATATCGACGGCAGCGTGGTACACCTCACACCGGCGCGGAGCATGGAGGTGCAGAACGATCTGGGGGCCGACATCATCATGGCGTTCGACGAGTGCCCCCCGGCCGATGCGCCGCCGGCGTATCAGGTGACGGCCGTCGAGCGGACGTTGCGCTGGGCGAAATTGTGCGTGGAGGCGCATCGGCGGCCGGGGGATCAGGCGTTGTTCGGTATCGTCCAAGGAGGCACGGACCGGGGTTTGCGGGAGCGCTGCGCCGGGGAGCTCATCGATCTGGACCTGCCGGGATATGCGGTGGGAGGCCTGGCAGTCGGGGAGGGGTACGAGGCGATGCGGGGGGTTCTGGAGCATACGACCCCCCTGCTGCCGTCCGATAAACCGCGATATTTGATGGGGGTGGGGTATCCGAGGGACATCGCGGCGGCGGTGGCGCAGGGGATCGACATGTTCGATTGCGTGCTGCCAACGCGAAATGGGCGGAATGCTTATGCGTTTACGGGCACCGGCCCCATCCGGCTGCGAAATGCGCAATATCAGCGGGATACCGGGCCGATTGAGGCGGGTTGCGACTGCTACGCCTGCCGGCATTTCACACGCGGGGCGATTCGGCACTACTTTTTTGCGTCGGAGATGCTTGGCCCGGTCCTCGTTTCAGTGCATAATGTTCGGTTCTACCAACGGTTCATGGCGGACATCCGCCGGGCGATCGGGCAGGGGCGCTTCGAGCACTTCCTTAGCGCCGACCCGAGATGTCTGTTGGCGTCAACGGGCGCAATGGCCGGAGGAGAGGGTTTGGTTGAGGGTTCAGGGTTTAGGGTTCAGGGTTCAGGAGAAGTATCTCCTGAACGTGAACCAGGAACTTGAATCCACTGGGTCAGAGGAGTTTTTTTCTTCTCTGAACCCTGAACCCCGAACCCTGAACCCTTTTTTGACCCTCGAAAGGATCTCGCCTTGTTCACGTTTCACAGCCTTCTCGCCGACGCCGCCACCAGCGCCCCGACCTCGGCGCCCACCACCACCACCGCCACCACCACGGCGACGACCGCCCCGGCCAGCCAGCCGGCCGCCAAAAATGAAGCGCCTCCGGGCTTTCTTCAGAGCCCGATGTTTCCGATGGTGCTGGTCATCGGCGTGCTCTGGATTTTCTTCTTCCGCGCCAAGAAGAACCAGGACAAAAAGCGCACCGACACGCTCGAGACACTTCGCCCCGGCCCGCGCGT
>JBBRTW010000608.1:0-3126 GCA_038244055.1 Tepidisphaerales bacterium | reverse complement strand
TTCTGGACCTGCGAGCCTTCGGATTGGACCAGTGTCCGCGCCTGGGGCGGGAAGGCGATGTCGGCGGATCATGCGATTGGGGATTGAGGAGATAGTAGGCAGTGGGCAGTGGGCAGTGCGCAGTAGGCAGAAATCAGGAGAGGAACTGGGCGGCTATTTGAACATGGGCTCGATGGTCTTGTGGACGATGAAGTACGCCACCGCGCCGATGAAGGCGGCGCAGGGGATGGTGAGGATCCAGGCCATGACGATGCGCTGGCCCCAGATCCAGCGGACCGAGCGGACGCCCTTGGTGGTGCCGACGCCGAGGATCGCGCCAGTGATGGCGTGGGTTGTGGAGAGGGGGACTTTGGTGATGGTGGCGTAGATGATGGTGCCGGCGGCTGCGGCTTCGGCGCAGAACCCGCCGACGGGCTGGAGGCGGGTGATGCCCGAGCCCATGGTTTTAACGATGCGCCAGCCGCCGAACATGGTGCCCAGGGCGATGGCGGCATGGCAGGCGATGATGATGGGCAGGCCGATCGTGTTCGTGTCGCCCAAGAGGTGAAGGTTGGGGAAAACACCCCAGTTGGTCCAGGATTCGAGGTGGGCCGCCGTCAGCAGTGCGACGATGATGCCCATCGTCTTTTGTGCGTCATTGCCACCGTGGGCCAGAGAGTAGACGCCAGCAGAAGCGAGTTGGAGCCGGCGGAAAAGAGTATCTACGCGATGGGGCGTCGACCGCCGGAAGATCCAGGAGACCAGAACCATCAGAATCGCGCCCAGGACAAACCCGACCAGCGGAGCGAGGAATATCCACAGGAGGATCGGATACCACCCGCTCAGGATGAGGACGTGGAAGCCCGCCTTGGAGATTGCCGCGCCGGCGAAGCCCGCCAGAAGGGCATGAGATGAACTGGTCGGCAGCGCCAGGAGCCAGGTAATGATGTTCCAGGCGCACGCGCCGATGAGTCCGCCGAAAACCACATAGATATCGACATGCTCGATGTGGATGAGATCCTTGCCGATGGTCTTGGCCACGCCTGTACCGAACACGAATGCGGCGACGAAGTTGAAGAAGGCGGCCCAGATGACCGCCTGCGTGGGTGTCAGGACGCGCGTGGAGACGACCGTGGCGATGGAGTTGGCGGCGTCGTGGAAACCGTTGAGGAAGTCAAAAACCAGGGCGACGAAGACGACGAGCAGAATGAACACCAGCATTCCGGTGGTGGTGCCCTGGGTCGTGGGAGCGGAGGCGGCGGCGAGCAACGCGCTGTTGAGCATGATCGTATTCTCTTCTCCTGGGAATCGGCGAGGCGGAAGTCGGGATGAAGTGGTTGGGGTTGGCCGGGTATTGGGTTAGCCGTTTTTCAGCACGATGCGCTCGAGGGTATTGCCGACATCTTCACAGCCGTCGATGGCGTTCTCGATGTAGTCGTAGAATTCCTTCCATTTCATGACTTCCAGCGGTTCGGTGCCGCCGGAAAAGAGCTCGCTGACGGCCGCGTGGTGGTTGTCATCGCCTTCGCTTTCGAGTCGGTGGATTTCGATGAGCTTTTCGGAGAGCTCGGAGAGTTTTCGGGACTTTCGCAGGCGATGCACCGCCTCGGCCAGGGTGGCCGTGGCCTTCACCAGCACTTCCGTCTGTTTCACGAAAAGCGGGTACATCGTCTTGACGTGATAAAGCGTGAACCGCTTGGCTAGAGCATCGACCATATCGATGACGTTGTCGAGCTCGTTCACAAGCGTATGGATGTCTTCGCGGTCGAAGGGAGTGATGAAGGTGCGATCGAGGCGATCCAGCGCCTGGTGGGCCAGATCATCGGCCTGATGCTCTTCCTGACGAATGCGGGAGACTTCGTTCTCGATCTTGGGGAAGCTGACGGCCAGGCGGCGGAGGTGCTCGGCGCAGGAGACGCCGTGGGTGGCCAGCCCTTCAAAGAGATCAAAAAACACCGTGTCCTTCGGGAGCAGGTTGAACATGCGGTAGGCTCCAATCAATTAAGAATTCGTTTTCAATGTGTAAAGGTGGATTGTAAGTGCGGGGGATGCGATGGCAAGCCGGGGCCATTATGAAGAATCGATTAAGAAGATTGTCTTGATGCAAAGGCGGGTTGGGCCTAGACTGGTCAATCGCTCGGGGTGATCAGCATGAGGCTGATCTGAGATCACACCCGTGGAACCTGATCCGGTTTAGACCGGCGTAGGGAAGCGTAAAACGCGATTGGCCGCTGATTTTGTGGTGCGGGCGTCTTGCCTGCCTCATGGATCCCCACCTTAGCCGTCGATTTTCGCCTCTAAGCCATCTTAATCGCGGTTCGGGGTTGGATGTGGAAGCGTTTGCAGCCTGGGCGTGTCCGTTTTTGAGGAGTAATACTCATGTCGTCGAAAAATTCCGTGAGTGAAGCATCGTTCGCGCTGCCGCCGGTGGGTGACAATCCTTCAACCGAGCGCCAGGGGACTACGCCGGGATCGTTCGCAAATCGCGGGCGGGTGGGGACGGCCTGGACTTTTTCATCGCCGGATACGGCGGGGATGCCGTTGCCGAGTGAGAAAACGGCCTGGGATTTTCTGCCGGAGGGGTGGAGCACGACGACTCCCGGGGCGGGAGAAGATATTGACCTGGATATTGAAGAAGGGACGGACATCGTTCGTTTTGAGCAGGCGGACGGATCGATGCGCGTGGTCATCCTCCCCGAAGGTTTTAAGCCCATCACGCAGCTCGAATCCGCGCGGTTGGGCATTATTACGGCGGAGATGGCGGCGGTGGCGGCGCGCGAGCCGCATTTGACGGCGGCACAGATTAGGGATGAGGTCGCGGCCGGGCGGATGATCATTCCGGCCAACATCGTACACTTGAAGCACAAACTGGCGGCGATGGCGATTGGGCGGGCGTCGTTGACGAAGATCAATGCGAATATGGGGGCCTCGCCGGTGTCGAGCGGGACGCACGAGGAAGTTGAGAAGCTCAAGTGGGCCGAGAAATGGGGCGCGGATACGGTGATGGATCTGTCGACGGGGGGCGATCTGGATGAATGCCGGCAGGCGATTATCCGCGAATCGACCGTGCCGATCGGAACGGTGCCGATTTATTCGATGATCATTGGCAAGACGATTGAAGAGCTGAATGACGACATCATCCTGAAG
>JBBRTW010000607.1:0-3134 GCA_038244055.1 Tepidisphaerales bacterium | reverse complement strand
TTGATGAGCATCTACCGCACGTTGAAACTGCGCGGATTGGACCCGACCAAAACCATCGCCCAAGCCTTGCGAACGCTGCTGCAAACCGGCACACTGCCGGCTCTACCAGGTGAAAACATTGCAGACGGGTGATGTGTTACCTCGCTTCTAACTTCTCCTTCCCCCCACTTTGGACATTTGCCTTTTGACATTCGACATCGCGATTCACTTCCCGCTGATGTCGTAGCAGATCGCCTCATCCTCCCCCTTCACAACCAGCTTCCCCTCGTAAACCAGCGGGCTGCTCCAAACCTGCTTTCCATCCACCGCCGAATCCATCTGGGAGATCTTCGTGAATTTTTCGGGTGTGGCCTGGCCGAGGGTGAGTTTGCCGCGTTCGGAGAGGAGGATCATTTTATCGCCGAAGCGTACCATCGAGCCGCCGATGCCGAGGAGATTGCGCTCGGTCCAGGTGGTCTTGCCGGTCTTGATATCAACGCATTTGAGCAGGCCTTCGCTGTTGCCGTAGAGGTAGCCGTTGTCGTGGATCGGGGCCTGGAATCGGCCGGTGATTTCCTTGGCGCCCCAGAGCTTTTTCGGGCCGTCATCGGTGAGCTCGTAGAGGCCGCACTTGGCGTTGCTGTAGGCGTTGGTGATGAACATCTTGTTGTCGACGATGACCGGCAGGGCCGCGTTGACATCGTACTGGGTTTCCCACGGCTCATTGAGCTCCCACAGCAGCTTGCCCGTATCGGGGGCGACGGCCAGGACGTGCTTGTGGGCGAAGAGGATCAGTTGCTTAGCGCCGCCGACGGTGGCCATGGCGGGCGAGGCGTAGCCGCCGCCGGTGGGCTGGGACTTCCAGAGGACCTTGCCGGTATTTTTGTCGACGCAGATCGCCGCATTGCCCCCCTCGCCCGACTGCACGAAAATGCGGTCGCCATCGATCAGGGGATTGGAGGCCATGCCCCACTGCTTGTTGTGCCCGCCGGTTTCCTTGAAGACATCGACCATCCAGGCCTGCTTGCCATCGGCCAGGTTCCAGGCGACGAGTTGCGAATTGCCGCCGTAGGTGTAGATGCGATTGCCATCGATCACGGGCGAGGCGCGCGTGCCTTTGTAGGAATCGTTGTAGCCGCGCGGATAGCTCTGCTTCCAGAGCGACGTGCCCTTGGCCGCATCGACCGCCTCGAGAACATCGTTGCCGCCGTCGAGATTGAAAAAGTAGATTTTGCCATCGGCCGCGACGGGCGTGGCGAAACCGATGCCGACCTTCAGGCTCCAGAGCTTTTTGGGCCCACCCTCCGGCCAGGCGGCGGCAAGGCCTTTATCGGGCACGATGCCGCTGCGATCAGCGCCGCGCCATTGCGGGACGTTCTCCGCGCGGGCGGCGAGGGTGACAATCAACGCTACGGCCAGGACGATGGGGCAGAAGAGTTTCATGGTGGTTGCTCCGGTTAAGAGGATTGTTGACGAAATGGGCGCGGTTCTCAAGTGGGGTTCACCAGGAGCGCCAGAATGACGCCGCGTGCGCACACCGCGTGTCGGTTGCGCACTGAAATGTTGGCTACTCCACGCGCAGGGCTGCGGGCGTGACTTTGCGGGCGACAGCGCGGACGGCGATGAGGAGGGAGGCCAGGCCGACACCAAGCACGAGGGCGAGGGCGATCAATACCTCGCGGATGTTGAGGCGGTGGGCGGAGGTGAGGATCGTCGGGATGACGCCGGCCAGGGCACAGAGCGTGCCGATGAGCAGGCCGACCAGGAGCAGGGAAATGTTTTCGAGGAGGATCAGGCGGGCGCGGCGGGCGGAGGAAAAGCCGAGGGCGGCCAGGAGGGTGAGTTCGGAGCGGCGCTCGAAGAGGTTGCGGAGCATGATGACGGCCAGGCCGATGGTTCCGAGCATCAGCCCGAGCGCGCCCAGGACGCGGAAGGTGGAGATGTAGGTGTTGGCAACCTGGTGATAAGCGGCCAGGCGGGCGGCGGTGGTCTGGATGGTGGCGGAGTAGTCGGTTTTTTCCTGATCTATGGTGTCGTTGAGAGTCTGGTTGAGGAGGTCGGTGGTTTCGGCGGTGATGCGCTGTTGGGCTTCGGCGAGACGGCGCGGGGCGTCGGGATTTCGGCTAAGGAAAAGGTTGAGGGTTTCCTCGCGGGCGCCGCGTTCGGTGTCGACCAGCACCATCGAATACCCTGATTGCGCGGGGAAAAGCTTCAGGAAGTTAGACTCGCTCATAAGGAGTTCGGATTGGAAAATGCTGCCCTTGAGAGTCGCTACGAGCTTTAGCTTTCGCGGCCGGCCTGCGGCATCGTTGAGTGGGAGGGTTTCGCCCAGGCCGAGGTGGAGGATGTATTGTGCGGCTTCGGAATCGGCGATGACGGGGATCACATCGGGGTCGGGATCGACATCATCGAGGAGTTTCCACGGGTTGGATTCCTTGCGAAGACTGGATTCGAAAACGAAGCGGCGGTTTCGAACTACCAGATCGTTGCGGGCACCTAAGACGCCGGTGTCGAGGTCTTTCACGCCTTGGGTCAGCGCGGGCGGCGCCGCGAGAATCGTCGGACTATCCGGCCGGGTGATATTGAGACAGGAAATATCCTGACCGGCCCAGGAACGGAGCATGGTGAAGGTGGCTTTATCCCAGCGCGGGTCCTGTGCCGACGAAACGCGCATCAGGAGCTTTCGGCCTTCGAGTGTGTTGAGATCGGCCAGGAGAGGGATGTCGGTTTTGACGATCAGCGCGTAGCCGCCGCTTCCTTCGGCCGTCTCCTTCGAATCCGGCGCGAGGGAGGATTCCATGGAGGAGACGGTGACGAGGGTGAAACTGGCGAGGGCGATCAAAGCGATGCAGAGGAGGCTGCGGGCGCGGTTGCGGGTGGCGTTGCGGAGGGCGAGGGAGGGGAGGGAAAGGGGAGTTGCGAGTTGCGAGTTGCGAGTTGCGAGAGTTAGGGATTGTGGATTGCGGATTGCGGATTGCGGATTGGAGATTTCAGATTTGGGATTGGAGATTTCAGATTTCAGATTTGGGATTTCAGATTGCGGGGGTCGGGGGCGGAGTTTTATGTGGGTGAATGACAGGGCGGCGATGAGCAGAAGCGAGCCGCCGCCGAGGAATGCGCCGAGTGAATCGATCTTTCGGGTGGCGCCGCAGGCG
>JBBRTW010000606.1:0-3168 GCA_038244055.1 Tepidisphaerales bacterium | reverse complement strand
TTGGGAGAGGGAGTAAGACGGCCGCTGGGATTGAGCCGCTTGGGAACGAGTGTTGCGAGGGGCTTGGAGGGGAGCGCGATGTTCGTTGGCGGATGGGGTTTGTCTTTTGTTTCTTCATGTCACTCCTCGCCGTCGCGCTGTTGCTGGCGGGGGTTTTTTACGTTTCGGAATCGCTCATTCAGATGAGCCTTTTCCGGTTCAGCATTTATCCCAAGCTGCTGGCCTGCCTGGGGGCGGCGGCGTGGTTTCTGGATGAGTGGATGGCCGGGGCGCGCATCCGGCGCTGCTTGATTGGGATTATTCCCGTTGCATTAACCGCTGGAATGCTGATGGCGGTCGCGGGATTAGCGGGGCGGGCGGCGGAGGTTTTCGTGCGGGCGAATCTGCTCTGCCTGATCGTGCTGGCGCTGCTGATCTGGGCCGGGGAGATGTGGATTCTCGCGCGGGGCGGGGTGGGGCGGCGAATCGCGGGGGGCATTGTCATCGCAACGATGGTTGCAGGCGGCGCGGTGTTGGCGGTGAATCATCAGCGGCCAGGCCTGGCGCTGGCGATTGAAGATCATGGCGGGCCGGCGTATCTCGAAGTGTGCCGCTGGGCCCGCGATCATACGCCGGTGGATGCGGTGTTTCTGGTGCCGCCGTCGGAGCAGGTTTTTCGCTATCGGGCCGGGCGGGCGATCATCGTGAATTTCAAGAACGTTCCGCAGTTGTCGGGTGAACTGGCCGAGTGGCGGGAGCGGCTGGAGGCGGTTCTGGGGATGAAGCCGGCGGATTTGCCGCGGCGCTTCGACCTGGCGCATGCGGCCATGGAGCAGCGGTACGAGGGGCGGTCGGCGGAGGAGTTGATGGAGGCGGCGCGGCGGTATGGGGCGCGGTATGTGATAGTCCCACAGAGAACGAGGGCGGTGCATGGAGGATTTGAAGGAAACTTGGTTTTCGAAAATGATGTGTACGCGGTTTTCGACGTGACACCCAGGCCGTGAGGTTATAATCCCATCATGTCTCGCCAGCGCGAAGATCGAACACTCACGGACCACATCGTGGGGTTTCTCATCTACAATGTCGTCGGGTTGTTTACCTTCATCATGGGAATGACATCGGGGTTCAGCGCCGGCACCCTGACGCTTGGCCTGGGCGGGCTTGTCTACTATCTATGGGACCGCGGCGTCCGCCGCCGACTGGCGCGGGCCATTCGCATCAATCGCGGCAAATGCGCCGATTGCGGATACGACTTGTGCGAAAGCGCCGGCGTCTGCCCCGAGTGCGGCGCGGCCATTCCGCAAGATCATCGCCGCCATTCCGATGTCATTGGCGACCTGGAAAAGATGTAACGCGATGTTTCCATGCTCTCAACATGGGCAGGATGCCCATGCTACGATTGATTTCTTCTTCCTCTTAACAAACGCCTGCCGGCGCAGACAATCCCCATCAGATGATCATCAAATCCCAAGCCTTCGCCCGCGCCGGCCTGATAGGCAATCCCTCCGATGGGTACTTCGGCAAGACGATCTCCTTCGTCATCCGCAATTTCCGCGCGCGGGTGCAGATCTGGGAGAGCCCGTTCTTCGAGATCATTCCCGGGCACGGGGACCTGGCGCGGTTCAACTCGGTGAGCGATTTTCTGCGCGACCAGCGCCTGCACGGCTACTACGGCGGCATGCGCCTGATCAAGGCGGCCATCAAGAAATTCGACGACCACTGCCAGAAGAACCAGATTCGCATCGACTTGTCGCGCTCCTTCACGATCTGCTACGACTCCAACATCCCGCGCCTGGTGGGCATGGGGGGGTCCAGCGCGATTACCGTCGCCACCTTCCGGGCATTGATGGAGTTTTATAACGTCGAGATCCAGCGCCAGGTGCTGCCGAGTTTGGCGCTGTCGGTGGAGAAAGAGGAACTGGGAATCGCGGCCGGGCTGCAGGATCGGGTGATCCAGGTTTACGAAGGGATCGTCTACATGGATTTCAACCGCGAACTGCTCACCACGCGCGGCTACGGCACCTACGAGCCGCTCCAACCCGATCCGGTGCCGCCGATCTTTGTCGCCTACGACCCCGACCGCGCCGAGGTTTCGGATATTTCGCATCGCAGCCTGCGGCAGCTCTTCGATCAGGGGGATGAAACCGTCGTGGCCGCGATGCAGCGCTATCGCGAGCTGACCGATGCGGCCAAGGTGGCAATGATGAAAGGGGACTGGGATGAGCTGGGCCGGCTGATGGATGAGAATTTCAACATCCGCCGCACGATCATGGATATCGCGCCGGAGAATTTGCGGATGATCGAAGTCGCCCGAAGCACCGGCGCGCCGGCCAAGTTCGCCGGCAGTGGCGGGGCGATCGTGGGGCTGTACCGCGATGGGCGGCACTATCAGCAGATTGTCGATGCGCTGGCGTGCGTGAGATGCACGGTGCTGCGGCCGCTGATTTTTGAGGGATGATGGATTCTGAAAATCAACCCCCCACGGATGAGGCGCGAGCGGGCAGGGATGCTCCGTCGGGGACCGCCGCGCCCCTGGACTACGAGAATACTTCGGCCGATCGCCCGTTCGCGGCAAATCCCCGTCCCGTCACGGGCTTACAACTCCGCAATGCCATGGGCCTGGTGACGGCCGCGTGGATTTTTGGAAATGTGTGGTACGTCACCATCAATGGCGCGCCCTTCAGTCTTTTTATCAAGGCGATGAAGGCGTCGGCATTCGAGGTGGGGCTGCTTTCAGCGATTCCGTATATGGCGGCGCTGGTCTCCATCCCGGCCAGTTTGTGGATCGAGCGGACGGGGGCGCGGAAGCTGATCTTTTTCACCGGCCTGTATTTCCAGCGGGGATTGTGGGTGGCCCTGGCGCTGGTGCCGCTGTGGATGATGAGGCGGGGTGGAGCGGAGGCCGCATCGAGCGCATTATGGTTTTTCATCCCGATGTATTTCCTGATGCACGCGGGGAATGCGGTGGGCGGGCCGGCGTGGGTGAGCTGGATGGCGGATCTGGTGCCGGGGCGGACGCGCGGGAAATATTTCGCGCGGCGACGGATGTGGTCGCTTCTGCTGGCGATTCCGGCGGCGTGGTATGTGGGGTGGCTGCTGGATGACAAACTGGGTGGGAAGAACGATGCGCTGCTGACGATGCGCTGGTGCGCGATTTTATTCTTGATCGCGGCGGTGTTCGGGGTGATG
>JBBRTW010000605.1:0-3178 GCA_038244055.1 Tepidisphaerales bacterium | reverse complement strand
TGCGGTGCAGCCTGTAAGGCTGCGAATCCAGCCGGTGTAAGTCCGGCCGCGGAAAATTGACGATTTATCCGCGTAGTCATGTTCGACGTTCCAGCGAGGTGACTCATGGGATGAAAGCTCGAATGTAAAAGTCCTTGTCGGTGAAGGGCAAGCAACTCATCGGGCCGCAGCATAAAGCGAAGTCTGCAGCCTCGAAAGGACAGCCACGTGTACCGATTCAAGTGGAAAGTCGCGGACGCCGAGCCCATCGCATTCGGGCGAAGGCTATTACGGATGGATTTCGAATCGTCTTTGGCCATCCGGTCCGCCGGGGTACGGGAAGCGGCACGATGAGAAGGATTCGCAGTTAAAGCAGGGACCTTCTGGCCGGCAGCCGCAAGGCAAAGACCGGGCGAGCGAAAACCATAAGCCGCCTGGAGCGGGCCAGAAGCTCGGATGAGGCCATAGTAAGCGACGACGCGACGGGACAGAATAACCCGACGCCGAGCCAAGGGCCTCTGGATCGAAGGGTCTTGACGGATGTCACCCCAACGCCGACTCAGTGCGGCGATTGCCCGAACGGGCTATTACGGGTGATGCCTGGAAGGACTACTGGCCGTCTATAAGTCTTGAGGGAAACCTCGGGATGAAGGTGACGGTTGGACAATTCGGTTTGAAGCCGTACCGGGGAAAACCCGCCGTACGGAATTTTAGAGAGGGAACTGGAACCGTGCTGCACGGCCTGATGCCCATTTGCCACGAAGCCCGAAAGGGCGGATACAGCGGAAGGCATTGGCCTAAACAGCGGCGCGCCTGTTCTCTACTCGACGGGCTTCTTCTGCTGCTGTGGTTTCCAAAGGCGAAGGCTTCGCCACAGAAAACACCGAGGACACCGAGAGGAATTAAGAGATGGAGGCCGCCGATCAACATTAGTGGGCACGTGCCCAGTCCGTTCTGATCCCTCTTTACGCGCCGCATTTGCCGGGTGGCAAAAATTCCCCCGCTGCCGCTACAATCCCGCCCATGGCTTTATCTCCCCTGGCCGGGAAACCGGCGCCTGTGTCTTTGCTCATCGACGTCGCCGCTCTCGAGCGCGCTTACTATGACCGCAAGCCGGATGATTCTAACGCGGCGCAGCTCGTCAGCTTCGGCACCAGCGGGCATCGCGGCACCAGTCTGGATTCCACCTTCACCGACATGCACATCGCCGCCATCACGCAGGCGATTTGTGAATACCGGCTGGCTAGCGGGATTGACGGGCCGGTCATGATGGGGAAGGACACGCACGCCCTCTCCGGTCCCGCGCAGCGCACGGCTCTAGAAGTGCTGGCGGCCAACGGGATGCAGGTGATGATCCAGGAGGCGGGCGGCTTCACCCCCACGCCGGTGATCTCGCATGCGATTCTGACTTACAACAAGGCGCGCAAAACCGGGCTCGCGGACGGCATCATCATCACGCCCTCGCACAATCCGCCCACGGATGGCGGCTTCAAGTACAATCCGACCAATGGCGGCCCGGCCGACAGCGATGTGACCGATGTGATTCAGAACCGGGCCAACGAATTGCTGCGCAGCGGCAACGCCCAGGTCCGGCGCATCGGTATCGAAAAGGCGATGCGCGCGGCGACGACCCACCAGCACGACTATGTGATGCCCTATGTGCGCGAGCTGCAAAATGCCATTGATATGAAGTCGATCAAGGCGGCGCAGGTGAAGCTTGGCGTAGATCCGCTGGGCGGGGCGGCACTGGCTTACTGGGGGCCGATCGCCGAGCTCTACGGGCTGGATCTCACCGTGGTCAATCCGAAGATCGATCCGACCTTTTCATTCATGAGCGTGGATCACGACGGCAAAATCCGCATGGATTGCTCGAGCCCTTATGCGATGGCGGGGCTGGTGAAGATGAAGAACCAGTTTCGCGTGGCCTTTGCCAACGACCCCGATGCGGATCGGCATGGCATTGTGACGCCCGGCGCGGGGCTGCTGAACCCCAACGCCTATCTCGCCGTCGCGATCCGTTATCTTCTAACCCACCGGCCACAGTGGCCGGCCAGTAGCGCGGTGGGCAAGACCCTGGTGAGCAGCAGCATGATCGATCGGGTGGTCGCGAGTCTGGGTCGAAAGTTGTGTGAGGTGCCGGTCGGCTTCAAATGGTTCGCGCCGGGCTTATACGATGGCAGCATTTGTTTCGGCGGGGAAGAGAGCGCGGGGGCCAGTTTCCTCACGCGCAATGGCGGGGTCTGGACGACGGACAAAGACGGCCCGCTCCTGGCACTGCTGGCTGCGGAAATGACGGCGCTGACCGGCAAGGACCCGGGCGAGCATTATGCGGAGTTGACGGAGGAATTTGGCACTAGCTTCTACACGCGCATCGATGCGCCCGCGACGCCAGAGCAGAAGGCGAAGCTGAAAAAACTCTCGCCGCAAAACGTAAAAGCGCGCGAGTTGGCCGGGGAGGCAATCACCGCCACGCTGACCCGCGCGCCGGGCAACGATGCGCCGATCGGCGGGCTGAAGGTGACGACCAAGAGCGGATGGTTTGCGGCGAGGCCATCGGGCACGGAAAACCTTTACAAGATTTACGCCGAGAGTCTGTCAAGCGAAGCGCACCTGCAGCGCATTCTCGGCGAAGCGCGGCAGATCGTGACGGAGGCACTGACCTGAATGAGTGATACGCTCCCCGCAATTTATCTCGCACGCCACGGTGAAACCGATTGGAGCCTGACCGGGCGGCACACCGGCTTATCCGATATTCCGCTGACCGAGCGCGGCCAGCGCAACGCAGCGCGGCTGGGGCGGCGGCTGGAGAATGTCACCTTCGCGGAGGTCTGGGCGAGTCCGCTGAAGCGCGCGCTGCACACCGCGCAACTTGCCGGATATGCGCCGCGGGTGCAGATCGATCCGGACCTGGTGGAGTGGAACTATGGCCGGTACGAGGGACTGCGCACGGCGGAAATCCACGCGGAGAATCCGGGGTGGGAACTTTTTAAAGATGGCGCGCCGGAAGGCGAATCGGTCGATGAAGTGGCGGCCCGGGCCGATCGCGTGATCGCGCGCGTGCGCACGGTGGCGGGCAATGTGCTGCTCTTTTCCAGCGGGCATTTTCTGCGGGTGCTGGCCAGCCGCTGGATCAACGCCTCAGCCGCCATTGGGAGCTGCCTGTTACTCGACACCGCGGCGCTAAGTATTCTCAGCTACG
>JBBRTW010000604.1:0-3183 GCA_038244055.1 Tepidisphaerales bacterium | reverse complement strand
GACAGAGTGGCGGGAGCGACAGCGACCAGAGCGCCGTCCCGGATGGCGTCGACTGCGGACAGCGCTTAATCGCGTACGGCCATTTGGACTTCCCGCCCACAGCTAATTCTGCTCTGCTGAAACCTTTCCCAGCCGCGCGGCCTCATGACTCCCGGCGTCTTACTCCCTCTCCCAAGCGGCGCAAGTTGATATCCCCCGCCGCGCCGCCCAATCGCCGCGTGGGAGAGGGCGGGGGTGAGGGGTTGTCTCAATCAGGCGGACCGACGTCAATTCCAAAGATGGCGCGTAGGATTTTATCAGTGCAATTATGTCCTTCATCCCCAAACCGCGCGCAAAAAAAGACCCGGCGCCTCCCGACGCCGGGTCACCCTATTTCTCTTGCTCGTGAGATTTCAATTGGATTTACGCTTCTCGCATGAACAACGGTGGGTGGTGCCCGCCCTACCTCATTGCAGCGCGCTCAATCTCATCTGCGCATCCGACAGGCTCGGGTTCAGCTCCAGCGCCTTCTCGTATTCCATCTTCGCCTGGTTCTTCCGGCCCATCTGCTCGTAAACCGAGGCGATGTTGTAATGCACCTCGGCCGGCGACAGGATCGCCTGGAGCTGCATCGTCGCCTCGGCCGTCCGGTTCAGCCGCGCCAGCATCAGGCCGTAATTCGTCCGGCAGGGCACGCTCTTGTTATCGCGCTCGATCCCCTGCTTGTAGGCCGATTCCGCCTCATCCATCCGCCCGGAAAGCTCGTAGCAGAACCCCAGGTTGGAGAACGCGATCGCATCGCCGCCGCTGACATCGATGTACCGCTTCCAGGTCGGCACGGCCTCGTTGTATTTCTTCATCCGCGACAGCACCAGCCCCGTGCGATAGAGCGCGCCCTTGTGTTTCGGATCGAGCTTGAGCGCCGCCTGATACTGCTTGATCGCCTGCGCATCGCTGTTGTTCGATTCCGAAACCTGCCCGGCCGCGAAATGCGTCTCGGCCGTGATGGGCGGATCCTCGGAAGTCTCAAACCCCGAGCGCTCCCCATTCATCGACCGCGCATCGTTGGGAGAGATCCCCGACATCGGCCCGGAAGAACTCGAAGAACATCCGCCGGCAGCCAGGAGGCCAGCCAGCGCGACAAGGCTCAACAAAATTCGATTCGACATGATTCACCTGTGAGTAAGCCAGAGCGTGTATCGAATGTATCGGCTGAAACGGGGGGAGGGTTTGGATGGACATAGGATTCAAGCCGTAGACGGCATCGTGGTGTCGTCAAACTGGCCGCGCTGTCGGTTATCGGACATCTTCGAGCATGTTTTGGCGCGTTGCCTCCCGCTCGATTCGATAGCGCCACCCGCCCCCTTCGTGCTTCGCCTTCCTGCCGTTATCATCCGCATCATGCGAACAGATGGCCGACCCAACGATCAGCTCCGCCCCATTCAGATCACCCGCAATTTCACGCGCACGCCGGCCGGCTCGGTACTCTGGCAGCAGGGCGGCACCATGGTCCTGGTCACCGCCTCCATCACCCGCGAGGTGCCCCCCTTCTTCAAGGAAGACCGCCCCGGCGGCTGGGTCACGGCCGACTACGTCATGCTCCCCGGCTCCACGCCCGTCCGCAAAGGGTGGCCCAAGATCGGCCACACCGATTCGCGCGGCACCGAAATCCAGCGCCTCATCGGCCGCTGCCTCCGCGCTGTGATCGATCTCTCCAGGATCGGCCCGCACACCATCTCGCTGGATTGCCAGGTCCTCCAGGCCGATGGCGGCACCCGCACCGCCTGCATCTGCGCCGCCTGGGTCGCGCTGAAGGATGCGATCGGCAAACTGCCCAGGGAAATGCCCGGCGCGGTTGCCCCTGAATCGGCCAGCGTCCCCGGCGAGGGCTTCTCCATGCAGGCCGAGATTCCCGCGCGCTTCGATCCTTCGTACTACAAGCCCGCCGAAGCGATCGTCGATCAGCTCGCCGCCATCAGTGTCGGCGTGATCGACGGCGAAATCCGCCTCGATCTCGATTACGCCGATGAGTCCCGCGCCGCCGTCGACATGAATGTCGCTCTCACCGCCGGCGGCAAATTCGTGGAGATCCAGGGCGGCGCTGAGAATGGCGAAGGTTTCGATCGCGCCACGATGAATCAACTGGTCGACCTGGCCGTCAAAGGCGCGAACGAAATCATGATCCTCCAGAAGCGCGCCCTCGAATCGCCCCCACAATGAGAATTGCTCTGCTCAAATCCTCTCTGGCTCCCTCTCCTGTACTCGGGAGAGGGCGGGGGTGAGGGTCTTTTCGCGGGTTGACTTTAAGGATTTCAGCAGGAGCAATTAGAAATTCGACGTGAATTTTCCCGCGACGCACGGTTCTCAGATGCCGTGCCTACAATCCAACACCTCCAACCCGAGGCCCCATGACCCCCTCCTTCCACCCCGGCCAGCGCCAACTCCAGGACCACTTCGACACCCGCCCCCTGGCCAATCATCTGGTAGAAAACCTCGTCCGCGACTTCATCAACCCCAAACAAAAATCCTTCATCGAATCGGCCGATATGTTTTTCCTCGCCACGGTCGATGACCAGGGCCGCCCCGCCTGCTCCTACAAGGGCGGCGATCCCGGCTTCGTCCGCGTCATCGACGAGCGCACGCTGGCCCTGCCCAATTACGATGGCGATGGCAAGTACCTCTCCTGGGGCAACGTCCTCAAGACGCCCGACGTCGCCCTCCTCTTCATCGATTTCATGAAAGGCTGGCGCCTGCGCATCCACGGCCAGGCCGCCCTGTCGATGGATGACCCGCTCCTGCCCGAATTCCCCGGCGCGCAGTTCCTCATCCGAATCGCAGTCCGCGAAATCTTCGGCAACTGCCCCCGCTACATTCACAAGTATCAACTCGTCGAGCGCTCGCCATATGTTCCTCATGCCGATACGCCCGCGCCGATTCCGGATTGGAAGAAGATGCCGGAGATGAACGCCGTGCTGCCGGCGAAGGACCCGGCCAAGCAATCGCGATAGATCAGATCGATCGAAAAGGCTCCCGTCCCTTTTTTTCTCCACCGATCGAAAAGGCTCCCGTCCCTTTTTTCTCCACCAAATCCGCGCCCCATCACATCAAGAATTCTCCATCGCGCGGTTTATTTAGTTGTCCCCGCCCCAGTCGCCGCCTTCCCATCTCCGTCCGCCGCCGGCTTCGTTACCTCCTTCCCCGCCT
>JBBRTW010000603.1:0-3210 GCA_038244055.1 Tepidisphaerales bacterium | reverse complement strand
CCTCAAACTCAACAGCGCCCGCTGGACACCCGAGCATGCGGAGAACATTACGGCACTGCGGTGCCTCGACTACAGCGGACTTTGGGCCGAATTCTGGAGCCAACGGGCGGCATAAGTGCCGAAAACGGGAGTTACACGCTGCGCCTCTCCGGTGGGGTAGACATTCTTGTCTGCCCTTCATGCACTTTCCGAATATCAGGGCATTCACCTTCGCGCCACCATCTCCCGAGTGTCATCCTGAGGGAGTATAGACGACCGAAGGATCTTGCCGATGCGTCGCGGACCTTCCGCCAGTTCTATCGCCCAATACGTCGCTGCAAGATTCTTCGGTCGCCTTAGGCTCCCTCAGAATGACCCATCACGCTGAATGAACCATCACTCCGCCCCCGGAATGATGCTCACTTCACGCTATCCGCCATCCGCCTCACCACATACTCCCGCAGCTTGGGAATCTTCGCCCCCGCCGCCAGCGTGAGCGCGCGGCGTCCATCGGCCGCCGTCATCGGCTCCAGCGCGTACCACTCCATCAGCGGCAGATTTTGATCCTGCGCATCCTCCGCATGCGCCACCAGTTTCTCCATCGCGCCCCAGCGCTGCTCCACCGGCAGTCGGGTCAGCGCCGATACAATCTGCAGACGCACCCACGGCGATGGATCTGACCCCGCGAGCCGCTCGAATTCCGCCAGCACAACCACCGGCGCGTTTCGCGGCTCGGCCAGCAGCGTCACCGCCCAGCCGCGCATGTACTCGCTGGGATCCTTGAGCAGCCCAAGCAGAAGCTCCTGCCCCAGCCCGCCCGTCACATGCAGCGCCCACAGCGCCCGCAGCCTCCGCGTCACATCCGGATTATCCCGCAAAATCGCCTGCAATGCCGCCCGCGCCGCCGGATCGGCCCCGCGCTCCTCCAGCACCCGCCGCGCCCTTCGAACCCACCACTCATTGCGGCTCAATTGCAGCTTCGCCAGTTCATCGGAAGACATCTTCGACACATCGAACGCCCCGGCCGGATGATCGCGCTCCGGCGCACTCGGCCCGCCGTAAACGATCTTGTAAATCCGTCCTGTCTCGCGATTGGGCTTGAGCGTATGGCACTCCCCCGTGTCGTACCAATCCGACACAAAAACATTCCCATCCGGACCGGCCTTGATGTGCAGGCCCATGTACCATTTATCCTCGCTCACCCAGAAATCCGTTCCATGCCGCGCCAGATATCCCGAGCCGCGCCGCTCCGGAAGATCGTTATTCATGCGATCGCCATGGATGTTGTTCATGAAGATACCGCCGCGATATTTCTCCGGCCAGGCATCGCCCAGATACACCATCAGCCCGCAATGCGAATGCCCGCCCCCCAGCGCGATCTGCTGATTCGTGCCCCCGCGCGAATCGCTCCACGATGCGCCGACCCAGTGCTTGTGATCGGCGATGGTGTCGATCGCACCATACGCATAGCGGCTGTTGGGCGACTCGCGCCGCCGCTCGACGTGCGCGCCCATGATCACATGATAGAGATGTGGCGTGACCGAATTGGAAATGAACCCCTGCCCGTAATCGTCGAAATCCAGGCCCCAGGGATTGGTCGTCCCCTCCATCACCGATTCGAAAACCCTGCGGATCGGATGATAGCGCCAGACGCCGCCGTCGAAAAAGATGCGCCCCTTCTCCGTGCTGGCCGGCGGGGCGAACTGCATCGGCCGGGTCGTCGGAGGCTTGCCGGCATTCCCATCCTGAGTAGCCGGCGTTTGATCAGGCGCGGGCATCTCCGGCCGGCCGATCCACCCCGAGCTCGTTCCTCCGTGCCCGCCATAAAGCCACCCATCCGGCCCCCAGACCATCCCATTAACGAGGTTATGCACGCCCTGATGCCCGAAGCCATTCAGCAAAACCACCGGCTCGCCATCGGGCTTGTCATCTCCATCCTTATCGGGAATGAAAAGCAGATTCGGCGGCGAAAGCACGAACACGCCCCCGAAGCCGACTTCCAGCCCGGTCAGATAATTCAGCTTGTCGTAGAAGACCGTCTTTCTATCGAAATGCCCATCCCCATCGGTGTCTTCATAGATCACCAGCCGGTCCTGCCCCTGCAACGAAAATTTCGGATAGGACTGATTCTCCGCCACCCAGAGCCGGCCGCGATCGTCGAAGCAGAACCCGATCGGCTGCACCAGATCCGGCTCGCCCGCGAAAAGCTTGACGGAGAACCCTTCGGGAACCTTGAAGCCTTTGATCGTCTCGGCCGGCGCGCGCGGCGGATCCTGCGCGCCTGCTACCGCGACCATCGAAACGCAAAACCACGCCGCCAGTAGAAAATGCCCGGCCAATCTCATGCCGCCCAGTATACCTATTTCGCCGGAGAGATAATCAGCTTCACATCCGTCCCCTCGGGCGGCAGAAGATTCTTGTTGGTCTCCATCTTCACCAGCGGCTCATCCTTCATCGTCAGGTTCGACTGGATCACCAGGTCGTTGGTCACCGGGAAAATGCCGATGAGCGTGAGCGTCATATCGGCACCATAGGTCAGGTCGGGCTTGTTCGGATCGAGTTGCTTCATGGCCGAGCCCGTGAAGTGCCACTTGAGCATCGGCATCGCCTTGCCCGTCTTTTTATCCACCAGCGATTTCTCGATCGGGATGATCTTGCCCCCCGGCAATTCCAGCGACACCTTCAGCTCCGGCCCCTCCGCCTTGGCATCATCGCCGGCCGCCGGCTTGCCGGCCTTGAGCCCAAGGCTCTCCAGCGCCTTATGCACATCGCTCGGCTTGGCGGCCACCGTGATCACTGTCTCGTGCGCCTTCTGCCCCTTGGGAAATTCCGCGCAGGCGATCACTTCGATCGGATAGATTTCCGTGTAGCGCGGATCGTTCATCTTCCGCGGCGCGATCTTGGCCTGAACGATCACCTGCCTTTTTTCCTTATCGACGGTGACCAGGGTCGGATCGGCCTTCTCTTCAGCCCAAACCGCGCCGCCCATCATCGCCACCGCCGCCAGACCGATCACAAAACGCCGAATCATTTCAAGCTCCTTCAGTCATTTGTATTGTTCGTCGTCTCACTCCCTCTCCTGTACTCGGGAGAGGGCGGGGGTGAGGGCGAACGTCAAATCGCATTCCATCAATCATCGCATGTTCATCAAATCATCGAACGTTGAACTTCCGTCTCCTCACCTTTCACCGACGCAAATCACCACCGTCTTGGCCGCCGCCGCCTCCAGAT
>JBBRTW010000602.1:0-3215 GCA_038244055.1 Tepidisphaerales bacterium | reverse complement strand
GGTCAGGAGCGTGTACGCCAGCCTCTATTCGAGCGCTCGATAATGTATACCGAAATCAATCATTTCGATCAAGTAGCACCCACATTCTGTCACGGGGCGCTTCAAAACCGGCCAGCGCGGGGCGCATTTCGGGGCGTTCAAAACCGGCCAATATTTTGGTGCTTGGTATACCTCATCTTCATCGCTGACTGCAAAGGTTTGTAGGGTTGCTGACGTTATCGGTCAGGTTTGAGTCTGATCGGTGGGTGTGTTCTGCGCTATTGTATTCTTTCTGCTCTTTCTTCGTTTTCGTCGCTTCGGTCTCCGCTGTTGCATCGATCTGCGCTGTCGTGGCACTTTCGGCTTTGTGGCCGCTGTCGCCTTTGTCACTGGGATCGGTTTTTCCTCCATGGCGCAGGCGATAGCTTTTGCCGGTGATGCTGACGATCTGGGCGTGTTGCAGGAAGCGATCCAGGATCGCCGTGGCCGCCGGGACATCCCCGATCAGCTTGGCCCAGTCCTCCAGCGGGCGGTTGCTGGTCATCACCGTCGAGCGATTCTCATGCCGTCGCATGATGATCTCCAGCAGGCATTCGCCACTTCGCCGCGGCAACTGCTTCATTCCCATGTCGTCGATAATCAGGAGATCCGGCTTGAGATACTTGTTCAGCGTCTTGTCCTGCTGCTTTGCATCCTGTTCTTCCAGAAAGTCCCGCGCCAGGTCGAAGATCGAGCGGTAGAGCACCAGCAATCCGCTGCGGATCGCCTGCATGCCGATGGCCTGAACCAGGAAGCTCTTGCCCACGCCCGGCGGCCCGAGAAAGAGCACATCGGCTTTCTCCCGGATGAACTTGCAACTGGCCAGGTCGTGGATCTGCTTGCGCTTGATGGAAGAGTTGAAGGAAAAGTCGAATTCATCCAGGCTCCGGGTCTCGCGGAACAAAGCGGATTTGACCCGCCGCTCGACCTGGCGGCCGGCCCGCACCGACAGCTCATCCTGCAGGATCAGCTCCAGGAACTCCCCGTGATCCAGGCGATTGCCGGCGGCTTCGGCCAGTCTCACCTCCAGGCTCTGGGCCAGGCCCGACAAACGAAGCTGACGCAGCGTCTGCTGCAACGAAGGTCTCATATAACTCATGGCGTACACTCCTGTGGAGTAAAGGGTTGTGAAGATTGTTGGGTCAGCGCCTGGCGCAGCCATTGCCCGTAGTCGGCCAGGGGCCGGATAATGGCATGCTCGCAGGCGAACTCGAATTGTTGTTGAACCGGAGCCTCTTGCCGGCGCTCGATCAGTTGCCGCAGGCTGCGCAGGCGATACGTCCCGTGTCCGATGGCGACTTCGCAGGCCCGCTCGATCGCCAGGCGCGGGTATTTGCCCGGCAGGGATAAGAGTCCCATCAGCACCCGCATCCCTTCGATTCCCCGGCTGTTCAGCATGGATTGGGCCCAGGCCCTGGCCTGGGGGCCGATGCGATCGGCCTGGCCCAGCATCCAGTCGGCGCCCTTCTCGATGTTGTTGATCTTGTGGGGATGCAGGTGTGCATCGAGGGTTGAGAAGGCGCCGGGCGGCTTTTGGGCGTGGATCGCGATCGAACGCATCTTCTGATCAAACAAACGCACGGTGCGGCCGTCCCAGCGCGCCCAGACCTCCTGGCCCAGGTATTCCGGAGGCAGGGAGTAGTGCGCGCCCTTCACCACTACATGGCCATCGCGATGCACCGTGCGGGGGGATTCCTGAAAGAGCTCAAAGCGCCCCGCCGGCAATGGCAGGAGCGCCAGCTTTTCCACTTCCGTGAATAACTTGATTACCTGCCGGCGCGTCGTGCCGTGGATGCGGGTGTCGGCGATGGTGGATTCCCAGTTCCACAGGTGACGGTTTTCTTCCGCCAGCGAAGCGAACTTCATCCCTTTGAGGGCATTGTCTTTGACGTATTTAACGCCGTTTTCCACCTTGCCCTTGTGCCGGGGCATGCGCGGACGCGTGGGCAGGATGGCGATGCCGTAATGCTCGGCGAACGACCGAACTTTGGGACAAAGCTCGGGATCGAACCAGTCGGCCCGGCTGACCGCGGCGCGAAGGTTGTCGATCACCAGAGTCTGGGGAACGCCCCCGAAGTGGGCGAAGGCGTTTTCCAGGCAACGCAGGAATTCATCGGTGGTCTGATGGCCCACCGCTTCGCTGTACCCTTTGCGGCTGTGGGAGAGCACGATGCGAAAGACCCAGCTTTTCTTTCGTTTGCCATCGGCGCTGAGGAGGGGCGCGCCCTGGCCAAAGTCCACTTGGGCTTCGGCACCGGGGGCGCATTCCATTCGACGCATCGGCAACTCAATATTGGCGGCCAGCTTCTTCACCAGCCGGCGGATGCTGTAATAGCTGCCGGTATAACCGCAGCCGGCGTCGGGACTGGTCAGATCCTGGTAGATCCGCTGGGCGGAAAGGCCTTGATCCAGCTTTTGAAGGATTAATTCGCGCCAGGGAAGAGCAGTGCTGATTGGGCCGCGGTCGCGCGGCTCGACGCCGACACCAGCCGCCGGCGCGACATTCATGTCGGTGGGCGCGCCGGCAAACCCGGTGGGCGCAATGGCCGGATTTGATCCGGGTCCTGTTGTGGCCGCACGATCTAATAATGGCGGCCCCACCGACCCGGCGGGCGCAATGGCCGGTTTTGATTCCGAAACGGCATCGATTGCATCCGCCGGCGTTGGCGGAAGGGTGCCAGAGCCGGTGGGCGCATTGGCCGGTTTTGCCGCGTCGGGGCTGTTCGTGCGAACGTAATTCCCAACCGTTTCCCGGTGAATGTCCAGTTCGCGGGCGATCCGCCGATCCGACCAGCCACGCTGGTGCAATGCCAGAATTGCCTGTATGTCCGCCATCTTGAGTTGATTCGCCATTCTTGCGAGGTCTCCCGGCGAGTGCCGGCAGACAACGGTAACGGACGAATCTCCTGTGTCTCAAAGTGGCCGGTTTTGAACCTCGTTTAATGCGCCCATGAGTGGCCGGGTTTGCGCGCCCCGTGACAGTCAAGGTGATGAGACATGTGTCGCACGACTGTCGCGCGTTGTCGCACGAGGGATGGGGCTGTTGCCGAATTCCGACGCATGGCATTGCCCGGAACCGTCGGATTCAATTCGGATTTCGTTGGATCTTGGCCCGGGGAGGTTCCCCCCGGCGCGTCGGGTTGTTAGGATACCCCGTTTCCCCGTGGCTGTAGTGGCTTGCCTAGGGATCGTTCCGT
>JBBRTW010000601.1:0-3226 GCA_038244055.1 Tepidisphaerales bacterium | reverse complement strand
GAAGGCAGCAAGGGGGGGCGGCAGGCAGAGAAGAGCGACGGCGGGCATGTGGCGAGTCTGAATTTCTACTGACTACTGACTACTGGCTACTGGCTGCTGGCTGCTATCTTCTGCCCCCTTTCTCCGCGTATGAAGCTATTTAGTACTCCGTCACCGGCACATCCGGCGCCTGCGGCGTCCCCGGCTTCAACCTCTCCGGCTCCGCCCCGATCGCCTTGATGATCGCCGTCAGATCATCCTCAACCGCGATCGGCTGATTCACCCATTTCCCCCTGGCCGGCTTGTGCGGCGCTAAATCCTGGGCCGCCTTCATGTCGATCCCCGTGTGGTATTTCACCGTCTCATTCGGGTCCTTCAATTCATGCCCCGTCAGGATGCAGACGACCTGGTCATCCTTGCCGATGATCTGCTCATCCAGCAGTTTCCGCAGCCCCGCCACGCTGGCGGCGCTGGCCGGTTCGCAGCCGAAACCCCACCGCGCCACCATCGCGCGATGTTCCAATATCTCCTCATCGCTGACCTCGCGCACCACGCCATGCATCACATCCAGCGCCCGCAGCGCCTTGGGGAGATTCACCGGCCGGCTGATCTCGATGGCGCTGGCGACCGTGTGCGGGTGATAGTTCATCTCATCCAATCCCGCGTAATAGGTGCCGATCTTTTCCTGATCCACCTTCCCATCCATCCAGCGCAGCCCCTGCTCGGAATAGAGCTGGTTGAGCGTATTCGCGCCGCTGGCGTTGATCACCGCCAGGCGCGGGATTTTCTTGATCAGCCCCAGCTCTTTCAATTCCATGAACGCCTTGCCGAAGGCCGAGCAGTTTCCCAGATTCCCGCCGGGGACGATGATCCAGTCCGGGCTCTGCCAATCCATCGCCTCCAGGATGCGCAGCATGATCGATTTCTGCCCCTCCAGCCGGAAGGGGTTCACGCTGTTCATCAAATAAATCCCCAGCGCTGGATGATCCACCGCGATCTGCCGGATGCGCCGCAGGCAGGCATCGAAATCCCCCTGGATCTGCAAGGTCAGCGCGCCGTAATCCAGCGCCTGCGAAAGTTTTCCAAAGCTGATCTTGCCGCTGCCGATAAACACAATCCCCTGCATCTCCGCCTGCGCCGCGAACAGCGCCAGGCTGGCCGAGGTGTTGCCGGTTGAGGCGCAGGCCACCCGCCGCGCCCCCACCATCTTCGCGTGCGTAAAAGCGGCCGTCATCCCGTTATCCTTGAAACTCCCCGAAGGATTCAAGCCCTCATATTGCAGCAGCAGCCGCCCCGGCCGCATCCCCATCCGCGATGAAAGCAGATCCGCCTGCTGCAACACCGTCCGCCCCTCGCCCACCGTCACGATATCCTCCTCCGTGCGATAGAACGGCATCAACTCCCGAAACCGCCACACCCCCGAAAAATCCAGCCGCCCCTCCCCGCCCGTCCCGCGCGTGGCCCAGCGATGCTCGAAAAAGTTCAGATTCTTCGGCACCGGCAGCTTGGACCAGTCATACTTGATGTCCAGAAGGCTCCCGCATTTCGTGCAGGAAACTTTCACCTCTTCGATCCCGTAAGTGGTCGCGCAGCCCGGATTGATGCACTGCTGGAATGCGGCTTCTTTCATCGATGTCTAGGGTACGGGCCGCATTTGATGGATTCAAGGCAAACTCCGCCACCGAAAACACAAAGAACACGGAGAAAGGCAAAATTGGCCACGGATTTACACAGATGCCCACAGATGATTTGATTATCTGTGGATATCTGTGTTTATCTGTGGCGAAATCTTCACATTGGCTACTCCACAAACATCGCATCCCCATAACTAAAAAATCGATACCCCTTCTCAATCGCCTCCGCGTAAATCCGCCGCTGCTCCTCCAGTCCCGTCATCGCCGCCACCAGCGCGATCAGCGTGCTCCTCGGCAAATGAAAATTCGTAATCAGGGCCGAGGTATGCCTCCACACATACGGCGGATAAATGAAGATCCCAGTGCTTCCGCTCCCCGCCGCGATCGGCCGGTCCGCCTCCTGGCTCTCCAGCACCCGCGCCGAGGTCGTCCCCACCGCGATGATCCGCCGCCCCTCCGACTTCGCCCGGTTGATCGCCTCGGCCGCGACTTCCGAAATTTCATACCCCTCCGTGTGCATCTCATGCCCCTCCAATGTCTCGGCCGACACAGGCTTGAATGTCCCCAGCCCCACATGCAACGTCACGAACGCACGTTCCACCCCCGCGCGATCGAGCCGCTCGAAAATCTCCGGCGTGAAATGCAACCCCGCCGTCGGCGCGGCCACCGCGCCGGGGTTTTTCGCGTAAACCGTCTGATAGCGCTGCGCATCTTCGGCATCGTGGGCATCGGCGAGTTTCTCCCGCTTGATATAAGGCGGTAACGGCATCCGCCCCACCCGCGCCAGGATCTCCAGCGCCGGTTCAGTCGTATTCACGACAATCCGATAGTTTCCGCCGTCGCCCTTCGAAATCACCGTCGCAACCAGATCGCGCTGATCGAAGAACAAGAACCTGCCGACACCATGCCCCATGTTCTTCAACATCACCCGCCAATGCCCGACCGGCCCCTCGGAAATAAACAGTGCCTCCACCAACCCCCCCGTATCCTTCCACAAAGAAAACCGCGCCGGCAGAACCTTCGTATCATTCAAAACCAGCAAATCCCCCGCCCGCAAAAGCCCGGGCAACTCGCCAAACATCCGATGCGCAATCTCCCCCCCCTGCCGCCGATAATGCAGCAACCGCGCCCCCGCCCTCTCCGCCGGCGGAGTCTGCGCGATCAATTCGGTAGGCAGATGAAAATCGAGTTCGTCGGTGCGCATCAATCTTCAGCCGCGGAGCGGCGACAAAAAGTAGCCGGGGGCGTGAGCCCCTGGAAAACCCGCGCGATATCATCCAGCCCCGAAGGGGCGACAGAAATTCCGCGACGCACACTTCGCGCGGTTCGCAATTTCGGGTGCCACGGCCACGCGCCCCACAGACTTCGCATGCGGAAACGACAATCGCGTGGCCGTGCCATTCGCCCCGCCAAACCGCTCTCGAAAAACACGGCCACGCGACAGCATCGTCCATATTCGAACGCCGCCTGGCGCGTGGCCGTGGCACCCCGCATCTCAACTCAATCCGCCATCACCGGTCAAACTGCGCATCAAACGCAATCGCCGACGGCTTGAAATTCAACTTCTTCACGAACGCCGCCGCCTCGGCCGCGCCGTGCTCGCGGTCCATCCG
>JBBRTW010000600.1:0-3249 GCA_038244055.1 Tepidisphaerales bacterium | reverse complement strand
CGGCTCCGCCCCCGCGCCGATCAATGTCTTCCAGAGGCTGGTTCGGCAGTGGGACCGCATCCATCCATACAACGCCGCCCAGGTACTCAAACTGGCGGGGTCGGCTGATGCGGCACGCCTTGGAGCGGCCTGGCAGACGACATTGGAAGCGCTGGGGCTGGGGCGCGTGAAACTCAATGGCCCGCGGGTGAGCCATCATGTGCTCAATGGCGATGCGGAGCGGTATGCGATCGCGGTGGGGGATGGGCAGGTCTCGCTATGCGAATTTTTGTCGAGCGAACTGAACCGGCCGTTTGACGATGAGAATGAGCCCCCCTTCCGGCCGTTCATTCATTGCGAAGGCGGGCACCATTACGCGGGGATCATTTACCATCACTGGGTGGCCGACAGCGTTTCCATCCGCATGGTGCTGCGGGAGTGGTTCTACCGGATTTATGCGCCCGGGCGGGCCCGCACGCGGCCTCTGAAACACCCGGCCAATGGATACTGGTCGATCTTCGGCGCGGGGCGCGCCAACTGGGGATGGACCGATGGGCTGCTGACCTCGGTGCGCTGGTCCTCGCGCAATCGGCGGGTGGCGCGGATCGTGAGCTCGGGGTATGGCGATTTCTCGGCGCGGTTCGATCTGCATCCGCTGGGGGAGGGGCTGGTCGATCCGCTGCTGAGCTTTGCGCGATCGAACGGCGCGACTTTGAATGATCTTTTTCTGGCGGTGGGGGCCGAGGTCTGCAATCGGTATGTCCCGCTGGCGCGGACGCGGCGGCGGACCGATCTGGCGATGGGGACGATCGTCGATCTGCGGGCGTATTCCAAACAGGATTTGTCGGATACGTTCGGGCTTTTCCTGGGGTTTACGAATACGCTTTTTCGGCCGGATGATCTGGTGGATTTCCCGCGCCTGCTGCGGCGGGCAGCGGCGCAATCGATTCTGCATAAGCAGACGGGCCTGCCGCTGTCGAGCCCGGTGCGGATGCTGGCGGCGCTGGCGGTGGGGAAATATTACGGCCGAAAGCGGCTGATCGAGTTCTACCGCAAGCGGGTGCCGCTGGCGGGGGGGATTTCCAACGTCAATCTTAACCGCTCGTGGGCGGCCGAGTTCCATCCGGCCCCGCTGCTGGACTACATCCGCGTTTCGCCCACCGGGCCGATGATGCCGCTGGTCTTCACACCCACGACACTGGGAAAGCAGATGCACTTCGGGCTGACTTACCGGCCATCGATTATCGCGCCGGAGAAGGCGGGCGAGATGGCCAGGGAGTTCGCGGGGCGATTGCGGGAACTGGCGGATGCGGGGAACTAGCGCTGGAATTATGCGGGAATTCAGAGGGCATGAAATGTGGGAATTTCAGGGATTTCTTCATGCCGCGCTGCCGGGGCGGACGGGACACCGTGCCACGAATAAGACGGCCGCGCTTGACAGTTCGCCTCGGAAATGAAGGCTATCATGCCGAGTCGTGACGTGCGGTGTACCGCACACGCGCGACGGATGAAAAAACTGAACGCCGCGCCTCCCTCTCCTGTACTCGGGAGAGGGAGGGGGTGAGGGTCTTCGAGAACGATTTGCGTGGAATCACGGAAGACCCTCACCCTAACCCTCTCCCGAGTACAGGAGAGGGGACAAGACACTCTCAGAGCAGAGTTGTTCGATCAATTCACGCACCCCCGAACCAGGAGAAAACGATGCGCTCTCTCGCCTTTGTTGCCGCGATGATAATGGCCTGCTGTGCCTTGGCCGCGGAAAAAGCCAAGCAGTGGGACAAGCCCCCCGAGATGAAGATCGATGTGAAGAAGCAGTACATCGCCACGATGGAGACCAGCGCGGGGAAGATCGTCATCGAATTATTTCCCAAGCTGGCGCCCAATCACGTGAACAGTTTCGTGTTTCTGGCCAAAGAAGGTTTTTACGATGGCGTGATTTTCCATCGCGTGATCAAGGATTTCATGCTTCAGGGCGGCGACCCCACCGGCACGGGCATGGGCGGCCCGGGCTACAAGCTCAAGGCGGAGTTCAACGACACCAAGCACGAGCGCGGGATTCTCTCGGCCGCGCGGACGAATGATCCGGACTCGGCCGGGTCGCAGTTCTTCCTGATGCACGGCACCGCTCCCCATCTCGATGGCAAGTACACGGTATACGGCAAAGTGATCGAGGGGCTGGATGTGGTGGACAAGATCGCCAACATGGAAACCGGACCGCAGGACCGGCCGATCAATCCGCCGAAGATCATTGGGATCAAGATTGAAGAGAAGGAAGCGAAATAGTTTCCAAAACTAAAAACGAAAAACTTAAAGGTGCGAAGAAGATCAGATTCACCGCAGAGGCGCAGAGACGCAGAGAATTAATTTGGGGTGCTGGTCTTAATGCCTTATGCGCTCTCGACTGGCTTTAGGTTTCGTTTTTGGCTTGATCCCGCTTTCGTTGTCAACTTCAGCTCTCCCTGCTTTAAGTTCTTAGTTTTTAGTTTTCGTCCGCGGACCTCCCCGCTTTAAGTTTTTAGTTTTTAGTTTTCCTTAACAAAGGTTACCCATGCCCCGCAGTTATGCTTCCGCTCCCGCGATGACGATCGATTCGGCCAAGAAGTTCGTGGCGGTGATCGACACCAATCGCGGCAAAATCACGGTCGATCTTTTTCCCAAGGATGCGCCCAAGACGGTGAACAACTTCGTCTTTCTGGCGCGCGACAAGTTTTACGATGGGGTGACGTTCCACCGCGTCATCCCCGATTTCATGGTGCAGACGGGCGACCCCGAAGGCACCGGCCGGGGCGGGCCGGGGTATAAGTTCGGCGACGAGGTCGGGGCGGGGAAGCCCAAGCACAAGGTAGGGTCCTTGTCGATGGCCAACGCCGGGCCGAATACCAACGGCTCGCAGTTCTTCATCACGCACATCGCGACGGACTGGCTGGATGGGAAGCATACGGTTTTCGGCCAGGTGCGCGATGAGGCTTCGCAGAAAGTGGTCAACGCGATCAAGCAAGGGGATACGATTAATTCGGTGACCATCGAAGAGACTTAACCACGAAGGGCACTAAGGTCACGAAGATCATTTGGAAGACACCTGCGTTTTGGCGCGGGTGTTTCTTTTTTGGCGTGGGTTTGGCGTGGTTGTTGGGGATGGAAAGGGTTGGTGAGTGGAAGGTTTTTCAGGGCAGACAAGAATGTCTGCCCCACCGGAGTTTGCCTGCTATTGGGCAGTCTCAGGGGGTGGGTTTGGCATGGTTGCTGGGGATGGAAGGGGTTGGTGGGTGG
>JBBRTW010000599.1:0-3271 GCA_038244055.1 Tepidisphaerales bacterium | reverse complement strand
TACTTCACCGATCCGGGGGCATACGGCGGGTTCATGGGGGGTGGCCCAAACGGCAGGGCCGTGTTGCAACGCATGGCTCGTGAAACTGGCGGCGGATTCTTCGAGGTATCGAAAAACTTGAATATCGAACAGGTGTTCGATCGGATCCAGGACGAACTGCGCAGCCAGTACAATCTGGGCTATGTTTCCGACGTGCCGGTGGAAATATCGGAATTTCGCAAGATCCAATTGGCGGTAAAGCAGAAGGGACTGGTGGTGCAGGCGCGCGACCGGTATTGGGCGAAGCGGTAGGGTCTGATCGCTGGTCGCTACATGCGCCTGATTGCGACTCCGCCGGGCATCCGTGTGCCCATTTCGTGGTCGAAGGCGACGGCGGGATTGTAGTACAGAATCCGCATGCACTGCTCGCACGGCAGCACGGCGTTGCCGTGGCGCACTTCCTGGAAATATTGCGGGCGCAGGGAGATCTGGCAGGCGCTGCAACGGTTCTCAACCACTTCGGAGATGGCGACTCCGTTTTTATATTTCTTGCGCAACCGGTCGTACTTGGCCATGACGGCGGGGGTGATCCCGGCGGCGACGGTCTTGCGCTCGGCACTCAACTCGGCCAGCGATTTTTGATCGATGGCGGTGCGCTCCTTGGCGCGGCCCTTCTCGGCGTCGACTTCGACTTTTTCCTTTTTCAGCGACTCTTCCGCGGCTTTGACGTTGCGGCCGAGCGGCTCGGACTGTTCCATCAGCACGATGATGCGATCCTCGTGCTTGCGGATCTCCTGCTGGCAGAACTCGATTTCGTGCTGAAATGCCCTGTACTGCTCGTTGTTCTTGGCTTGCAGCATCTGTTCGCGCAGTTTGGAGATCTTTCCCTCCTGAATCTGGATGTCGCCCTCCAGTTTCTTCCGTTCCTTCTGGTTGGCGGAGAGCGCGGCGCGGTCGGCCTCGAGCTTGCGCTGGTGCGAATCGAGCGTGCGCTCGATTTCGGCAATCTGTTTTGGAAGCAGCGCAATCCCATGCTCGTGCGAGGCTATCCGCAAGTCGAGTCCCTGGAGCTGAATGACGTACTGGAGATCCTCAATCATGGTTGTTACCGAATTTTAGCACGCAAGCGGGCCATAGGTGCTGTTACAGCCTTAATGGCAAGCTCCAGTTCGCTCACTTTGGCGAAGCGGCAGGCGTTGTAGAAGATGGCGACGCCGATGGGGATGGAGACGGCGAGATCGGCGATCCGGGATAATTTGGAAACTCCCAAAAGATAGCGCATCGTATGGCTTGAAACCCAAACGGCCGTGCCCATCAGCAACGAAGCGGCCACCACTTTTACTACTGTTTCGGCGAGGCTTCTGCCGTGTATGCCGCCGATTCTTTTGCGCAAAATCAGAAATAACGCCAGAAAGCCGAAATTCGCCACGGCCGCCGTCGACAGCGCGAGCGCCGCGTGTCGCAAATCCGTCACGCGGATCAACGTTGTCGCCACTCCGTAGTTGATCGCCACCGAACAGAGACTGACTGCCATTGGCGTGCGGGAGTCGTTCAACGCGTAAAAGGCCGGCGTGAGCACTTTCAACGCCGAATAGCCGCTGAGGCCCAAGGCGTAGTAGGAGAGCGCCATGGCGATCTGATGGGTATCGTAGGGTACGATTTTGCCTCCTTGATAGACGGCGCCGATCATCGATTCGCCCAACAATATCAGGCCTACCGACGACGGGATGGTGAGCAGGAACACCATGCCCAGCGAGCGCGACAGCGTGCGGCGGAACTCGTCCATATTGCCCGACGAAGCGCTGCGGGAAATGGATGTCAACGTCGCGCTGGCGATTGCCACGCCGAACAGCCCAAGCGGGAATTGCATAAAACGGAAGGCATAGTTAAGCCAGCTCACCGGGCCGTTTGCGCCGCGAATGGGATCGAGAATATGGGTCGCCAGATAAGTATTCACGGTGACGTTGATTTGCACCGCGGAGTTGCCCAAAATCGCCGGCCCCATCTGGCGAAGAATGCGTTTCATTCCGGGGTGCGCCCAATCGAAGACCGGACGGTAGTGGAAGCCCTGTTTCCGCAGCGATGGAATCTGCCACGCCAACTGCATGCCTCCGCCGATCACCACTCCCCACGCCATGCCCTCAATTGGAGATACTCCGAACGGCCCGAGCCAGCCGATGGACAGGCCGGCCGCAAGCGAAAATATATTGAACAGCGTGGAAGCGGTGGCGGGGACGCCGAACTGGCCGCAGGAGTTCAAAATGCCCATCACCTGTGCGGCCATCGCAACCAGCAACAGAAAGGGCCACATGATGCGCGTCATGAGGACGGCTTCCTCGAATTTCCCGGGGATGGCGTGAAATGGGGCGGCAAGCAATTCGACGAGCACCGGCGCGAAAATCATTCCCAGAATGCACAGCGCGCCGACGACGATGATGAGCGCGGTCGCCACCAGGTTGGCCAGGTGAGCCGCTTCCTTGCGTCCTTTCTGGTGCATGCTGTCGACAAACGCCGGAATGAAGGCGCTCGAAAGCGCTCCCTCGGCGAATAGGTCGCGCGTCAGGTTGGGGATGAGGAAGCCGATGCGGAACGCATCATTGGCGAAGCCCGCGCCGAAAAAGTGGGCCATCACCATCTCCCGGACGAGGCCGGTAATGCGGCTCATCCCGACTGCGATGGAGACAATGCCCGCGGATCTTACAACGCTCTCCGATTGAGACTGGTCCGGGGAGGAAATAGATCAGCTCCCGTATTGCTCGAAAAAGTGAGCGATGGTCATGATGCCCAGATAGAAATTCTCGATCCGGTATTTCTCATTGGGCGAGTGAAGCCCGTCGTCGGGAAGACCGAAGCCCATGAGGATGGTTGGGATGTGCAGGTTACGCGCGAAATCGCCGGCAATTGGGATAGAGCCGCCGGATCGCACGAAGACGGTCTCTTGCGCCAAATGCGCTTTCAAATCTTGCGCCATGATATCGGCAAAGGCCTTGGCCGCGACGGCGATGGCTTTGTGATCGGGGTTGACCACGATCGCCGGTCCGGCATTCAACACTCGGACTTCAGTCGCGATGCCTGGGGGCGTGTTAGCCCGCACCCAGTTCTTGAACGCTGCGACCACCTTATCGGGGTCTTGCTGCGGGACCATGCGCAGGCTGACCTTTGCCGTGGCCTTGGCCGGGATGACGGTCTTTGAACCTGTGCCTGTGAAGCCGCCGGCGATGCCGTGCACCTCAAACGTTGGCCTTGACCAGACGCGCTCCAATACCGTGCGATCCGGCTCACCGGTCAATTG
>JBBRTW010000598.1:0-3335 GCA_038244055.1 Tepidisphaerales bacterium | reverse complement strand
TTTTTACTCCAATCGCGGCCCGCTCCGTTAGAATCCCGGCAATGTCCGCCGCGCCTTCTGAAACGCCTGGGCCGCAAACTCCGCTGCGCGTGCTTCCGCTGCCGCCGCCTTCGACGGGGCTTTCGACGATCCTGCTCATCGGCTCGGCCGGGGCGCTGGGGGCGGGGATTTTTCGCCTGATGCATCCGGCGGTGCTGACGGAGCGGTCGGCGGAGGTCGTGATGTATTTCATCGATTCGCAGGCATTGCTGCTGACGGCCGGATGGCTGGTGCTGGGGGCGCTCTTGGGATCGGTTCTGCTGATTCGCCGGCCGCAGCGCGTTTTTCGGACGCCAGCGGCCATCGCGATCGTAGTGGGGCTGGGGCTGCTGATTGTCGTGCATCATCATTCGAGCCGGCTGACGCTGGGCTCTGATACGTTCACGCTCCGCCAGCGCGGGGGGCTTTTTCCCGGCGAGGAGGTCACGATCCGGTTCGATCAGCTCGCCATGTTCGAATTCATCGGCCGGCCGGGTGGAAGCTCCCGGCCGCATCAGCAGTGCTATCTGAGCGATCGCATCACAAAATATGAATTCGATCTCGGCCCGCTATTGGCGGAATCCGGGGAGGAGTTCGTCTCGCGATTGCAGGGGCATGGGGTGAAGGTGTTGTTGCGGTATTAGGCTACCCAACCCCGCTCTTCCCCGTTAGAATTCCCCCGACCTCGGCGAGGGGCGGCGTTGCCCCATCCGGTGGATCATCTCGCACTTGGGGCATCGCCCCCTCCCAATATGTCTCCCACGCTCGTCGATATCGCCCGTGAAACCAGCACCTCGGTCAGCACCGTCTCGCGCGTGCTCTCCGGGGGCGCGATGGCCAACCGCATTTCCAAGGCCACGCGCGATCGCGTCATCGAGGCGGCGGCGCGGCTGGGGTATCGGCCTAATCTGCTGGCGCGCTCGCTGCGCACGCGCAAGACCCATACCATCGCCCTGATCGTTTCGGATATCGCCAACCCATTTTTTGGATACATCGGCTCGCTCATCGAGCGCTCGCTCTCCAAGCACGGCTACTCGCTGATGCTGTGCAACTCGGCCGAGGACGCCAATCGCGAGGCGGATTATCTTCGCCTGGTGACCCAGCGCGGGATCGATGGCCTGATCCTCGTGCCCCTGCTGCGGCAGAAAAAGCAGCTCACGCAGATCGTTCCCGAGGGGTTGCCGCTGGTGCTGCTGGATCGGCCGCTGGCGGGCGTGAACAGCTCGGTGGCGACGGATCAGGAACAGGCCGCCAATGTGCTCTGCGACACGCTGGAGCGCGCGGGCGTGAAAAAGATCCTGGGCGTATGCGGGCCGGAATTCGTCTCGACCCACCGCCGCCGCAAGGAGATTTTCGCATCGCGCTTCGACATGATCGACGTGCGCCACGGCCCGGCCAATCGCGAGACCGGCCGGCGGGCGTTCATCGAACTGCTGCCGCATCTGCCGCACGCGCAGGCGATCGTCTGCACGAATAACTTCCTGGCGCAGGGCGTGATCGAATCGCTGGCGCAGATCGACAAGGGCCGGCCGCCGATCATCGGCGTGTTCGATGAGATCCCGATGATGGATCTGCTGCCGATCCCGATCCTCTGCTCGATCCAGGATATCGCCGCGCTGGCGGAGACGACGGTGAAGCAGCTCTTGATGCTGCTGCAGAACAAGACCCACAAGGTCGAGCCGATCACGATCCCGGCCACGCCGGTGGCGAATCGGGCGTTTCAGGTGCTGAGCTTCGCACCGACGACGGGGGCGCGGGCTTGAGAGAGGCGTTTCTCTCACCTCATCCATTTCCACTTTCAGGAGCAAGCGATGTCACAGATTCAATTGAGCCGTCGGGGCATCATGCTGGGCGCGGTCGCCGGAGCCTTCGGTGCGGCCGGCATCCTCACCCCCCAATCCGCCCATGCCGATGCCAAGCTCAAGCCCGAGGCCATCCCCTGGAAAGGTCTCAAGGTGGGTGTCGCCACCTACTCCTTCAACAAGTTCAAGACCGATGAGACCATCAAAGGCGTCGCCCGCGTCGGCGTCGCCTACTGCTCGATCAAGGATTTCCATCTCCCCTTCAAATCCACCGCCGAGGAGCGCAAAGCCACGGTCGAGAAATTCAAGGCCGCCGGCATCACCCCCCTGTCGGTCGGCAACATCACACTCAAGAACGATGAAGCCCAGCTCCGCGAGATGTTCCAGTACACCAAGGACATCGGCGTACCGGTCATGGTTTGCGCCCCCAGCAAAGAATGCCTCCCCCTGGCCGAGAAGATGGTCAAGGAATTCGACATCAAGATGGCCATCCACAACCACGGCCCGGAAGACAAGACCTTCCCCTCTCCCAACGAGATCATGGCGGCCATCGAGCAGATGGATGAGCGCATCGGCTTGTGCGTTGATGTCGGCCACTCCGCCCGCGCCGGCACGGACCCGGCCGAGGCGATCGAGAAGTACGGCAAGCGCGTCTACGACATCCACATGAAAGACCTGGCGAGGATCGACCGCCGCAGCATCCCCATCGAATGCGGCCGGGGCGTTCTCGATCTCAGAGGCATTCTCGCGGCGCTGCTCAAGATCGATTTCAAAGGCCACGTCGGCTTCGAACATGAGAAGGACGCGGCGGATGTGATCCCCGGATTGGCCGAGAGCGCGGGGTATGTGAGAGGGCTGCTGGCGGCGATGTGATGCCCAAATGCCTGCTTCGGTAGGGCGGACATTCTTGTCGGCCCGTGGATGGCCTTCCGATCTTGAGCGCTGCCTTCCCCGCCTCCTTCCTCACATTGGCGCGGAAGACTTTCGAATCGAAGAAATTGAATCGAAGAGTATGAAGGACGGAGTACCGGCAATGAAAGGCTCTCTCCCCATCCGACCGCGGCCCGAAGATAACCCGTCCCGCCATCCCGCGAAGGGGGAGTTGCGTGTTGCGAGTTGCGAGTTGCGAGAAATGCCGCGGACGGCCGCTCTTCAACTCGCAACTCAAAACTCGCAACTCGCAACTTCCATGCGGAGGGCCGATCTTCAACTCGCAACTAAGAACTCGCAACTCGCAACTTCTTCTTCTTTTGGAGGGGAGAGGGAGAGAAGGAAGTGAGGGTGGAGGTGGGAGCGTGAGGGAGGAGGCGGGGGAGAAAACTTGAGGCGATGGTGTCTTCCCCGCCTCATCCCTCACATTGTGGGCGCGGGGAGGGGGTTGATCAAATCGAATCCTGTCCCTAATGTCATCAACTTAAGCCACTTTCCGCTTGTTTTTCAGTAGTTGTCGTAGGGCCTTCCTCGGTTTGTTCATCAGATCGAATTGCTTGGGCCGCCGTTTCTTGCAACGTGGTT
>JBBRTW010000597.1:0-3351 GCA_038244055.1 Tepidisphaerales bacterium | reverse complement strand
TGTCTCATTGTCTCATTGTCAACAACCCAACGTTATCGGACCCGCTCTTCCCAAAAAAGCAGTCCCACGCCTGAAATGCCGATAAATCGACCATGCGCATAATGCTCGTCGATGATGATGCCCGCATGCGCCAGGTACTCCGTGCCCTCCTCGAAGCGGCCGGCCTGCGCGTGACCCACGAACTCGGCGATGGCGCGGAAGCCCTCGCCGCCTTCCGCGACGGCGCAACCGTCGACGTCATCATCACCGACTGCGCCATGCCCCGCATGGACGGCATCTGCCTGGTCACCGCCCTCCGCTCGGCCGGCAACCCCACCCCCATCATCATGCTCAGCGGCGAGCACGACCCCGCCTTCATCATCCGCGCCATCAAAGCCGGCGTGAACAACTACGTCCCCAAGCCCATCCACCCCGAAGCGCTCTTCGAGAAAATCTGGCAGACGGTGGGGATGCCGGATTCGCTGGCGGTTTAATCGTGCATGGTATCGCCGCGCGCTTCCCATCATCTTATTTCCAAAGATTTCCGCGTGTTTGGACAAGCCGGGACAGAGCGCCGGGAGCTTGCGACCAGAGCGCCGTCCCGGATGGCGTCGATCTGGAACAGCGCCCAATCGCGTACGGTCATTCAGCTCCCATCTGCTCTTTCGAATGCTTCAACTTTAACTCGTCCAATAGCGCCCGAATCGCCGGGCGCGCTTCTTTCAATTCACCGGCATCCGCCTGCCGGACCGATTCCGCAAAAGCCTGCAGCACTTCCTGCGTTTCCCTTTGCAACTGGCTGTTTGATGGGCTTTCCATGTAAACACCGTATTCCTATCTCTGACCCCATACAAACGATGATTGCATTTATTTTCCATCGTCAACCGCGCGTTGCTAACATACGCGCATGACGTCCCCGGCATCCTTGGCCGCTGTCCGGAATGCGGGCAGCCGATTCCTCGCGTGGAATCGCCCGCCGCCATCGCTGCGCGACTCAAGGCTCTGTCGGAATCTCCCGAAGCGGAAGATCAATTACCTTCGCGAAGTTGACCGGGGTCATCGAAATCAATCTTCGCGCGATCCGGCTTCGGAAGCGCTGTATTCGCACCGCGTTCTAAATTCCCCCAATTTTTATCCTTGTTCGCGCACCGCGCGCCGCTATCATTCCCACCAACGATGGACACTCCGCTGTCTTCTGACTTCAGCATCCGGGCTCTGGCAATTCGCAAGCGATTCGGCAACGTCTCGGCCGTCGATGGGGTTTCGATCGATATCCGCAGGGGGGAATTCTTCGCCCTCCTCGGCCCATCCGGCTGCGGCAAGACCACGCTCCTCCGCATGATCGCCGGGCTGGAAACACCCGATGAGGGGGCGCTCTTCGTCGAGGATTGCGATGTCACGCTCATCCCCGCCCATCGCCGGCCGGTGAACATGGTCTTCCAGCATTACGCGCTGTTCCCGCATTTATCCGTGGAGAAGAACGTCTCCTTCGGCCTGCGCTACAAGCCCATCCCGCGCGCCGAGCATCGCGACCGCGCCGCCGCGGCGCTCGATCTGGTTCGCCTCTCCGGCCTGCAATCCCGCTACCCGCATGAACTCTCCGGCGGGCAGAAACAGCGGGTTGCCCTCGCCCGCGCCCTGGTCCTCCAGCCGCGCGTGCTCCTTCTCGATGAGCCCCTGGCCGCCCTCGACCAGAAACTCCGCAAGGAGATGCAGGTCGAGCTCAAGCAGCTTCAGCGCCGGCTGGGCATCACCTTCGTCTTCGTCACCCACGACCAGGAGGAAGCCCTGACCATGAGCGACCGCGTGGCCGTCATGAACGCCGGCAAGGTCGAGCAGATGGATGCCTCGCAGCGCGTCTTCGAGCGCCCGGCCACGCCCTTCGTGGCCGATTTCATGGGCGCATCCAACTTCGTATCCGCCAAGATCATCCAGCGCGACGGCGCGATCCTCATGGTCGCCTCCTCCGCCGGTTTCGAAACCGTCCTGCTCATCGACCCGGCCGCCGCCCACGCCCCCGGCGATTCCGTCCGCTTCATCATCCGCCCCGAAAAACTCCGCCTCGCCCCCACCGAACCCGCCCCCGCCGCCGCCAGAGCCGCCATGGAAGTCACCATCGAAGAACGCCTCTACCAGGGCGTCGCCACCACCTGGACCGTCCGCAACCGCGCCGGCGAACGGCTGACGGTTTATCAGCAGAACGATCAGGCCGATGAATCGGAGAATTTTGTGGTCATGGGCAAAGCCTGGGTCTGCTGGGACCCGAGGCATGCGATTGTTGTTCAGTCCTGAGTGTGGGCTGAATTCTGAATGATGAATGCTGAATGATGAATTAAGAAAGAAAGGTATTGAGTGTCATCCTGAGGGAGCTTCAGGCGACCGAAGGATCTTGCCGCGACTTCCAAGGCCTTCACATCGCCGGAAACCATCCGTATGGTCCTCCACTTTTAACATTTAACATTTGACATCGACTTTGAAATCGTCTTCGAAAACTACCTCCCTCCTCCAAGCCCTCCCCACCTGGCTTTTGCTCGGATCGCTCTTCGTCGCGCCGCTGGTGATGATTTTCCTGATCAGCTTTGCCCCGGCCGATGAATATGGCGATCCGATGAAGGTCGATGATCTCCGCTCTCACATCACCAGCGGCCAGGTCTGGGACAACTATCGCGAGGCGGTTCGGCCCACCTACCTCAACACCTACCTCCGTTCGTTGTGGGTGGCGCTCGCGACGACAGCGATCTGCCTGCTCGTCAGCTATCCGGTGGCCTACTACATTGCGATTGTCGCCAAACCGCGCTGGCGCAATCTGTTGCTTCTCGGCGTCGCGATACCGTTCTGGACCAGCTTTGTAATCCGAACCAGCGCCTGGAAAATGATCCTCGGCACCGAAGGCCCGATCGACCAATTCTCCCAATGGGCCGGGCTGGGGCACGTCGATCTGCTCTACACGAATACCGCGGTTCTGATTGGCCTGATTTACGGCGAGCTTCCGTTCATGATCCTCCCACTTTATGCCTCGCTGGAGAAACTCGACCGCACGCTCCTTGAGGCCGCCGGCGACCTTGGGGCGGGCCGATCCGGCGCGTTCTGGCGCGTGACCGTTCCGCTGACGATGCCGGGAATCATCGCCGGCGTGGTGCTGGTTTTCATTCCGAGCGTCGGGCAATACGTCGTCTCCGATCTGCTGGGCGGGTCCAAGACCTGGCTGGCGGGCAACCTGATTCAATTCCAGTTCACCGACTCCACGGGTTCAAAGCCACTGGGCGCGGCCTTTTCGTTCATCGTGATGGCGGCCGTTCTTCTAATTCTGCTGGCCTACGCGCTCTATCTACGCAAGGAAGATCGAACCGACCGGGTCGCAATTCCCGGTCC
>JBBRTW010000596.1:0-3364 GCA_038244055.1 Tepidisphaerales bacterium | reverse complement strand
TGAAAGTGTGATTATCAACTAATGCAATTGTTTAATGGAATCCTGAGGGTCGTCATGAAGCGGACGGGTTCGGGGGTCATGAATGACCCCACTCACCCGCCCGCCGCAGACAAGAATGTCTACGCCACCGAGGACTTCAGGAGAGCAAACTACAACTAGCCACTAACAACTAGCAACTAACAACTAGCAACTAACAACTAGCAACTAGCAACTAACAACATGGCCGATTCGTTCATCAATGCCTTCAAATCCCGCGAGGACGCCACCCAGTGGGTCGTCCTGGTGGTGGGCATTATTGCGACGATCTTCATCGTCATGCGGCCAAGGTGGAAGCGCCGGCGAGATCCGATGGTGGAGGCGGCCCGCCCGCAGCAGTTCAGCCTCGCCCAGCAGCGATCGCTGGAGCGCGACATGAACGGTTTGATGGTGGAGATGCTGGAGACGGCCCGGAAGATGGCCGCCCAGTTGGAAACGCGCTCGGCCAAGATCGAAGTGCTCCTCCAGGAAGCCGATGAGAAAATCGCCGCGCTTCAGGCGGGGACTCGATCAGGGCGGCGTGATCTTCTCGAAGCGGATCATAAATCCGAATCCCCACCGGAGCATCGCCTGCTCGCGCCCGCGCTTTCCACTGAAGTCTCGGCCAACTCCTCTGAATCCTCCGAGTCCGGGCAAAACGATCAGAATTCCCATGATTTGGCCGAGGTCCCACCCGACCCCCGCCATGCGGAAGTCTATTCGATGGCCGACCAGGGCCGCTCGCCGCATGAAATCGCCAAGAAGCTCAATCGCCCCAATGGCGAAGTCGAATTGATCCTCGCCCTTCGTCCGCATTAAGCCATTATCCCCACCTCATTTATGAGCAGCCGGCGGGGGTCTGCCCATCCATCAGGCAACGCGCCCTTAACTTGTCCGATAACCATGGCGTCAATCGTACTGTAATGGTGTGATGAGATGCGTCCGAGTGGTTTCTGTCAGGTATGGCGATTGCTAATACCGCCGCAACCCGCGCTCGTCTCTCATCAAGTTCGATGGTCTGGGAACCGATCTTGCCAATAGACGAGAGGTTGTTATGGGTCCCCTTCGCTTGTATTTCGGAGAAAATGCGAGATCCCGGCGGCACGCCGAGTTGATCGGCATCCTGTGGATCCTGAGCCTGGCGGACCTGGGCTTCACCCTCTGGGCGCATTTCTTCACTCCCTTCCATGAAGTCAATCCCCTGGCGCGGTTGTTCCTCGCTCATAACCTCATTCCCGGCCTGATCTTATTCAAACTGGTGGTGACCACCATCGGGGCTCAGATTTTCTGGCGGCTGCGGCAGCATCGCCGGGCGGAAACGGCCCTCTGGGGCATCGTGATCGTCTACGTTTTCCTAACCATCCGCTGGTCCTCCTACGCCACCTCGGCGCTGGCGATGTCCGGGTCCTGGGGCGGATCGTTCCAGGGATGATGATTGACAATAGTCGCCCGTGCCGTCACAAATAACCTGTGGACATTGTCTGGAAGATCCTTTTAACCATCGGCCTGGTCGCCCTGAACGGCTATTTCGTCGCTTCAGAGTTCGCGGCCGTCACCGCGCGCGCCAGCCGGCTGGAAGCCGAAGCTTCATCGAGCATTCTCGCCAAGCTCGCCCTTCTCATTAAACGCAGGCTGGACCTGTACTTATCCGCATGCCAACTGGGAATCACCCTGGCCAGCCTGGGCCTGGGCGCGGTCACCGAGCCGGCCGTGGCGGCGCTGCTTCGGCCGATCCTGGAATGGTGGTCGCTGAGCGAGCATGCGATTCACGGGCTGAGTTTCGCCATCGCCATGGCGATCAGCACGACATTGCACATCACGGTCGGCGAGCAGGCACCCAAGACCTGGGCCATCGTGGCGGCCGACCGATTGCTGCCGATCCTCGCCCTGCCGCTGGTGGTCTTCACCTACATCTTCTTTCCGGCGATCTGGCTGCTCAATGCCGTCAGCAATGGGATGCTGCGGATGAGCGGCGTCGATGTGAAGCCCGGCGGGCACTACGAGCTTCCGCATACGGCCGACGAACTGCGGGCCTTGCTGGCTCACGCGGTTGAGAAGGGGGCCATCGAGAAAGGCCGCTCGCAGATTCTCACCGGCGCGTTCGAGCTGGCGGATTTGAAGACCCGGCAGATCATGACCCCGCGCACCGAGGTGGATTACCTGCTGCTGGATCAACCGCTGGGGGAAATCCTCCGCATCGTCCAGAAGAGCGCCTTCACCCGGCTGCCCTTGTGCGATGGGGATATCGATCATGTGGTCGGGCTGGTCCACATGAAGGATCTGTTCAACCATCTCAAGCTGATCCCCGGTCGGTTGAAGTTCACGGATGAGAAAACACCCGATGGCGAGATCATCGCCATCGCCGCGGGCCTGCCGGGCAGCGCGATTCACGTCATCGGCTCGGGCGATATCGAGCTCAAGACGATCAAGCGGGAGATTCTGTTCGTGCCGGAGCTGCTGCCGGTGCCCAAGCTGCTGCGGCAGTTCCAGGCCGCGCGGACGCACATGGCGGTGGTGGTGAACGAGTACGGCGCGACCCAGGGGATCGTGACGCTGGAGGATGTGATCGAGGAGATCGTCGGGGACATCGAGGATGAATTCGATGTGGATGCCAAAGCGCCGCAGTTCGTGACCGAAGGCGAGAACCATCGCGTCAATGGCCGATTGCCCCTGCACGAACTGCGCGAGCGGCTGCACCTGGACGATGGGGAGCTGGGCAACGGCGACGTGGATACGGTGGGCGGGTGGGTGATCCAGAAGCTGGGAAGGTGGCCGAGGGCGGGAGACAGCGTGGAGATGGGCACGCGCTTCATGGCGAAGGTGATCGGCGTGGCGAGCACGCGGGTGACGCAGGTGTTGATCACGCCGGTGGTGAAAGAGGGCGGGGAGAAGGAAAAGTCGGAGAAGGGGGTTAATGCAGAGAAGGTGGAGGAGGCCAGGGCGGAGGAGGAAAAGGCCGCGCCGGTGGAGGTGGGGGAGAATCGGGGATGATATCAAATGTCAAAAGGCAAATGTCAAAAGTGGAGGATTGGGTAGAGCAGCGCAGGCGGGCGCGCTGCGGCGAACTGAATCGATCATCGAGCGTCCAACGAGCGGATGCGGGCGCTTCTTGGACATCTTCTGGCCGGATTATGTGCGGTTGTTGCAGTCGCCATTGTTGTCACATGGATCGCTTCGATCGGCACCGGCCGGCGCTGGAGCTGGTATGGGGCGTGTAACTCCCGTTTTCGGCACTTATGCCGCCCGTTGGCTCCAGAATTCGGCCCAAAGTCCGCTGTAGTCGAGGCACCGCAGTGCCGTAATGTTCTCCGCATGCTCGGGTGTCCAGCGGGCGCTGTTGAGTTTGAGG
>JBBRTW010000595.1:0-3377 GCA_038244055.1 Tepidisphaerales bacterium | reverse complement strand
TCGTAAGTCACCGAGCCAACCACGTTGAACGTGAGCATCGACAGGATGGTGACGCTCGCCTCAAGCTGCAGCACCGCACCGCTGGGGATGCTTAGCTGCTGGCCGGTATGGCCGGGGCGAGGATCTTGCACGGACATCGCGCTGCCGAAGGTGTTGATCTCGAGAGTAAAGCCGCCGGAGATGGTGATGACCGAAGCCAGATCAAGGTCGGCCGCCACCCAGATGCCCAGGACAAATCCCACCGACCCGTTGTTGTTGATAATCGCGGCCACGCCCAGCACGTTCAGCGACAGGCCGAAGAAGCCGTCGAGGTGGGCGCTGATGCCGACGGTCAATCCGCCGCTGCCGATCGAAAGCAGGAACGATCCATTCAGGTTGACAAACCCGGCGATCTGCAACCGGCCTACCGCGTTGATTTGCACAAACTTGGTGCCAAGCAGCACCACATCCACCGGCGTGCTGCTGATCGACCCCGAGCCGTAATCGAACGTGTATTCTTTCACCGTCTGATTCTGCCCGGTGGTATTCACTTCCAGCGTTGCGGCGGCAAAAAGCGTCACCGCGCCGCCGCCAAGATCCATATTGGCGGCAAGGCTGATCGCGCCCACAATTCCCGCCGCCGAAATGTCGAGATACCCCGATGCCGCGATATTGGCCAGCGGGCCGAATTGCAAATGGCCCTGCGCCTGGATGATCAATCCATCGCCGCTGGCCTGGATCATGAAGCTGCCGGTGAGCGTGAAGGTGTTGTTGAGGATCGAAAGATCGCCATTACCGGCAATGACAAAGTACGCGCCGCTGGCGGCATTGGATGTCACATGCCCGGTCTCGCTAAACCGCGGCAGCCCCGCGGGAATGTTGATGACAATTGTGTTGCCGCTGGTGCTGGCAAAGCCGCCGTTGCCCGAACCGTAGAGCGTCGAGAGACGGCCGAGTTCCAGTTCCAAATCATCCAGCAACCCACTGTTGCCCGTGGGGGCGGCTGGGTCGGTCGCGCCGATCGGCACCGCGCCGCCCATCTGGCCGAGGATCGCCCGAAGATCCGACGGCATCGTGTACGTCATCGTGTGCCCGGTCGTGTTCACGAACAGCGTGAACTGGGCGGTAAAGCTCATCAGCGTGCCGGGCTCGTTGCGGTAAATCGACAGCATGGCGGCAAAGCCATCCTGATTCACCACCACCACGCCAAGGGCATCAAGCTGCATGATTGTCTGGCCGGCGAAGCCGAGCTTCAGCTCGGCAAAGGCGAAGATGTTGAAGTTCCAATCAGTCTGGGTCTTCTGGAAATCGATGGCGAAAATGCCGTCCAGATCAAAATCCACCGGCCCCTTGTGGAACTGCAAAGAACCAACGAGATACAACCCAAACGACGCCGGCTGAAGCGTGAAAGTTTGATGCGTCACCTGGTCGGCATGGCCCGGCGTCGGCAGATCGACATCCACCACATGTGAATTGTCCGCATCGGTGTTGATGCGCAGGTAGAACGTCGCGTTGGCCTCTATGCCGGCCGATTTCAGGAACGGAATCGAGTCGCTGCTGAAGATCAATTCCGCAACGCCCCACACCTTGAAGCCGCCGCCATATTGCACGGTGAAGCTGCCCGCCGCGGTGACAAGGTTGTCGACCTGGATGAACTGCGTGAGGCTGGCCGACAGCGAGGCGTTGAACGCGACGGTGGCCTTGGTGGAGGTGAAGGTAAGCGTGGCCGCGCCATCGAGCTTGAGGGTGGCTTCCGGGAAGGGCGAATAGAGAATCTCGCCGCTGAGATGAATGCCGAAACCGACAGCGGTGTGGTTGGCATACGGACCGGCCGGCACGATGAAATGGCCGTCGACGTCGGTCTTCCCCATCGTCACGCCGCCGGCAATGATGAGCTGCGGGAAGGTGATGAGCCCATTGCCGATCGTCACGTCCTTCTCGAAATAAAAGAGCGTGGTGGCGCTGCCCGAGGCGACGGTGCTCAGGTCGATGAACATGCGGAAGTTGAACGTCTGCGCCAGCCCGCCGCTGGGGCCAAAGTTGGCGAAGGCATTGAGCAATATCATGCCATCGGTTGCGATGATAATGTCGCCGGTGGCGGAGAATTCCTCGGACGGCACGCCCTCCCGGCCCAGTGTGACGGCTGCCTCGATGCGAATCGGGCCGTTCAGCGCGCTCATCGACCCGCCGCTCGATTCCACTATTAGCACGCCGTGGCCGTCGAGCGTGAGGCGGTACTTGTAATCGCCGTCCGTGATCGTCCAGCTATTGACGGCCTGTCCCGGCGCTGGCGCATTCACCTTGATCGTGGCGGTTTGATTGAGCGCCAACCCGTAGGCCGAAAATGCCGCAATCAGTTCCGGCGACATCGTCCGGCCATTGAGCGCGGTGGTGAGCGTACCGATCGCGGCAACCGTGCCGTTGGCGCCGGTGTTGTGCGAATCGATGACGAAGCGCTCTTTGCTGACGACGAGATTGCCGCTCAGGTCTTTGGTGATGAGATAGTACTTGCTGCCATCAACGATGAGCCACTCGGCGCTCGGAGATTCCGTGATGACCTGCATCGCGCTGCCATCGCCCGATTCTCCCGCCGGCGACAAGACATCGCCGTGATTGAGGAACGTCGAGCGCAGATTGCTGCTGAGGGTTCCCGAGGTAAGGCTGCCGGCATCAGCGGCCGAATGGCCCGAATCATCCGTGAACAGATACCCCCCGCCCGCGCCGCCCGCCTGGTTAATGGTTTCCTGCTGAAGCTGCAATTCCCACTGCGCCGTCGAAAGCTGCACGCCGGGCGAGAAGACCGGCTCCTTCAAATCCATCGCGTTGGAAATTGTGGGGAACGGCGTGGCATCAAACGTCACGCCGCCGTACAGCGATTTCAGCGACAGCCCGATCGGCGGAACGATCAGCACGTCGGCATCGATCTGTATGTACGCTTCCAGCGGCCCGTTCTGCGAGAGGCCGAAGCGAATGCCAAAGCCCTGCCCGCTGGCCATCACGAGGCTCGCCTCGACACCGGCGTAGAAGATGGTGTGATCGTACGTCGTCGAATCCGGCTCGAGGCGATGCCCGAGTTCGTCCATCTTGATGACGCCGAGAATCAGCGTGCCGCTGAGCGTACCGCCGAACACGTTGCCGCTGGCGGAAATGCTGGCCGAGCCGATGCCGACGATGGGGAACTGGCCGGCGATGAGCTTGGGCACGTCGATGATGACATCGGTCACGCTGCCGGAGATGCTCACCGGGCCGATGCTGCCGTTGACGGATGCCGAGAGATCGATCGTAAAATCGCTGGAATCGGTATTGAAGTGCGGCCAGGTCAGCACGATTTTTGAGATCTGAATCGGCACCCACGAAGGCCAGCCCAATCCGCCCGAAGTGCCGGCGCCGATGGTGAC
>JBBRTW010000594.1:0-3398 GCA_038244055.1 Tepidisphaerales bacterium | reverse complement strand
TCCCGTCCCAAGACAACCCAAATGGCGGCCTCTACATGCTTATCCGGTGCTTTAATCTCGGAACCCGCGCCGAACACCGACACCCTGCGCGGGTTCCCAGCCGTCTATTTTCTCATCCTCTCGCCAACGGCCGAGCGAAAGAACCAAGTGCGCTGGAGCCTCGGCGATTGCTCGCCGTGACCCATTGCAGCCGATCTGACACGCCTCTTCAGATCACGCCGAGGTTGCCTTTAATTAGGCAGCCATACGAACCGGAGCGGCAAAGCCGAACCGGCCTGCAACATCGTTGTTGGCAGTTAATGTTTGCTCGAATGATTAGCCAGGCCTATCGAGCGTCCTGGACATGCCACCGCCACCGTAGCCATCCGGTCGAAACCGATCGCCCCCTGTTCGCGGAAATTTCGAAATACGAAGATCGAAATCCGAAAACGGGTGATCTTGGATGAATCCAGCGGTTTAATTTTCAAAGATCGGCTGTCGAAGATCGACAGTGAGTGTTACGCGGACGATGGTACATCGGTTCGGGGGGGGGGCAAGTTGGTGCAAGAAGACTACGCCAAAACGATAAAACAAAGTTGCGATAGCGAGGTACAATGACTCGTGGTGATCTTCAAGTTTTAGGCCAGCGTTAGTAGGTCTGACTGAGAAGGTGGAGACATTATGCGACGACCGGCATCGCTTGGGAGGCTGTTTGGACTTTTGCTCGCCCTGCCGGTTTCGGCGCGGGCGGGGAGTATCGGGTTCACGCGATTGGGATTTTTGGACTCTTCATCCAGCGGCGGCGCGCCTCGCAGCGAGGCATATGGGATTTCATCAGATGGTTCGACGGTGGTCGGATTTAGCAAGGCGGAGGGGAGTTTTCGCGGATTTCGATGGACAGCCGCGGGCGGGATGATTTCGATTGGTGCGTTGGATAGCTTAAACCCCTACAGCGATGCGCTGGCAATTTCGGGTGATGGCAGCACGATTGTCGGAGAGAGCCGATTCGGCGATTCCATGGTGGCGCATCGCTGGACTGCCAGCGGAGGCATTCAGGCGTTTGGATTCCCCCTCGGTGGAACTTCGAGTAGCACAATGGCCGTATCCGCCAACGGCCAGTTTATCGCGGGCTACACCGACTCCGGCTCGGCTCGGCAAGGATTTCGTTGGTCGGCATCAACCGGCATTCAGGTCATTTCCTCGCCACCGTTCTTGACCCAGCCCAATGGGATTTCAGCGGATGGGTCGATCATTGTTGGAACGAACTTTGCCTCTGGGAATGGCGCGTTCATTTGGGATGCGGCTAACGGCATTCGGTCATTGAACGACGTGACGCCTAGTGCATTTGTCGGTGCCTCGGCTTGGGCTATTACACCTGATGGCAAGTGGGTAGTGGGTTCTGGCGATCAGGCTTTCCGGTGGAATGCTGCTACCGGCTTCCAGCCGCTCGGCGTCAACTTTATTAGAGCAATGGCAGTATCGGCCGACGGAAATATAGTCGTCGGCGACAATCCGCTTGCAGGCTCTCAGCAGGCGTATATCTGGGACCCAGTCGGTGGCGCCCGCGAACTCAAGACGTTTCTGGTCACCGATCTTGGATTGAACCTGGATGGTTGGACATTGACCTTTGCGTCCTCGATTTCCGCCGATGGCACTGTAATCACGGGTGTCGGAACGAATCCAGAAGGGCAGCGTGAGGCATGGGTCGCCGTAGTACCTGAGCCCGCGGGATTGTCGGCGATCATTTCTATACTGATGGCACTCCAATTCCGGCGCGCACGTCGACCCGATTCGTAAAGGTGCGTACCGCCATAACGAATCGTCGAATCAGCCTCCAACTTCATTGTGCCCGCGGTCAATCCTGCCGCGAGAGCGCCGATCGATTGTAGAATACGGTGATCCCCAGCGAGAGGGCGAAGAGCATGATGACGGCGGGGGCGGCGCTGCTCATTTCGCCTTGTTCGTAATCCAGGTAGATCGACAGAGGGAGCGTGTTTTGATTGGAGCGGAGGCCGAAGACCATGGCGGTCGCGCCGAATTCGCCCAGGGCTCTGGCGAAGGCGAGCATCATGCCGCTGGCGGTGCCGCGGGCGGCCAGGGGTAGGCTGACGTGGCGGAAGAGCTGCCAGCGGGTCGCGCCCAGGAGCCGCGCCTGGTCCTGCAATTCGAGGTCGATCGAGGCGAAGGCGGCGCGGGCGGGCAGGTAGAGCAGCGGGGCGGCGACGATGGCGGCCGCGAGGACCGCGCCTTCGAAGCGGAACATGATGGAATAATCGAACCAGCGGTTGAGGAATTGGCCAAGCCAGCCGCGCGCCCCCATCACGAGAATGATGAGGTAGCCGACGACGGTGGGCGGGAGGACCATCGGGAGGATGATCAGGCCTTCAACCGCGCTCTTGCCGCGATATGACCGGCGCGTGTTGAAGTAGGCCAGGGGGACCGCAACCACCATCGCCAGGAGCGTCGCGAGAGTGGACACGCGGAGGGAGAGCCAGAGTGTGCTGACCAGGGCCGCATTCATTTGGAGGGCTTTGCCGGGTGGTCGGCCGAGGGGGATTCGAAGCCGAATTGCTTGAAGATGGATTGCCCTTTTTCGGAGGCGAGGTAATCGAGAAATTTCTGGGCGGCGGGCTGATTCTTCGCGGATTTGATGAGGATGGCGGGGTAGACGATAGGCTCATGGGTGGCCGGGTCGATGGTGGCGGCGATGCGGACCTTGTCGCCGGCGATTTTTGCATCGGTGGCGTAGACCAGGCCGGCGCTGACTTCGCCGCGCTCGACATAATCGAGCACCTGACGGACGTTGGTGCCCATGATCAGTTTTTCTTTGAGCGCATCGGCGATGCCGGCGTGTTCGAGAGCCTGCATGGCGTATTGGCCGGCCGGGACGGTTTTGGGCTCGCCGAGGGCGATGCGCTTGATCGAACCATCGGCGAGGACTTTCAAGTCGCGGGGCAGGCTCGTCGCGCCTGGGGGGACAATCAGGACGAGTGCGTTCGCGGCGATGTTTCGGCGCGTTGCGGGATCGACGGCATCGGCTTTGATCAGGTCATCGACTTGTCTATTGGCGGCCGAGATGAAGAGATCGATGGGCGCGCCGGCTTTAATCTGGGCGGCGAGTTGGCCGGAGGAGCCGAAGGTGAATTCGGTTTCAGCGCCGGTATCGGCTTTGTATCGCTCAGAAACTTTTTGAAGGGCATCCTTCAGGCTGATGGCGGCGGCGATGCGGAGAGGCTGGGCCATCGCGGCGGTGGAGATTAGGAAGGAGAGGATGGTTGCGAATAGAGGCTTCATGACGAGTTCAAGATCGGGGAGAGTATAGCGGCGTTATGAATGGGTGTATACAGCGGGGGGTGGATTTGAGATTGCGGATTTCAGATTTGAGATTCTCGCCGAAGACCCCCCCCCCCCCCCACATA
>JBBRTW010000593.1:0-3420 GCA_038244055.1 Tepidisphaerales bacterium | reverse complement strand
CTTGGTGCGGTTCAATTTGAACTTGCCGACTATCAGGGGTCTGAGAAGTCGTACCGGCGTGAATTGGAGATCAATCCCAACGCGGCGGATGCGCACAGCAGCCTCGCACAGGCTCTTCGCCGGCAGCGCCGGTACGAAGAGGCAATCGCGGAGTTTCAGAAGCAACTCGAAATCAATCCGCTCGACCCGTGCAACTCCTATCTCGCCTGGACCTACATCCCTCTGGAGCGCTGGAACGAGGCAGCCGCCGCGTTTGCCCGTGCGGCGAGGGTGGATCCGAAATCCGCTTGGGCGCAAGCGCAGTGGGGTCGGGCGCTGGCGATGCTCGGAAATCTCGACGAAGCGAAGGCCCGATTCGCCCGGGCGCTGGAGCTGAACTCCACGGCCCAGAACCGCATTGATGTCGCATACTACATGGCATTGAGCGGGTTCGATCTGCCCAAGGCGCGGAGCATTGCGGAAAGCGCCTTGGCCGATCGGACCAAGGACCTTTGCAAGGGGCAAGTGGTGAACGGCACGCCCGATTGCGTGAAGCGGCTTGACTTACTGAGGTTGTCCCTCGACACGTTGGGCTTCATCCTTCTCCAACAAGGGCAATTGGCCAAAGCCGAGCCCTATCTGGTGGCCGCGCATCAGCTTAAATCCACCTCGGCGCCTGCCCAGCATTTGGGTCTTCTGCGGCTGAAGCAGAACAAAGTGGAGGAGGCCGTGCGGCTGTATGTCGAAGCGGAGCGCGCCCGCTTGCCCCTCGATCTGCCTCCCAACGCCCTCCGCCGCGAGTTGGAAAAGGTTGTCAGCGCCGATGAACTCAATCGGCAGGTTAAGGAGATGCCCGCAGTGGGATTGCGCTCGTTTCTGATCCCAGGTAAATTCACCTCGCCCAAAGGCGAAACGCTGAGCGCGTACACCAAGGTGTCGTTCCGCGCGATGGTGGATGAGTCCGGAGCGATTGACGGCTTGACCTTCGTATCCGCGCCTGGCCCATTCACGTCCGCGGCGATGGCCGATTCGAAAGACTTCCAACTTGAGCCCATCTCATGGCCCGGCCAAGCGCTCAAGACGGCCCGCATTATTGAATTCGGCTACGCGCCAAACGGGAATATCAAAGCCTGGTGGACGGTCGCGAAGTAGTATTTCTGCCTCTGGCTCGGCACCTTGCTCGATGTAGGCAATTACGATATGCAGAATCTTCCTGGCTAACGCATCCCAACTGGAACGGCGGAGAAAGATGTCGCAACCGGGGACACTCCGCCCGTATGAACTATGCCGAAAAAAGAAGGAATGGCCGCCTCGTCTTCTATCCTGGGAGCGACAGGGTGGCATCGATTGGTTTCACAATGTCGATCTGGCGCTTTTCGTCCAGATGGTATTCCACTAGGCCGCCCTCGTGAAGTCCAGCCTCCTCGAAGCCCTTCAATTTCAACCGGCTCAAGGTAAACGCAAGAATATGATTTGGATTGTCGACCGGGGAAATGAAGCCCAGCCCGTCAGGGGCGAGATCAAAAAGGCGTCCGTGTTTAATTCGCTGCGTTTGAACCATCGTTCCTACCCTTCCTATGCTATCGGCAGTTGGAGACGAAACATGAACTTCGAATGAAAAATATGATCGTCCTCAGCTTGGACGATAGCAGCGTTATCGCCTCCGTTGCGCTTCCTCCAGTATGCACGATGGGGCAATGTTCTTCGGATTCAGTTGGTTAGGTCATCCAAAAGAAAATGGAATGGGTGGTGACTCGCAATTCTTCGCCATGGTATTTCACAATCGGCTATACTTCATGTTAGGAATTGCATGAAGTATCGCTCCGGTCACCTTTTCGACCTCGCCCCTGACGGGCTTGGCTTTATTGTCGATGCTCAAGACAATCGAATCTGGGCGTTCATATACCCCTTATGTGGTGTTGTGATCGCCGCGGATGCGAAGGCCTTTAGCATGCTTGAGGGGAAGGCGGTGCGATTCATGGTTGAGAACGGCAAGGTGGTCAGCGTCGAACTGGATGCCGAGCAACAGCTTTGCGCTCAGGCGGCAGGCAATTCACGATAATGAGCCTTGACCGCCCCATTCTTTCTGCTGATTCCCCGCGCGAGGAGGAATTGAGCCCCTGGGTTTCGTCGGCGGCCAACCTTTGGTGGACTCCTGAATCCTCGACCTATCTATCTACCGACCGTCTCTTGCCCGGCGACGTCCTTCTTTTCGCGCCAGTGAAGCCTGATCAGGCACAAAGCGCGATCAGCGATATGCAACAGCGATGGGGATCGTCTTCGGAACATGCCTGCTTTACACACGCCGCACTATACATCGGCTTGGACCACCTCATATGCGAATCAGTGCCCCTGCATGGCGTCCGATATTCCTCTTTGGAAAGGAAACTCCAAAAGAACCACTTGCTTGTGCGACGTTGGCCAGCCTTAGAAATGAGGCATCGTCACGCCATTGCCATCACCGCGGCGCGCCTCCTGGAAGAGCCCTACGGCTGGACATCTCTCCTTCTTACGGCGTTGATACGGCAATGGGGAGCAAAGTGGGATAAGGAAGCCGAGCGCGGGCTCGTATGTTCCCGCCTTTGTGATCGCTCTATCACAATAGCGCTACTTTCCCAGGGCTTCCAGGATGTTTCCTTTCACTCCAAGGCTGGAGAATTGGTCACTCCAGCCGTACTAAGTGAAACCCCAAAACTGGTGGATATCGAAATCGGTTGGCGAAGGGCCTTGCCATTGGCATAGATGTCACAATGTTAGCGTAGAAGATTCACGTGGGTGTCCAGGCCAGCGTTTCCCAACGTGAATAGCGGAGAAAACCGACGAGACGCCTTCGCCGTCCCGCCGAAGTGCCCACCAGCGTTGCGGACCTCATTGAAGGCGTCCCCACGCCGCCCTCGCCCGCTCCGCCGCATATCTAACACAGAACCAGATCTGATATATTCTAGTAACCAAGTCTCAGTCACCGTGGAGAAAACCATGCCTACAACCCACATCCGAATTTTGGGAATCCTTATCGCATTCACAGCCCTTTTCCAATCCGCCCAGGCTCAGGAGTCCCGCGCCACCGTTATCGGCCGCGTCACCGACGCAAGCGGCGCCGTCATCCCAGCCGCTTCCGTGACGTTCGCCAACATTGACACCGGCGTCACCGTGCGCACGCAATCCAACGCCGAAGGGAACTACTTTTCCTCCTTCCTCATCCCTGGCAATTACCGAATCACCGCCGAGAAGATCGGCTTCAAGAGTCTCGTCCAAAGTAAGGTGACGCTCAGCGTCAACGACAAGGTCGAACTTAACCTGTCGCTCCAGGTTGGCAGCCAAGCAGAATCCGTCACCGTCACCTCCGACGCCTCTCTGCTCGATAGCGCCAACGTCACCGTCGGCCGTGTCATCGCCTCCGAAGAGGTCCGCAATCTGCCCATCCACTTGGGCGACGTCGAT
>JBBRTW010000592.1:0-3423 GCA_038244055.1 Tepidisphaerales bacterium | reverse complement strand
TCGCCGGTGATGCGGATATGTCCGGCGATGTCGGGCTCAACGACCTCCTCCGCCTGGCTAACCACTACGGCTTGGCGACTTCACCCGCGACGAGCTGGTACGATGGCGACTTCGATTACAGCGGTGATGTTGGCCTGAACGACCTGCTCCAGCTCGCCAACAACTACGGCCAGGCCATGCCGAGCTCGGCCATCCCAAGCTCCTCCCCGCAATTCGCGGCCGATATGCAACTGGCCTTCGAACTCGCCGGTCAGGGCGTGACCAGCGTGCCCGAGCCGACGGGTCTTGGCCTCGCCGCGCTGGCGGCCGCAGCGGCGCTGCTGCGTCGGAATCGCGGCAAGCGCAAAGCGGCTTGAAGCCCGCAATATCCGACATGTCTGTTGATGTCAGTGGATTAGATACCGAGGGGTACGGCGTCGCCGATGTCTTTACTGCCGACCGCCCACTGCCGACCCTTCCCCAGCGTCACCTCGCAATTGAGCATGTCCTGGTTGGTTCAACTCTTTTCATAGGTAAACGGCCCGAGGCCTCGCAAGAGGGCTTCTTTGATGCGCGCGTCCCCTCGCCCCCAAACTACCCCACCCTCAACACCACCTTCACAATCTCCGCCGGCGCGCCGATCCGGATCGGGAACCAGTTCCCCACGCCATTCGACACCACCAGTTTATGCGGGCCATTCTCGTACAGCCCGGACCAGTATTTGTAGATCCTGCCAAAGCCGATGCTCGGGGTCAGCATGATCTGGCCGCCGTGGGTGTGGCCGGACAGGGTGAGGGGGATTCCGGCTTCGATGGCCTGGTCGAAGGCGTGGGGGTGGTGGGCGAGGAGGATGGAGAAATCGCTGCTGTGGCGGCGGGCGATGAGCTGTTGCATGTGCGGCTCGATCGCGGCGGTGCGCGGGGCATTGGGTGCGCCCCAGTCCAACCCGAGCAACTCGATGCGCTTGCCGCGGATGGTGACGGCCATGGTCTCATCGACCATCAGGGGCAGGTCGGCCATTCGAAGACGCCTGCGGAATTCAGCGCCGTTTTCGAAGAGGTCGTGGTTGCCGACGCAGACCGACATGGGGGCGATTTTTTCGAGCTGCTTGAGAGCGGCCAGCGACATGGGCAGGTCGGCGAGGTTGAAGTCGATCAGGTCGCCGGTGAAGGCGATGAGGTCGGGCTTCAGGCCGGCGGTCATCGCCACGACATGCTCGAGCTCTTTCTCGCGGACGAACCGGCCGCAATGCGTATCCGAGACGTGGGCGATGACCATGCCATCGAGGGCTTTGGGCAGGCCGGGAAGATTGATGGTCAGATCGCGGATGCGGCACTGGCCGATCTGGAGGTACGATTCGATCAATCCCCCGGCCAGGGCGACCTGCGGCGCGAACGCGGCGGCCGCGCCGAGAAACTGGCGGCGGGTGGGGTAGACAATGGCCGGGCCGCGGACGGTGGCGAGTTTGTCTTTGGGAGAGGGGGAGGGCGGAGGGGGAGAATGCTGAATGCTGAATGCTGAATGATGAATTGGGGAAGGAGAGGCGCTCAATGCGGGGGAGGAGGAGGGATGAGGGTTTGCGGCGTCGGGTATGGCGCCAGGGGCGGGGGCAACTGGGGCGGGGGATTTTTTGCGGAGGATCAGGCGGCGGATTCCAATGCCGCCGTAGGCCAGGAGCATGATGAAGAGCGTGAAGGGCAGGGCCAGGAGGTGCCAGACGTAGAGCCAGGCGGACATGGGCCGCCAGAACCAGCCGCCCAGGCCTTCGAGGGACCAGGGGAAGAAAACCCACCAGATGAGGACGATGACCTGCCCGCCGACGAGGACGGCCAGGAGCGTGCGAAGGATGGGAGCCGGGCGCAGGGGCCTGAGACGGTGGTCGGCCCAGAGCCAGAAGAGCACGTCCAGAGCGGCCAGAAGAATGACAATCGCGTAAAAAAACATGCCTGAAAATCCCGCCCGCAATTCGACCACAATCCGCCACAAATCCCGGGACGCCCTCACTCTATCAGAGATTCACCCACAAGTGGAGGGCGATGCATTATACGGCATTCCCCTCCAATTGCACTTGCCTGGGCGGGTGGGATCGCTATACTTCCCGCCCTTCATCAATTTGTGTACGGAGCAAACCATGGCCATCGAAATCAAGACCGGGCAGACTGTTCGGGTCACCATCTCAAAGAACATCAACCGGGCCACCGCCCGCAAGACCATCGAGCGTCTGTTCCTCAAGGACAAGGCCGTGGCCGCTCCTCTGGATGCCCGCTCGGCAAATTTTATCGAGCTCCCCAAGCGCCGCGGCGGATGCATCTGGACCAAGCGGGTCAATAAGATTCATCCCCTGCTGGCCAAGGGCGATTCGGCCACACTGAAGACCACGCCGCAGTCGATCCTGGATCTGAAGAGCGTTTCGGATTTTGTGCAGGTTCAAGCGCAGTAAGAGGTCGAGGGGGGACGATGGACCAGTGTAGACGGGTGGCACTGTCAAGCTGTAAGCTTGCCAGTGGTTGTTCGCAGGTGCGAAATTCAATTCATCCATCCAATTTGACTTGTGACAGGTAGGCTGCCGGGGTTACCGTCTGGGGATGTGCAGTCAAACTTTGATGTGGGTCGGGATCGTGGCCGGGATGTGGATGGCATCTTCAGCGTCGGCGGACGATCGGGCGGGGATGGCGGATCGGCGCAAGCTCAGGCCGGTGCCGTTCTCGGCCGTGCAGCTCACCGATTCATTCTGGGCACCGCGCATCGAGACCAATCGAACCGTCGCCATCCCGCACAATTTCAAGATGTGCGAGCAGACGGGCCGGATCGATAATTTCGCCAAGGCGGGCGGGCTGATGAAGGGAGAGTTCCGTGGCATCTTCTACGATGACTCGGATCTTTATAAGGCGATCGAAGGGGCCTGTTATTCGCTGGCGACCCATCCCGATCCGGAGCTGGACAAATACCTCGACGGGGTAATCGCCAAGATCGCCGCGGCGCAGCGGCCGGATGGATATCTGTATACTTTTTATACGCTCAAAGGGCTGGAAAATCGGTGGACGAATTTCAAGGACATGCACGAGCTCTACTGCGCCGGGCATTTCATCGAGGCGGCGGTGGCGCATCATCAGGCGACCGGCAAGCGCACCGCGCTGGAGATCGCGATCAAGCTGGCGGACCACATCGATTCGGTGATTGGCCCGGAGGTGGGGAAGAAGAAAGAGATTTGCGGCCATGAGGAGATCGAGCTGGCTCTGGTGAAGCTGGCGTACGCGACCAAGCAGGAGAAGTACCTGAAGCTGGCGAAGTTTTTCATCGATACGCGGGGGACGACGGCCGATGGACAGCGGAAAATGTTTGGGCCGTATCACCAGGATCACGCGCCGCTGGCGGAGCAAAATCAGCCGGTGGGGCACGCGGTGCGGGCGATGTATTTCTACACCGGGGCGGCCGATGTGGCGG
>JBBRTW010000591.1:0-3424 GCA_038244055.1 Tepidisphaerales bacterium | reverse complement strand
TCGCATCGGTGGTCAGCCCGGCCTGATCCATGAAGATGGCCGACTCCGGGACGCCCCGCTCCAGCGCGATGCGCTTCATCACCTGGGCCTCGGACCACTTTCCATCTCCCGGCCCGCCCGAGAAAATCAAGCGCGGCGCCAGTTTCTGGTAGTTCAGGTCGATGGCGGTCAGCACGCGATCTTCCAGCGCGTCCGATGGATTGCCATCCGAATACGCCCGCGCCCCGAAAACCACGATCGCATCGGCCGGGCGTGGGTAATCGGTCAAACCGAAACTTAGAATCTGCCCGAGCGGAAATCCAACCGCGCAGATGCAGAAGCCGGCGATGGCCCAGGGAATGCTCAATTCGCCCACCCGCTGCGTGACTTTTCGAAAAATGAGCAGCAACGCAACCAGTACGAGAAGAGAGAACGGAATCGGCATGGCCGTGCGAATCTGCCGGCCCGACTTGAGCCGATAAAATGCAATCACATTGAATACGACGATCCAGATTGCCCCGGCCAGCATTGCGATGGTCCAGGCCATTCGCATCGCCTTCTTCCGAGGCCGCACCGCCCATGCCACCAACAGCGCCGCCAAACCTCCCAGCCACACGGTCCCGATCCACGCCGGCAATGGCCGAAAATCGATCCACCACAAATTCGCATCAAACCCCGTCCGAAGTTTCGCCAGGAGATTAATGGCCGTGAAGAACCCCGTGAAAAGCGCCATCCCTCGAACCGCGGAAGATATGCGCGCCGGTCTGGCCATCCGGGGCAGACTACGGTGCGGAGAAATCAAGTCAAAACGGTCTATTGCTCATCGGCGAAGCCGATGTTGCCTGGGTTGATGTCCATCAGCACCAGCCCCGTCGCCAGGCGCAGCGCCTCGCGAATGGCAATGACCTTCGGATAGTTCGAGCCGAATCGCTCCATCAATTGGGCGGTCCAGTCATCCCAGACTTCCTCGGAAAAATCGGGTGCTTCATCCTCAAGATACGCGCTGGCGAAATCGAGAAGAAACGGACGTTTGACGATGCTCATCTCGATGGCGAGTAATTCATCGTCAAAATCAATCAGTTCTGGAACGTGATGGCCGAGAATGGTCGAAATTCCTCTCTCCTTCAGCAAGAAATATGCGCCGATCTCGCGCGAGTAGCCGTCAACGCGGTCGAAGAACTTGACGGCGTTACCGGTGCTTGTGACGTAGACATCGCCATCGCGTCCATAACCCAGGCGAGCCGCGAGGATTACGGAATAACGCGCCTCGAAGAGTGCTTTTCGGTCATCCACAAATAAACCCTTTCAAAGAATTGGCTGTTTATTTCAATGGCGTTGATCGGTAGCATAAACGCTGATGCATCCTACTCAAATCTCTAATGATCGCACGGCATTTACGGGCTACTCGGCCAAGGTCCGCATCGAGCTCGTTCAAAATGGGCACTTATATCGTCCGGGCCAAATAGCCCACGATCGCATGCTTTTCGCCGAGCCCCCGCGTCTCGCGACGGGTCTGGCGGAACTGACTCTTTGGGTCGACGATGCCAAGCAACAGTGGACCGTTGAAATCCTGCCCCATGATATCGAGTCGTGCCGCGTCCCCATGCGGCATACGAATTGAGTCGTTGGCTGGGTGCCCTCTAGCCATCCTCTCCTCCCTCGGTTATCTCATCCCCCGTGCCCGATCCCGAAACCCAACCCAAGCCCAGCGTCCTCGAAATGGAGCGCCATCCCATCGTGCGCGCGGGCAAGGCTTTCTGCCGAACCCTCACCACGCTCTATCACGATCTCAAAGTTCTCGCCCCCTGCGAAATCCCCCTCGAGAGCGGCGGCATTCTCGTCTCCAACCACACTTCCAGCCTCGATCCCATTCTCCTCCAAGCCTCCTGCCCGCGCCTGATCACCTGGATGATGGCCAAGGAGTATTACCCCCTCTTCGGGCTCAAGTGGTTCTTCGACATCATCGATCCGATTCTCGTCGAGCGCTCCGGCCGCGATATGTCGGCCACGCGCATGGCGCTTCGGGCATTGAAAGAGGGCCGGCTCATCGGCCTGTTCCCCGAAGGCCGCATCGAGCACGATGGCGTCATGCTCGAATTCCAGACCGGCGTCGCGCTCCTGGCCAGCCGCGCCGGCGTCCCCGTCTACCCGGCCTATCTCGATGGCTCGCAGCGCCGCAAAGAAATGATCGAGTCGCTGCTGACGCCCCACTATTGCAGCGTCGCCTACGGCCCGCCCGTGATCGTTGGCGAAGTCGATGGCCGGGAGGGATTGGACGCGGCCACCCAGCGCATCCGCGATGCGGTGAAAGATCTCGGCCGATTCAGCGCGTGAGCGCCGCGCTTCAACCGCGATGTAGGAATGATTACAGAATCTGTGGCGCGTTGGCCGATTCGTATGGTGGCTGAGATGTACCCCCTGGTTGTGAAGGTTTGGGCTATTCGGAGAATCTGGGGGAAGTTGTTCCCAATTTGCAGGCAAAGCGCCCCCGGCGCATTTTCTCCCCTCCGGAAGACCGCGTGCTTAACCGCCGCGGTCTTCTTTTTGTCGCGGTGGGTTCAGGGTTTAGGGTTCAGGGTTCAGGTTTTGGGAAAGAGGATATAGGGTGTAGGGTATAGGCGGATTGATTGCCGACTCCATTCTGCCTACCGCCTACTTCTACTGAAACCGTTCCACTTCAGTTATCGGAACCTGAAGGTCGATCTCTTGAGGCAGCGCGTCAACGCGGCGATCGTGGTCGAGGGATTGCTCGGCGGCCTGGAGCGCATCCTGTCCCCTTTGAATTTCCTGTCCCGTTTGTTTTCCAGATTGTCTTAGCTGCCATGCTTGTGGTGCAGGCTTTCAGCCTGACTTTCCGGAGCAGCCTGAAAGGCCGCACCACAATGACGCTACGCGAATGTAAAAACTGCTCTGGATCGGCAGCTTCCTTCAGTGCCCGCCGAAACGAATCATGGCGGTGATGATGGCGCCTGCGATTGCCACAACGATTGCCGCCGGGGGCAAGAGGAACCACACTTTGCCGCGCACGCAGCGTCCCGAGCGCATGGCCAGGCCATTGATGATGGCAACCATCGCCAAACTGCTGGGAATCGAAAAGAATACTGCCAGCAGGTATATCCCCGCGACGTTCTTGGCGAAAAATGATGCGATCCATCCTGCTCCGAAAAGCAGCAGCAGGAATGCGCCGCCGCTAATAAGTACGAGCGAGCGTGCCCGGGCCGTGGGCAGCACCACCGCCGGCAGGGGGCGCAGAAACCGGGTATCGCGCGGATCGACCTCATGAGTGGATAGAACATTCCGTCGGGACATTGTCAAATCTCCTGAGTAAATCACGGGTGGGAGCATAAAGTTTGCGCGCCCGCCAAGGGGTGAAGGCTCGCGCGGCCCCCAGGGTCAGGAGCCGGTCCGGAAATGGCTTGGCCACGCGGGCAAGCGCTCCCCGGCT
>JBBRTW010000590.1:0-3426 GCA_038244055.1 Tepidisphaerales bacterium | reverse complement strand
GTCGGGCGTGAACTGGATGCGGTTGAAGGAGAGGCCAAGCGTCTTGGAGAGCGTCGAGATCAGCAGCGTCTTTGCCAATCCCGGCACGCCTTCGAGCATGGCGTGGCCCCGGCAGAAGAGGGCGATCAGGAGTTCTTCGATCACGCGCTCCTGCCCGACGATGACCTTGCCCAACTCGGCCCGCATGTTGTGGTAGCCGCGCTGGAGTTTTTCGATGGAACCTTGCTCTTCGACGGTCAGATTGGTCTCAATCGGGGGAACGATACCGATGCTGGGATTCTGCGACATGAAAACGCTCTCCGAGGTTGTGGCGGAATAAACGGTAAACCTTGTTACAACCCATTGATGCGCGGGAAGGGGGAAAGTTGCAGGAAGGAATTTGGCGCGGGTTTCCAGGGAACAAATCCGAAACTCGAAGCTCGAAAGCCGAAACAAATCAAAATGGGGGAAACAGAAGTAATGGCCCAAACAGAGGCTCTTTGGCCGAATCGCGTCGCTTGGGACACTCGAACTTGGCCCTTGGGATTTGTTTCGGATTTCGAGCTTCGGCTTTCGGATTTACCGCAGAGGTGCCTCCTTGCGCGAAATGGTTATAACTGATCGCAACCATGCCCGAACTGCCCGAAGTCCAGACCGTCGTCAATACGCTCCGCGCCGCAATCCTCGGCACGCGGATCGGCCGGATCACCCTGAACCGCGCCGATATCGTGACTCCCCCGGACACGGACCTCTCAAAGCGGCTGGCGAATCGCTCGATCGCCGACCTCCACCGCCGCGCCAAGCGCATTATCTTCACGCTCGACAACGCCGAGCGCTTCTACATCCACCTGGGGATGACCGGCCGGCTGACGGCCGAACCTCCAAATGCATCACCCAGGCCCCATACCCATTTGATCATCCACCTCACGCCGGCTCAATCGCGGTTTGTCGGGCGATCGACTAAACCTGGAGTCTCGAATCCCAATGATCACGACAATTCTGTTTCCAATCCACAACCAGCAATCCGAAATCCGCAATCCCCCCTCGCCCTCCACTTCGTCGATCCCCGCCGCTTCGGCGGGATCTTCTGGCTCGGAGAATCCTCCGGCGATGCCGACCTCGGCCCGGAACCGCTGACTCTTCGCTCGGCCACACTCGTGAAGATTCTGGCGAGCACCAAACGAGCCATCAAAACCGCGCTGCTCGACCAGACCATCATCGCGGGCATCGGCAACATTTACGCCGATGAGGCCCTTTTCGAAGCGCGGATTCATCCCCTCACGCCGGGAAATAAACTATCGCCTCTGCGGATCGCGCGCCTGAACCAGGCCATCAAGAAAGTCCTCACAAGCGCCCTCCGCCACCGCGGCAGCACCCTCAAGGATTTCGTGGATGGCAATGGCCAGGCCGGGGGATATCGCTCGAAGCACAAGGTGTATGACCGCGAAGGCGAGAAGTGCCCGAGATGCCGCGTCCATCTGATCGAACGGATTGTCCTGGGGGGACGATCGACGTGCTTTTGCGCGACGTGTCAAAACGAAAAACGAAAAACTTAAAGCAGCGAATCCGATAGGCCCGTTTATCGCCGGCTTCCGCAGCCGATCCCGTTGGGCGATAGCATCTTTGTTATCCGCGTCTCCCCGCTTTAAGTTTTTCGTCTTTCAATTTCATCCTCTTTGTCAGGCCTCCCCACTTTAAGTTTTTAGTTTTTAGTTTTCTTCATTTTCTTCATCGGTTTTTCGCTTTCTCACCCGCCCCTCCCTCGCATTTCCCCCACCAGCGAATAAACTCATTCCCCACCGGAATATTCACACCTATGGAATCCGACACACTCCGCAAGCAAGTCATCGGCGCCCTCTCCTTCTCGCAGGCCCAGGTGCGCCGGCTCATCGAGACCTATCCGGGCTTTTATCCACTCTACACCGATGCCGGCCGCTGGAAGCACCATAAGCCGGCCTGGACGCGCTGGTGCGATGGCTTTCTTCCGGGAATGATGTGGCTCTTTCTCGAATCCGGGCAGGCGGATGATCCCCAGTACTGGCGGGCCAAGGCGCAGCAATATTCCCACGCGCTGGAAGATCGCAAGGAAGACCGCGACGTCCACGATCTGGGCTTCATCTTCTACCACGGCACCTACAAACGCTGGTACGAGGCGACGGTGCGCGATGGCATCCCGGATCATGCCCTGCGCGATGTCGTCATCCGCGCCGGCCAGGTATTGGCCCTGCGCTTCAAAGCGAACGGCCAGTACCTCCGCTCCTTCATCTCCGATGAATCGCTCTTCATCGACATCATGATGAACGTCGGCATCATCTTCTACGCGGCCAAGCACATGTCCCCGGCCGACGTTTCTCCCGACAAACTCAACGCCCACGAACTGCACCGCCGCGCCATGCAGCATTGCCTGACCACCCAGCGCACGATCTGCCGCGGCGATGGATCGACCAGCCACGAGGGAATCTTCGACCTCTCCACGGGCGAATTCCTCCGCCAGACTACCCATCAGGGCTTCCGCGGTGATTCGAGCTGGAGCCGGGGCCTGGCGTGGTCCCTTTACGGTTTTGGGACGTGCTATGAGCTGACGGGCGATCGGCGCTTTCTGAAATCGGCCGAGGATCACGCGGAATTCTGGTTGACCAACACGCCCGATCACGGCGTGCCACCGTGGGATTACGATGCCCCGCTCGATGGCCGCCTCACGCTCACCCAGCCCGATTCATCCGCTGCCGCCATCGCCGCCGTCGGCCTGATCAATCTCGCGCGGCTGACTTCCGACCGCATCCGCGCCCGCGCCTATGAGGATTTCGCCCTGCGAACCGTCGATACGCTCACCCGCCCGCCCTATCTGGCCGTCAACGACCCCAAATGGGAGGGAATCCTCAAGCGCGGCGTGTACCACATCCACAAGAACCTCGGCGTGGATGAATCGGTGATGTGGGGTGAGTTCTTCTATGTGGAGTTGCTGACGAAGGCGCTGGGGTTGCTCTGATTCTCCAAAAACTAAAAAACGAAAAACTAAAAGCTGCGAAGGCCGATCGGCTCTCGCCGCTTTTAGTTTTTAGTTCTGAGTTTTCTTCGCAGAACTACTTCCCCAGTTTCAACCTCGCATCCCCCAGATCCAGCCGATACATCACCTGATTGTAATCGTACCTCGGCGTGGGGTTGTCCTGATCCTTCCGGCTGAAGGTCGTCGTGTACGTTCCCTCGAAATAAATGACCTTACCCCCCTGCTGGTCAAACCAGGGATGCTGCGCGGGGTTGTAGAACGAATACCGGTCGTGGGTGACGATCTTTTTCGCGCTCTTCCACGGCCCCGGCAACTGCTCGGCCTCCGCATAATACACTTCGCCCAGGTACGATGACCGCCCCATCACCTGCACGAAAATCATCACCCACTGTTTGCGGTATTCATTCCAACTCACCGTCCCCGCATGAGCAAGAACGGCC
>JBBRTW010000589.1:0-3478 GCA_038244055.1 Tepidisphaerales bacterium | reverse complement strand
TCTCATTGTCTCATTGTCTCATTGTCCGATCCCGATCCCCGGCCACCCCACCACCCCCCACCGCGTCTCTTTCTCGATCTCCAGCAGCCGATTGTACTTCGCCAGCCGCTCCGACTGCCGCACCGAGCCGACTTTGATCTGATCGGCCGACCAACCCACCGCCAGGTCGGCCAGCCAGTCATCTTCGGTCTCGCCACTGCGGGCGCTGACCGTCACCCGCCAGCCCGCGCTTTTCGCCAGGCGACAGGCCTGCGCCGCCTGCGTGAGCGTGCCGATCTGGTTGACCTTCAAAAGCAGGGCGTCGGCGGCCTGCGCATCAATCGCCCGTTGAATACGCCCCGGGTTCGTGCAGAGAAAATCATCCCCGAGCGTCAACACGTTGATGGCTTTCAACTTCGCCCGCAAGGCCGGCCAGTTTGCCCAGTCCTCCTCCGCCAGCGCATCCTCGACACTCACGATATGGAATCGGCCGGCCAGCTCGACGATCCCATCGATCATCTCCGCGGAAGTTTTGGCGGGCGATCCCCAGTGATAAAGCCCATCGCGGTAGAACTGGCTCGAAGCCACATCCACCGCCAGTGCGACCTCGCGCCCCAGCACATACCCGGCCTCGCCGAGCGCCTCGGCCGCATCTTCCATCATCCGCTGCACGCTCGGGAAGGGGGGCGCCAGCCCGCCTTCATCCGCCTTGAGCGAGCGCATATTGTACTTGCGGGCGATGAGTTTCTCGGCCGAGCGATAAACATTGTCGACCACGGCCAGCCCTTCGTCGATCGTGGCAGAGAGGGGAACCAGGAGCAGATCCTGAAACTCCACCTGCCCGCCGGCGTGGCGGCCGCCGCTGAAGAGGTTGATGGTCAGGCGCGGGAGAGTGGGAGCGGGGGGAGGCGAAGAATGAAGGATGAAGGATGAAGGATGAATGGAGGAGGTGGCCGAGGCGGGGGAGGCCGTGGAAGGAATATAGGCGCGCTCTCCTATCATCGTGCTGAAATGCTCGTGAAGTTCCGCGCCGTCCTCGATTGCCTTCGCCCTCGCGAAGGCGATGGAGACGGCCAGGATCGCGTTGGCCCCCAGACGCGATTTGTTGGGCGTGCCATCGAGTTCGATCAGAATGTGATCGAGGCTGGATTGGTCGGGAATTTCACAGAAAATCAGCCGCCGCGCGATTTCACCGTTCACATTCGCGACCGCCTTGCGACAACCGAGCCCGCCATAGCGATTTGAATCCCCATCGCGCAGCTCGATGGCCTCGGCCGCTCCCGTCGATGCGCCGGATGGAACGCTGGCGCTGGCCCGCGCGCCGGATTTGAACTTGATCGATGCCTTCACGGTCGGCCGCCCCCGGCTATCGAGAATTTCAATCGCGGAAAGCTGGTCAATCCTCGTCACGGGCGAATCCTCAGCATGTCGCCTCAAGCCGATTGCACCGTGTCGCTGCCGCCCGGCGCTTATCCCGCATCCGCGGTCTCGCCCGAGCCATCCCCCGCCACCGTGGCGGCCGGCGCTTCTTCGGGCTCCTTGTTGACCGACTCCACCACCGACTTGGCGGCCGTCTGGCGGGTCATGGCTGCCCCGGCACCGCTTGCGCCCGCCCCGCCGCCCTTGGCCCGCGGCTCCTTCTTTTCCTTCGCTTTATGCACCGCCACCTCCGGCGGAAGCTCGGCCGGGATGAACAGCAGCCGCCCGCAATTCGGGCACGGCACCAGCTCATCGCGCGAGTGCAGGCGGTTGTAGACATCCACCACCAGCGACATGTTGCAGGTTCCGCAACTGTACTCTTCAACCCGCGCATCGGGCTTCTGCATCGGCGACATCGCATCGCCCTCGTGCTTGTCCGCGATGCGCTCGTAGGACGTCCGGCCCCGGGGTGGAACCGCCTCCCACGCCTCCTGGCGCGCCGGCTTGATGCGGTCGATCTCGGCCTGCAGATCGGCCAATCGCCCACCCTGCGCCGCCTTGAGGTCGGCCAATTTCTTCGACTCCTCATCGAACTGCGTTTGTTGAATTTTAAGTTCCGCCTGAATCCGCTCGACGGCCTCCATGGCCTTGAGCGCTTCATCCTCCGATTTATTTCGATCCACCTTTTCCGTGTTGATCTCGGTCAGGAAGGCCTGGTATTCCTTGTTGGTGCGGGCGGTCTGCTGCTGGGTGCGGAGCTTCTCGATCTTCTCGTCGCGGGTTTTGATGTCGAGTTCGAAACTGGCGGCCTTGGTCTGCTGTTCCTTGAGGCTTTGATGCGTGGCCTGAACCTTGGTGCTTAGCTCGGCGACTCTTCGCTCAAGGATTCTCACGCTCCTGGCAGCGGTGTCGTACCGCTCCTGCGCTTCTCGAAGATCCTGATCGATTCTGAATAAATTGACCAGGGCGACGTTGGTCGGGCCCATTGCGGTTTCCTTCCTGCTTGAACCGGCCGGAATACGGCAATTATTCCGAGCGATGCATTATGGCGGAAGTTGAGCCGGATGGAAAGGGCAGGGGGGAGAAAAGCGATATCGCGACGACGGAATCAGAGGCGGTCCAGCAGCAAGTTCCGCAGTTTTCGCGATCCGTGCGTGACGGCCAGCACTTCGATTCCGTCCGGACGCTCCCGATAAAGTACCAGAAATCGGCGAAACTTCGGCACGGACCACGATCGAACTCCATCGAGACGTCGGCTTCGGAATCGCTTGGGGCTGCCCTTGCCGGGCATGTGTGCCAACTCATCGATCGCGCGGGAAAGATTCGTGCGATGAATCGATCGGCAACTTCGGCGCTGAATTCGGCGAGATATGCGGCAATCGCGTGCAGATCTGACAGGACGCGGGGGCCCAAAACGACGCGCGGGTTCACTTCCGCCCCGCGGCGGCATTGCGTCGTTGAAGAACCTCCGCCTTGAACTGCTCAACAAACGTCGGAGTCATTTCGATACCGGGGCCGATGTCCAATCTATCGAGAAGCAGCGCTTCCAGATCTTCATCGTCGGAAACATTCTCCACATCGTTTGCGACCAGGCTTTCGACGTAGGTCTCAACACTGTCGAATCCGCTCTCGGCGGCCCTGGCTGCCACCTTGTCGCGAAGATCGTCGCGTATGTTGATATTCAAGTGGGACATGCCGTTAGTTTAGCGATGATGTGAATCCCGAGCCAGAAAAACTTGAATTGTGGCGCGCAAAAAAGCCCGGACCAGTTACGGTCCGGGCTTCTTGTTTTTTCAAGTTTATAAATCGGACGCTCTATCCCACGGGTTTCCCCATGGGTTTCCGGCCTGGGCACTTCGCGTTTTGAGGGCGGAGGGCGGTTGGCCGGACGAGGCGGTGCTGACGAAGGTTTTTCCGTTTTCCGGGTCGCCCCGGAAGGCGGATCTAATGATCCATTAGAAAGGAGGTGATCCAGCCGCAGGTTCCCCTACGGCTACCTTGTTACGACTTAGTCCCAGTCACCGAGCCTGGCGTAGACACCTCTGTATCGAGGCGGCTTCGGCCATTCCCGGCTCCCATG
>JBBRTW010000588.1:0-3480 GCA_038244055.1 Tepidisphaerales bacterium | reverse complement strand
GTTCTACAGGCGCATGTCCCGGAGCGTTATGCGCACCTCTTCCTGCTCGGGCGCTCCGTGAATGGCTTTGACCCTGTCGGTGGGAACCGCGGACGGCTGCTCGCGGATTCCAATGCCAGCATCGAGTCGCTCGTCGCAGACATCGATGCGGCGAAGGACCATGTGCACTTGCTCTTCTATATCTGGCTGCCAGATAATAATGGGCTGAAGGTCGTGCAAGCGCTCCAGCGCGCCGCGGCGCGCAAGGTCACTTGCCGGGTGATGGCGGATGGCTTGGGTTCGCGCATCATGATCGATTCCGGTCATTGGCCAGCGATGCGCGCAGCCGGTGTGCACGTCGCGAGTGCCCTGCCGGTCGGCCACCTGCTGCTGCGACCGTTGCATGGTCGGATCGATCTGCGAAATCATCGCAAGATCGTCGTGATTGACGATTGGATCACCTATTGCGGGAGTCAGAATTGCGCCGATCCCGAATTCCGGATCAAGGCAAAATACGCCCCGTGGGTGGATGCGATGATCCGTTTTGAAGGCCCCATCGCCCGGCAGAATCAGTATCTCTTTGCCAGCGACTGGATGGCGCAGGGCAACGAAGACATCCGCGAACTCCTGCGGCGCCCGCTGCGTCCCGCCGAGCCCGGCCTGACCGCGCAGGTCATCGGCACCGGACCGACGGTGCGCAATTCGGCCATGCCCGAGGTGTTCGAGACGCTGATGTATGCCGCCCGGAGCGAGCTCTGCATCACCACCCCCTACTACGTGCCGAACGAGGCGATGCAGACGGCGCTCTGCGCCAGCGCCTACCGTGGCATTGCGACCACTCTCATTCTGCCGGCGCGCAATGATTCATTGTTCGTGCAGGCGGCTAGTCGCAGTTACTACGCCGATCTGTTGGCGGCGGGCGTTCGCATTTTTGAATTCGAGGGCGGCCTGCTGCATGCCAAATCACTCACCCTCGATGACTCGATCACCCTCATTGGCTCCGCGAACATGGACCGGCGCAGCTTCGACCTGAACTACGAGAACAACATCCTGTTCTACGATCCCGCGCTCACCGCCGAGATGCGCCGGCGTCAGGAGGAATACCTGGCCCAATCGCACGAAGTGACCGCCGAGATGCTCGCCCGGTGGCCCATCAAACGCCGGCTCTGGGATAACGCCGTCGCGATGCTCGGCCCAGTCTTGTAAGCGCGCGCGCTGTCCTGCTTGGCGAAGCGGGATCAGGATCCGTCGCCTTCCCCTTCCCGCCCCCCAAAATCCGCCGCGCCGCCCCTAAAGGCGACGCGGCGGTGGTGGCCGCGGATCGATCCCTGATCGGCTGCGCCCCGGTCACACCACCATCAACTGCGCCGGGTCGCTCCAGGCGCCCATGACGCCTTTGAGGCCGGCGGTGCGGACCCGGCTCCACACTTTCGTGCCCGGGATGATGCCGCTCACGACGGCTTTGCCGCCGCTGAAAAGGCCAGCCGGTTTCCAATCCGCTTCGCTGTTCGGATCGCCGATGTTCGTGGCCACTTCGTTGATGCTCTTTTGCCGGCCTGGCCGGTAGCGCAGGACCATGCTGCCGCTCAGGTCACCCTGGCGCGCGACGAGGTTGCCCGGCGCCGCGGGTGGGTTGTAGTCGGGCGAGTGCTCGGTCTCGTAGTGCGGGAACCCGCTTTGCGCGACGATCATGGCGTCGCCCTTGGCCACGGAATTCACGTAGTTGCCGAAGTCGGCGAGGGTGCCTTCCAGCTGGTGGCGGGAGATGTTGAATGCCAGCGTATCGATGTAGGCGCCGCTCGCCCTGGCGTTCATCTTGGCCTCGTAGTCGTCGATCTCCGCCTGGAAGGCGGCCAGACTCATCGGCCCGCCGGGAAAGACGGAGGCGTTGAGCGTCAGTTGGTCGTGAATGACTTGGCCAGCGGAGAACAGGCTTGGGGCTGTGTATCCGCTGAAGTCGGTGATGGCTTTGGTCATGGTTGGGTTGTCTTTCTGGTTGGTTGGTTGTTGTGCTGGGGGTGGCGGGTAAAAATGGGGCGTTTTAGCCGGAAAGTGTCAGTCGGTGGACAGATGGGGTGTCTTTCGCGGCCAAAAGAGCGGTTTTAGGCCCAAGGCCGGACGGTTTTGCCGCAAACGGGTACGGGTTTGGACCGAACGGGGCAGCGTTGGCGGCGAAAGGGGAAGGCTTCTTCGCAAAAGCGGACAGTTCCGTGGCAAACGAGGCCGGGTCTGCGACGAACCGGGCAGGTTTCGCGGCCAACGGGCACGGGTCTGCGCCAGATCGGGAAGCTTTGGCCGCGAACGGGGAAGGTTTCGTCGCAAAAGCGGACGGGTTTGCCGCCACCGGGGAAGCTTCTGGGCCAAAACCGGCAGCTTCTGGGGTCGTCATGTGGGGGCATTTTCAGAGACCTCATTCCTCCTTTTTCGCGAGCATCTCCTTCAGCATCGCGACCTCACGCTGGAGCGCTTCGTTCCGCCGGGTCAACAGCCAGATCGCGGCCCCGGCCCGGGTGTTTACCTTCAGCTTCTTGTAGGCGTTCTCGATATGTTTCTGGACCGTGGCGATTTTGGTCCCCCTCTTCTGACTGATCTCCGGATCGCTCAGGTTCTCCGCGACGAGGGTGATCACATCCATCTCGCCCTCCGTGAGATGTTCCGCGGGACCCGCCGGGGCGTCGGGGTCGTAGGTGGGCTTCTTGTGCGACGCGAGCTTGCCCGCCTGGTGCGCCGACAGCGCCCTGGCGGGTTGGCGCGGTTTGCGCGATCGCGGATTTTTCCCCATGCGCGCGCATCTTTGCGCCCGCGCCTCCGGCCCGTAAATACGGCCACAGCCGTAGAAGATCGGGCGCCCGCGGCGAGGGGAAGACTTCGCCGGAATCTGGTTTGCGCAGCGGTCGCGGTGCTAGGAGAAAAGGGCGGCGTGGATCCGCCGGAGTGCGCGCCAAAGGGTTGGTCGCCGGGCGGGGCCAAGAGGGCGGATTCTCCGCTGCTTTGTTCGTTAGGGCGGCCCGGACGGGGGAGGATCGGGCGCGGGAGGCCGGTTATTCCTCCGCGCTGCCCAGTTTGGCCAGAACGCTGAAGTCTTCCAGCGTGGTGGTATCGCCGGTGACGGTTTTGCCGCTGGCGATTTCCTTTAATAACCGGCGCATGATTTTGCCGCTGCGCGTTTTTGGAAGGGCTTCGGCGAAGCGGACTTCATCGGGCTTGGCAATCGCGCCGATATGGATCCCGACATGGTCGCGGAGCTCGGTCTTCAGGCTCGGAGTGGGATCAACGCCGCCTTTCAAGGTGACAAAGACCACGAGGCCCTGGCCTTTTATTTCATCTGGGCGGCCGACCGCGGCGGCTTCCGCGACTTTCGGATGACTCACGAGCGCGCTCTCGATTTCCGAAGTTCCCAGACGATGGCCAGCGATGTTGAGGACGTCGTCGATCCGGCCGACGATCCAGAAGTAGCCATCCTTATCCCGGCGCGCGCCGTCGCCCGTGGTGTAGTTACCC
>JBBRTW010000587.1:0-3504 GCA_038244055.1 Tepidisphaerales bacterium | reverse complement strand
ATCATGTAGGAAATAGGGGAAAAGGGTTCAGGGTACAGGGACATCAAAGGATGAAGGCAGAAGGCAGAAGGCAGAAGGCATAAGGATGAAAAACAAGACGAATGCCGTCATCCTGAGGGAGTATAGACGACCGAAGGATCTTCACGATGGGCTGCGGCCAGTAAGCAACTCGAACAGCCCTCCAAGTTCGCGGCCAGATGCTTCGCAAGCTCAGCATGACGGATTGAGACCCTCCTCACAACTGACAACGAACAACTGACCACTGACAATCCACAATTGACCATGGACAATTGACTAATGAACAACTCGCAACTCAATAACTCACCTTCAACACCGCCGTCTGCTTGCCGCGCATCCGGCTGACCTCGATAAGCACCTTCTGGTCCTTGTTCTTCACCGAGGCCTCGTACAGCTTGACGAATTCATCGACATCCTTGACCGGCTTGAGATTCACCGACCGGATGACGTCTCCCACTTGAAGCTCCGCCTTTCCGGCCGGGTAGCCGGGTGAAAGCGTCGTGATCCACACGCCGTTGGCATCATCCAACTGCATGCGATTGGCATATTGCCGCGTGACATCGCGCACCGACATGCCCCAGGTCTTGGCTTCCTTCTCATCGCCGAGCGAGCTTTCCAGCTTCACCGTGGCGGCCTTGATCTTCAGCGTTTCCTTGCCGCGGCGCACGGTCAATTCCACATCGCTGCCCACCGGCATCATCGCGATCGCCTTCCGCACCGCCGCCAGTTCCTCCGGGAATCGCGCGTTCACCGGCTTGCCGTTGATTTCCAGCAGGATGTCCGAGGTCTTCACGCCCGCCTTCTGGGCCGGGCTGTTGCGCTCGACACTGTTGATCAGCACGCCCTTGTTGATGTCGATCGCGTAGAACGTTTCCAGATCCTGCAATGGCTTGAATTCCAGCCCCAGGTCGCCGCGGGCCACTTTCCCCTTCTTCTCCGGCGTGGCCGATTTCAAAATCGCGGCGATCACTTCCCGCGCCGTATCCACCGGTATCGCGAAGTTCAAATTCTGCCCGCCGCCGCGGGTGTTGATACCCACCACATAACCATTCAAATCCACCAGCGGCCCGCCCGAGTTGCCCGGGTTGATCGGGGTATCCATCTGAATCCAGTTCGAAAAATCGCCGGTTTCATAGCCGTTGATGTCGAGCTGCTGCGGATAAAAAGTCTGATCGGGGTTCGAGACCACGCCCAGTGTCAGCGTCCGCGCGAAACCGTAAGGTGTGCCGATCGCCATCACATCCTGCCCCGGAATGAGGTTCTTGCTCGACCCCAGCTCGGCGTATTTGAAGGTCATGTTGCGCTTGTGAATTTCCTCCATGTCCATCTGCACGATCGCCAGATCGGTCCAGTGGTCATCGCCGATCAGATGCGCCGGGATGCGCTCTTTATTGGCCAGCGTGATGAAAATCTCCGCCGCCCGCCCGGCCACATGATAGTTCGTCAGCACCCGCCCCTCGGCATCGATAATCACGCCCGAGCCGATCCCGCGCATCAGATCGCGCTTGCCATCGCGATACATCTCGGCCGCCACATCCAGCCGCACCACGGCCGGGAAAATCTTGTCCGTCACCTTCACCACCGCTTCAGGCGTGGCCGATGGATAGGGCGATTTCATCTCCCCCGCATCGCCCATCTGGGCCGGATCGCGCGGATTTTTGGCGCACCCCGTCAAAAAGAGAAATGAGCCGGCGGCCAGCAACGCGGGGATCAGAATCTTGCGCATCAAGCGGTTTCTCCAATGGTTCAAACACGCCCCCACGACTTGCAGGACGTGCGATTTCGCCAATCGTCTCGCCACAACAGCGTTTTGGCAACCCCCCACCGTGTCGCCTCGTGACACGGGCGAGTGACGCCGGCACATGGTGACGAATTGCCTCCACAATAATCCAAAAAAGTTTTCCACAATCGCGTGTGGATAACATGCGCGATCCCTGTTGATGTCGCACCCCCATCTTGGCATTCGCCCGCCAACTGGTAAAACGCCATCGGACGACTGAAACAACCGGCGGCCCGCATTCCGAGCCTCCTCATGTTTCATGTCTTCATGTTTCACGCTTCTAACTTCTCGCTTCTCGCTTCTTTCCCCAAAGGCTCCCATGGGTTTTCATTCCGGCTCCATCACCTTCCGCCGCTTCGCAGTTGTAGGCAAAGCCCCGGCCCAGCCCGATGAGAAGCTCATCGCGCGCATGGCCGAGCATGCCCTGGTCCCCGGCGAGTTCGGCGTGGATGAAGTCGAATACGGCTGGTCCGCCGGCCGGCATATCTACGACACGGAGTTTTCCTTCGATAACAATGTCTACGCCGATTGCCTCTTCTTCGCCTTGCGCATCGACACTAATAAAGTCCCCGGCGATGTCAAAAAGGCCTACACGCTTCAGGAAGAGGCCATTCTCGCCGCCGCCAACCCCAGTGGCTTCATCTCCAAAACCCAGAAAAAAGAGGTGAAGGAAATCGTCCGCGCCAAGATCGAGGAGGACATCAAATCCGGCCGATTCCGCCGCAGCAAGCTCGTGCCGCTGCTCTGGGATGTGCCGGGCGCGATGGTCTACAGCGCCGCGGCGAGCGCGAATTTCGAAAAACTGGCCGAAATCTTCGAGCGCAGCTTCAAATGCGAGCTCCAGCCCCTCTCGGCCGGGACCTTGGCCGCCCGCGATTTGATCGATCGCGGCAAGCGCCGCGAATATGAGGATTTCAAGCCCACGCGCTTCGCCTGGGGCCCCGATGGCGAACATCAGCCGGCCGAGTACCCCTGGACTGCCAAAGGCCCGCAGCCCAAGGATTTCCTGGGCAATGAGTTTCTACTCTGGCTCTGGTATTACGCCGATGCCCGCGATGGCGAGGTTAAGACCAAGTCGGCCGGCGAGGTTGCGATTCTCTTCGACCGCATGCTCGATCTCGATTGCGTCTTCGGCGCAACCGGCCGGGATTCGCTCCGCGGCAACGGCCCCACCCGCATGCCCGAAGCCCGCGATGCGCTGCGAACGGGCAAGGTCCCCCGCAAAGCCGCGCTGACGCTCCATGCCAAAGGCCTGCAGTACGATTTCTCCTTCAACCCCGAATCCTTCACCCTCGGCAGCGCCAAGCTTCCCGAAATCGAAGATGCCGAATCCGCCCGCGTCGTCTTCGAAGAGCGGATCGCGCTCCTGCGCGATCTGGGCAAGACGCTCGATGCGCTCTACGAAACCTTCCTCACCGCCCGCGCCAGCAGCGCCTGGGAAAGTCAGACCGGCCAGCTTCGCAAGTGGATCGCCCAGAACGCCCCCAAGCCGCAGATGGCGGTGGCTTAACCCAGGCTATTCACCACGAAAAACACCAAATGCACGAAGAGGAATGAGCCAAAAGATTTTCAGTCAAAAAGGCGGTAACCGGTGAATTGCACGTTGCGCAAATTACATTTCTAGTCTTCTCCGCTCTTCTTCGTGCCCTTCGTGTTTTTCGTGGTTCATCTGAATTATTCGGACTATGGCCTTACCCGTGGGCGTT
>JBBRTW010000586.1:0-3557 GCA_038244055.1 Tepidisphaerales bacterium | reverse complement strand
GGAGAGGACCCCGTTATCCCCCTCAGGGAACACGGAGACGGCGATGGTCGCCGTGCCGCCGCTGCCGAAGCTGGGATCGATATGGCCGGCGGAATCCACCGCGACGACCGCGGCCGATCCATCCTGCGCGAAGCCGGCGACGAGGATGCGGCCGGGTTGGAAGGCGATGCCGGTGATGCGCTTGAGGGAGGGGATGGCGAGCGAGCCGGTGGAGTTGAAGGTGAGATCGGCCGCGCCGGTCGGGGTGCGGCGGACGAGGACGGCCTGGGATATGTTGTCGGTGCCGCGATGAATCGTGCTCTGGCCCGCGGCGAGAAGTTTGCCTTCCGAATCGTAGGCGGCGACGAGGGCGCTGTCCTGGGCGGGGCCGATGATGTCGAGGTTGGCGGATTGAGTGGAATCGCCGGCGGCGTTGACGGCGATGGTGCCGAGATTCTGGCCCTGGTCGGGGGCGAGGGATGCGCCGGCGAGGACGGCGTTGCCGGTGAGGGGGTCGATGGTGGCGGCGAAACTGGTCTGGAGGGCGGGGAGGGTGAGGAGACCGGTGGAAGCCGGCGGGTCGGAACTGGGATCGCCATAACTGGTATCGAGGGAGGAGCCATCTGGGGTAAGGCGGACGATCGCGCCAATGCTCGCGACGCCGCTTCCGAGCGTGCCGGCGATGGAGATGCCGGTGGTGGCACCGCCGATCGCTGTGGGCTTGAAATCGAAGGCGACGTTGGAATCGGTGAAAGTGGCCCCGCTGTTGAAGGAGGGATCGAAAGAGCCATTGAGATAGCGGGCGACGGCGAGGTAGGGGGCGAAGGTTGAGGTGGGCGTGGCGTAGCCGCCGGCGAGAATCGCGTCGCCCTGGAGGGCGAGCGCGGTGATTTGAGAACTATCGCCGGAGAGCTGGGGAGTGGAGGTAACCCAGCCGCGAGCGCCAGTATTGCCGTAGCTGGCGAGCGTGAAGGAGAAGCCGGTGCCATCGGAGGAACTGCCGCCGGCAATGATGGATGTGCCATCGCCGTCAATAACCAGATCGCCCAAGGTGGCATCTCCGTTGATCGGATCAACGACCACGCCATGGACCGCGCCGGTCGGATCGAACGTTGAATCGAGAATACCCGCGGGCGTGAAGCGGCCGATGACGAAGCTGCTATTATGCAGGCCATAAGAGGAGTTGCCGCCGAGGATGATGTTGCCGTGAATATCGACGGCGACAGCGGAGGCGGTATCATCGGTGGGATTGCCCAAGGCATCGGTCATGCCGACGCTAGCCATGCCGCCGATGCCGAAGGTAGTGTCCAGGGTGCCGGCGGAGGAGATGCGGGCCAAGGCGAGGTCGTGATAGGCAAGTTCAGGGTGGTTGGGAACCGGATTGTCGACTGCGCCGGCAAGATAGATGTCATTTGAGCTTGGATCGATGGCGAGATCGCTGACAACGAAATGCTTTGGCAAGGCGAACGTGGCGATCCCGTCGCCGTCGAAGGCAGGATCGAGCACCAGGGGCGAATCGCCAAAGGTGGGCGCGAAGTAGCAAGCGATGACGACCTTGTTCGAGTCAGGCTGATTGCCGGCGACAAAGACCCGGTGGGTCGGATGGGGGCCGAAGTCATCCCGCGCGACCGCGGCAGCGGATTCGTTAACGGATCCGAGAAAGCCCACTGTTTGCGGGGTATCGAATGTGCCGGCCGACAGCATTCGGCGCGATTCGAGGGATTCGAGGCGGACGGATGGGGCAGGCAGGGATCGCACGGCCGAGGAGGCGGCGCGGCGGAGGACTTGCGAGGCGAAGGGAAGGCGACGGCGCGGGGCGGTGGACTCAATCACGATGCGGCTCCAATTCTGCGAATGCATGGCCAACCATGCGAAACGCGACAAGCGGACAACAGAGGTGAACTACAACAACGGGCCATCGAGCGAAGCGGAGTGCGGCGGGAACAACAGGTCCGAGCTCCAGCATCGAGCGATCGACGGCGGGGCGGAGTATGGCAGAAGCGCGTTAAGAAATGCAAATAAAAACGTATATAACGATTTTTCGCGACAGTCCGATAAGGAGGCGACATCACATTTGGCGCGATTCGGATGTGAATTGAGGAAATAAACTATGGAGAATGCGCAATGGGTCTGATAATCAACTATGGCAATGTTCTGGAATCATCGAAGATGGATCACCGCGGAGACGCAGAGAACGCAGAGAATTGAAGATGACAAAAGGCGGGGAAGGATCGATAAAGTTGATATGCGGGCGCAAAGGAAAACCACCGGTGGCGGGCCGGTGGTTTGGGTATGCGGCAAAGGCGGGCAGGTCACCGCAACAGGCGCAGATCAACCTCGATCGAAGGTGCGATTGACACGGTGAAGCCAGTTCTCATTCTTCTTCCCATTCTTCTCTGCGTCTCTGCGTCTCTGCGTCTCTGCGGTGAATTCCGCGGTGATCTCCGAAATTCAGAACAGCAAAGGCTTGCCGAGTTTTCGGCGGAGGACCTGGAGTTGGCCGAGGTGCATGGAGATGTGAGCACCGTTCATGAGGACGAGGTGGCCGACGGTGGGGGCGAACTGGGCCATGCCGCCGGGGGTGGGTTTGTTCATCTCTTCGGGGGTGAGGTGGGTGGCCCAGTTGACGACGGCGGCGTAGGCCTGGGCGAAGGCTTCGAGGAGCTCGGCGCGGGAGCCGAACTGTTTGGGGTCGTCGCTGCCGGCGGTTTTGCCGCTATATTTTTCGCCGTAGGAGGCGAAGGCGTCGGGGATCACGCCGGGGGCGACCGCGCCGACCATGTGATGGGCGGAGCCGACGAGGTGACCGACCTGCCAGGCGGCATGATTGGCGCCGGGGACGGGGCGGGTGAGAAAATCCTGATCGGAGAAATCGGAAACGGTCATCTTGAGAAGCTCGACGTTGCGGCTGACGAAATCGGCGGCCAATTCGGTCGGGGTCATGCGGGTCTCCTTCTGCGGGACATGGGATGCGGCAGAGCGGCTCTGCGCGACAAGGCATCTTTGCGCGGGTGGGCGGGAATCTCAAGTGGGTCGGGAAGAATTGTTGGGTTCGGGGTTCGGGGTTCGGGGTTCGGGGTTCGGGGTTCAGGGTTCAGGGTTCAGGGTTCAGGGTTCAGGGTTGAGGGTTGAGGGTTGAGGGTTGAGGGTTGAGGGTTGAGGGTTGAGGGGTTCAGAAATGTTGGGAGCGATCTTTGTTGAACATTGAAGTTGGATTGCTTAGGTTTTTTGCGGGCAACGTGAAAGGGTCAGGAGCCGGGCGATGGTGGTCGGCGGATTGGCGTCTTTGGCGGCCGGCTCCTGACCCTGAACCCTCAACTCTGAACCCTGAATGCTTTCCTGGCTTTGTGTTATGCTCGCGCGGAGGAATCGCGAGGAATGGATATGTGGTATGCGCCGGGAAGCATCATCTGGGTGGGGGCGGCGGGGGCGCTGTTGCTGGGTGGGGCGTTCGGGCGATGGTGGAAGTTGCCGGGGCGGAAGTGGGGCGGGCGGTTGCTGGTGGTGGGAATGATTCTGCTGGGGGCGGCGGGGGGGAGTTTTGTTTATGAAGAGTATGCAAACGTGCGAAGGGCGGC
>JBBRTW010000585.1:0-3557 GCA_038244055.1 Tepidisphaerales bacterium | reverse complement strand
TCATCTTGAATGGAATCGGCGCAATTTGTGGATTTGCGATCTATTGGATATTGACGCATCTGAAGCTTGGGTGAATTACGGTGCGAGTTGGCGCGTTTTGCAGGGGACGCCATCCGGGACGGCGCTCTGTCGCTGCGCTCCGGCGCTCTGTCCCGGCTTGTCTTAATGGGGAGGGGACAAGTCAGGGTCAGGAGCCGGCCACCAGGAACGCTCCTTACGCTGATAATCGTCCCCCGGCTCCTGACCCTTTTGCCTACGAGTCGCTCACCCCGGCCCGTAATACGTCTCCACCTCCAGCCCCGTTTCGCGCTTCACCCTTGCCGAGATCGCATCCAGCCTCCCGGCCTGCAGGGGCGTGCATTCGGGGACGGCCGTGCTTCTGGCCACCGTGTAAACCTGTACCAGTTTAATCCGCCCGCCGCCCGACACCAGCTCCTTCAGCCGGGCGATGTAGGCATCGATCTCCGCATCATCCGGGCCGGCGTCGTGCAGTTGGAGAAAGAGGGATTGAATCACCACGGGCCGAACCCGCCCGGCGTCGAGAATATTCTCGATGACCCGCGAAAGCGGAATGCTCGTCCGCTCGATCAGCTTGTAATACACCTGGGTGCCCGCATCGAGCTTGGCCCAGATCTCGCCGTGATGGGAATCGAGATAAGCCAGCGCCTCGCGCACGACCGGGCGGTGGAAGAGCGTGGCGTTGGTGATGATGACGATCTTCACTGGCGCGGTGGCGACAGGCGGGCGAACGCGCGCATCGGCATTCGACAGTTGATGCTTCTCCAAAAGCTCCACCGCCATCCGGCCGGCCGGGCCGAACTTTTTGTAGGAGGTCGGCTCCCCATCTCCCGAGAAAGCGACATCATTCAAACGCCGCAGCGGCGCGGGCGTCTGGTCGAAGGGCGGCTGCGAAAAAATTTCCCCACTGGCCGCCAGCCCCAGGAGATGATCGAGCTCGTCGCGCAGAATCTCCAGATCAACTTCTTTGATAATAGCCGGCGTGGTCCGATCCACGCAGCAGTAGACGCAATCGAAGTTGCAGACCTTGTCCGGGTTGAGGTTCACCCCAATCGAAAGCCCCCGCGCCCGCCGGGAGAGGACCGGGTACACATACCGGTTTTCCCGCCAGGAGCGCGAATGTTGAGTGAAGAGGGGGAGTATCGCCATGGCCAAACCCAGAAGTTGGCGCAGGCGATGAATTCGACTGGCGGCCAAGGTTCTGCCTACCGCCTACCGCCTACTGCCTACTGGGTTCTAGGCGAAATGCGCGCGTAAAAAAAGCCGCCCCGGGCAAGAGCGGCTTCGAATGGAGCTGATGACGGGCCGTTTCGGGTTGTGGGATGAAACGCCCGTCACATCGGGGGGAAGAATGGCTATCAAAGTGTCGCTGCCTGAGTCTTATCTTTCGACCAGTCCCAACCAGCGACGTTATAAAGAAAGCAAGGGTGGTGCCAGTCGCCAGGAGTACGGGAATTGCACAGACCGACCGCGACACAAACCCTGTAAATATAATTACTTGCGCCTTGTCACCCCCAATTTCCTGCCAAAATCCGCGCTCCCCATCCAGCATACGCGCTCCGCCAAGATGTCCGCTCCAGCCATTTTTGGCCGTCAAATCTGGATATATCGGTCAGAATCTTTCTGAAATGCCCGGCCATCGTTTGCGTCGAGCCCCGCCCAATCGACAAACCACAACCCACTTCTCGTACTCTTCCCCGCGCCTCCGTGCCTCTGGGTCTTCGCGTCAATCCCCGATAGGTGTCAATCCCCGATAGCCTTTCCCCGCCTTCAGTTTTTCGTTTTTCGTTTTGATCACACGCCCTCCCCATGTGTATTGGATTGCAGTGACGACCGTCCCCACCGCATCATCCGCCGCCGATGCCGGCGACCCTTCCCTCCCGTCCCGCATCTCCCTGCGCCGGCCGGACCGTCGCCTGACCTGGTGCCTCGCCATCGCGCTCTTCGCCCATCTGCTCCTTTTCGCTCCCTCCTTTCTCAACTTTTCCTGCCGCCACGATCGCCCTCTGGGCTTGCCCGGCGGTTCCGGCGACAAGATCGCGGCCGGCACACCCTCCGGCAAACTCGGCGGCACCGGCAAGCCCGACTCCGGCACCAAGCAACAACCCAAGACCGAGATCATCAAAACCAAAACGCAGCAAGTCGCCTCGGCCGCCCTTGAAGCTCAGAAACAGCGCGCCCGCCGTAGGTTTCTCGAACGCTTCAGCCCCGATGGCCTGCGGGCGCTGCTCCTGTCCAAGAACGACAACCAGGTACGACCCGATACCCAGGCCCAGATGCAGACCGCCATCGATACCCTCGGCACGGGCGAGATCGGCCCGCCGGGACCATTAGGTTTGCCCGGCGGCGAGGGCTCCGGCAACACCGCCGCCGGCTCGCCCCTTGGCTCGCGCATCAACGCCCCCCTCTGGCTCTATCGCGTCAAATACTCGGGCGGCGATTGGGATGCCAATCCCGAAGCCCTCCCCGCGCTTTTGCGTGAAGTCAAACTCGCGCTGAATCTGAAAAAAGTCGGCGCGGAAGAAAGAATCCGCCTCTCCGATCTCCCCGACCACCGCGGCGAGTTCATGCCCTCCATGCTCTTCATGACCGGCACCGGCGGCATTGAAGCCTCCGAGTCCGAGCGCAAGGCCCTGCGCGATTACCTCCTTGGCGGCGGCATGATGGTCGCCGACTCCAGCGGCGGCAACTTCGAGCAGCACTTCATGCGCTTCATGAGCGGCGTGCTCCCCGGCAAAGCCCCGCGCCCGATCGAGTTCGACCACGAGGTCTACCGCGGCCGCTGGATGCCTTACAAACTTACGGGCGGCTGCCCCATCTACCGCGACCACGGCTCGCCGGCCGCCCGCGGCTTCTTCGATGAGGATGGCCGGCTCATGGTCTTCTTCAGCCCCGGGGACATGGGCAGCGCCTGGGCCGTCGTCAACCTCGGCCGCAAACGCGGCGATGTGGAAACCTCCTTCCAGATGGGGACGAACCTGGTGACTTACAGTCTGATGACCGTGAGGGACAAGAGGAAGTAGCGGGGTTGGGGCACGGGAAAAGTAGGCGGAAGGCAGGGATGGAACGGCCCTGCGCTTCACTGGCATTCCAGAGCCGCCAGACGATTCAATACCTATCGCCGTTTCCATCGGGCCGTCAGTTGCGCGACCGGGATGATCGCCGCTATCGTCAAAATGCCGCCGGCGATCGCGATCGCCAGCGCCCACGGCCCTTGGAACGACGTCGCAAATTGCCGCTCAATGGCGCCGACGGAAATAAAAACCCAGCACGCATTGACACCGCTGACGGCCAGTCCAATGACCGTGACGGCGACACAGAGCCCCACCGTCCCGACATACGCGGACTCCGCCCGGAGATGGCCGCTCAGCCAGTAAGCATTGGCACGTCTTGCGCGATAAGGATCGGCGCATGAACAACTGTCAGAAGATTCTTGGTGATGGGGTGACACTGATGATGCCGATAATCTGTCGGGCTGCGCGACGGAGGTTGTGCGGCGATCACCAGGAGGCCAAGGATGGCATTCGTGTTTCGAGCTC
>JBBRTW010000584.1:0-3565 GCA_038244055.1 Tepidisphaerales bacterium | reverse complement strand
GAAATCGCACAAATCCTGAGTGTCATGATCTTCGAGAAAACCCCGATAATTCAGGTGTTTTCAGAGATTCAGCAGAAAAACGCCGAGGACGATAATCGTAACCAGTTGATGCTGTTCGACTTCTGACCGGACAGTAGTGACGAAAAACACGAAATGCACGAAGAGGAATGAACCAAAGGACGTTACAGTCAAAAAGTCGGCAAACGGTGAACGCACGTTGCGCAAATTAGATTTCTACTCTTCTTCGTGCCCTTCGTGTTTTTCGTGGTTCATCTGAATTTATGGAGGCGGCAGCGCTATGGCTTGGCGGGCACATCGAGGGCCCGGATGGGGAAGAGCTTCGAGGGCTGATGTTGCTGGTTCATCATCTCCACCAGCCTGGCGACGATCTCCGGGTGCTGGGCGGCCACATCGGTGGATTCGGCGGGGTCTTTGGACAGGTCGTAGAGTTCGATGGGGCCGGGGGCCTGGTCCTTGGCTTTGGGGGCGGGGTTGAGGTGGGTGCGGATGGCTTTCCAGTCGCCGACTCGGATGCACTGCTGCCCGGTGTAGCCGGGGGATTCGCGATAGAGGAAGGGGCGCGGGTCCTGCTTCTGGCCCAGGAGTGTGGGGGCGAAGCTGATGCCGTCGATGCCTTGTGGGATGTTGTCCTTGGCACCGATGAGTTCGAAGAGCGTGGGGAGCCAGTCTTCAAAACCGGTGACGCGGCCGGTGGTGGAGGTGGCGACGATTTTACCCTTCCAGACGACGATACAGGGAGCGATGAAGCCGCCCTCGTAGTAGGAGCCTTTGCGGCCGCGAAAGCCGGCGTTGGAGCTGAAGAAGTCGGTGTCGGTGCCACCGAGTTGATCGTAGAGCGAGCCGTTGTCGCTGGTGAAGATGAAGATTGTCTGTTCATCCAGGCCAAGCTCGCGAACGAGGTCCATGATCCGGCCGACCTCGCGATCCATGCGCGAGACCATCGCGGCGTAGGCCGCCCGGGGAGCGCGATGGGGGAGATAGCCGCGATCGCCGATATACGGCTCTTCGGGGAATTTGCCTTCGTATTCCTTGAGCGAGTCCTCGGGGACTTGCAGAGCCAGATGGGGACCGGTGGTGGGCCAGTAGAGGAAGAAGGGTTTGTCCTTGTTGGCTTTGACGAATTCGAGGGCTTTGGCGGCGATGAGATCGGGGGCGTAATCCTTGCCCGAGAAGGAGGCATAGCTCGCCGGGTTCTTCGGGTCCGCGCCGGCCGGGAGTTTTTGATGGGCGGAGAAGGTGGGGTTGTTGAGGGCGATGCGCTGGTCGTCATTCCACAGATGGTCGGGATAATAGTTGTGGGCGACGGCCTGGCAGTTGTAGCCGTAGAAGTGATCGAAGCCCTGCTTGAGGGGACTGCCGGTGGAGTCGATGAAGCCCAGTCCCCACTTGCCGAAACCGCCGGTGGCGTAGCCGATCTTGTGGAGACCGAGCGGAAGGGAGAGGTAGTCGGCGGGGACGGGTTCCTGGCCTTCCTTGCCAGCGCCCAGGCCGCCGCGGTTCTCGCGGATATATCCGTGGCCGGGATGGAGGCCGGTCATGAGGGCGCAGCGCGAGGGGGCGCAGACATTGTGGCCGGAGTAGTGGCTGGTGAAGCGCATGCCCTGGACGGCCAGGCGATCGATGTTGGGCGTGCGGATCATCTGCTGGCCGTAGCAGCCCAGATCGCCCCGGCCCAGGTCATCGGCCAGGAGAAAAACGATATTGGGCTTTCTCGGCGGAGGCGGAGGAGGTTGGAGGGGCGCGAGGGGTTGGGCGGGGGCGAGGGTGGGAAAAAGGGAGAGGGCGGTGAAAACGCATGTGAGAAGTGGAGAAGGGCGAAACATGGCGAAGCCTCCGCAGGTAATGGGGATTCGATTGTAATCGAAGACACGCCTACGCGAGTAACCTCGCCCGTGTAACTCGCCGGGCCATTAACCCAGACTATTCACCACGAAAAACACGAAATGCACGAAGAGGAATGAACTAAAGGACTTACAGTCAAAAGGTCGGTCAACGGTGAACGCACGCTACGCTAATTACATTTCTACTCTACTCCGGTCTTCTTCGTGCCCTTCGTGTTTTTCGTGGTTCATCTGAATTATTCGGGTTAAACAGATCGCATCCCGGCGGTATTGATGGGTGGTAGATGCAATAAACTGACTAGACCATCGTTGAGTCGATATCAGGGACCGTTTCGCGAGGGCATTGTGGGGAATTGGTTTCCCGCTCTCCTTCCCGGAACATCACCTTCCCGTTTTGTTTGCGCCCGGGCCTTTTACACCTGTGAGAAACTGATGAAAGCCAACCTCGCCAGCGGCGTCGCGTTATTCCTGTCCTGTTCGGTGGGGGTGTGGGCCGCGCCGCCCAAGGATGCTGCGGGAACTTCGGGTGCATCGGCCGCCCCCGCCAAGACGACCACGACCCCGCCCAAGACAACAACGACCCCCAAGACGGGCGATGCGAAAACGGGCGATGCGAAAACGGGCGATGCGAAAACGGGCGATGCCAAGACGAGCGATACTAAACCAACGGATGCCAAGGCGGGCGATACGAAAGCCGCCGATGCCAAGGGCGGCGATTCGGGAGCGAAGACGACTTCATCGGCGTCATCCCCGGCCGGGTCAACCGCCAAGCCGGCGGATTCGACCACCAAGCCGCCAACCGCAACCCCCGCCGCCGCGCCCCTGAGCCCGGCCGCCCGCGCCTTGGCGGCCAAGGGCGCGGATTACGATCGCATTCCGGAACTGCTGGAGTTGACCGGCGCTGATCTGGAAAAGTACAAGCAGAAACTGGCCGAGCGGAACGCGGGTTATGAGAAGTGGGAGAAGACCCCCAAGGGCATCGAGTACGCAACCGCCTGGAAGGATGTCACGGCTGCCCGCCGCAATGGCCGCAACAGCGACCGGGCCACGGCCGCCGAGAAGAAGGCCCAGCCCCTGCGGGCCGAGCAGGAGACCGTTCGCGCGGACCTGCGGCGGGAGTTCAACAAGCAGTTCGATCTTTCGCAGTTGCGGCGGATCGCCGGCGATGAGTTGTACGACAAGATCTTTCGCCGCTTCGCCGGCTCGCGCCTGAGCGATGAGCAGAAGCAGCAGGCGTACGTGGCCTGCGGCGTGGTGGCAGCCATGCATGTCGATGAGAAGGTGGCCGAGAGCGATCCGTATCTTTCGCCCACCGACAAAATGCAGACCGAGGCGATCGACATGATCCGTCTGACCGTGCTGCGGGCGGATCAGAAGAAGTTGCAGACAGTCGAGCAGCCGAGAACCGCGCCGGAACAGGGGCGGGCAAGCCAGGGCGGGCAAGGTCAGCGCGGGCAAGGTCAGGGCGGACGAGGTCAGGCCGGGCCGGGCGGCCGGAGACTGTAGGGCTTGTCACAAGGTGGCGGCCGGCGCGATGGCCGCGCCCAGGCGAGCCGATTGGCGATCATTGCGCGATGGAACTCGTTTGCGGGCTTGCCCGGAAATGGCACACCTTCTCGGCCACTGCGCTCATCGCTCATTCAAGAGTGCGGGAAGAGCCACTGAGAGGCGCTGGTTTCTCTGTTTCATCCTTCATCCTTCAT